>NZ_JBNCOB010000017.1:0-131646 GCF_049847285.1 Micromonospora sp. DT62
TCATGGCGGAGGGGAAACGCCCGGTTACATTCCGAACCCGGAAGCTAAGCCCTCCAGCGCCGATGGTACTGCACTCGGGAGGGTGTGGGAGAGTAGGACACCGCCGGACAATCTTTCAGTTCAGGGTCACCCTTTTCGGGGTGGCCCTGAACTGCTTTCCGTGAACCGGAGCCGGTCAGAACGCGTAGCGGACGCGGCAGTACGGCGCCTTCGCGGCGATCAGTTCCGTCAGCGCCGCCACGTAGGCGCCCTTGCTGCCGGTGCGGTACCGCACGTTCCAGCCGCCGGTCTGCGACCGCTTCGGCTGCTGGAGATCCGGCCGCCAGAGGATCTCCTCGGCCTTCGGGTGCCAGCCGAGGTTCACCTCGTGCAACCGGTCGTTGTGGGTCAGGAAGATGACCTCGGCGGCGAGCTGCGCCTTGGCGGCGGGCCCGAGCGCGTCGTCGAGCTGGTCGAGCAGCTCCGCCCAGTCGTCCAGCCACCCGTCACGGACCACCACCGGGCTGAAGTTGACGTGCACCTCGTAGCCGGCCGCGACGAAGTCGTCGACGGCGGCCAACCGCTCCGCGACCGGGGACGTCCGGATGTCGAGCAGTTTGGCGTCGCGGGCCGGCATCAGCGAGAACCGGACGCGGGTCCGGCCCCGGGGATCCCAGTCGAGCAGGTCACGGTTGACGTGCTTCGTGGCGAACGTGGCCTTCGCCGTGGGCAGGCCCCGGAACAGGGCCACCAGGTCCCGGACGTTGTCGGAGATGCGGGCGTCCAGCGAGCAGTCGGAGTTCTCGCCGATGTCGTAGACCCAGGCGTCAGGGTCGCACTGGTTCGGCTCACCCTTGACGCCCTGCCGGCCCACGTGCCGGCCCAGGTAGCCGGTGATCCGGTCGATGTTGGCGAAGACCGTCACCGGGTTGCTGTAGCCCTTGCGGCGCGGCACGTAGCAGTAGGCGCACGCCATCGCGCAGCCGTTCGCCGTGGACGGGGCGATGAAGTCGGCCGAGCGGCCGTTCGGGCGGGCGGTGAGGGACTTCTTGACCCCCAGCACCAGGGCCTCCGTCTTGATCCGCACCCACCGGGCCACGTTCGTCTCGTCCCCGTACAGCTCCGGGATGCGGGAGTGGCTCTCGACCTCGACGCGCTCCGCGTCGGGAAAGCGCTCCAGCACGGCCCGCCCACGGGGCAGCGCGGCGGCCTCCGGCTCCACGTAGATCCGGCGGATGTCGAAGAGCCGAGGGTGCGGGACGACGTCGGTCACAAAGAGGGACAACTGCGGACCGATCGCCGTTGTTCCCGCACCCCGGACGCGCCGTTTTCGCGCCCGCGCCGCGGGTACCCGGACCGCATGCCCGAGGGCCACCTCGTCCACCGGTACGCGCGCGACCAGCACGCCGCGCTCGCCGGGCAGGTCCTCGCCGTGTCCAGCCCGCAGAATCGCCTCGACGCCGGCCCGTACGACGGGCGGCGGTTGCGCGCGGTGGAGGCGTACGGCAAGCACCTGCTCTACCACGTCGACGACGCGCCGGCTCTGCACGTGCACCTCGGCATGCGCGGGCTGTTCCTGCGCCACGACGACCCGGCCGTCCCGCCCCGCAAGGGCGTCCGGCTGCGCCTGGCCCGCGCCGACGTCGCGTACGACCTGATCGCGCCCATCCGCTGCGAACCGCTCCCGGACGACGGCGAGCGCGCGCTGCGGGCCTCGCTCGGCCCGGACCCGTTGCGCGCCGACGCCGACGGCGAGGACGCCGTACGCCGGCTCGGCGCCGCCAGGGGCGCGGTCGGCGCGGCGCTGCTCGACCAGGCGGTGTGGGCGGGCCTCGGCAACGCCTGGCGGGCGGAGCTGCTCTTCCTCGCCGGCCTCGACCCGGAAGCCCGGGCGGTCGGGCCGGCGCCGGCCCGCCGGCTGTGGGACCTCGCCGTCGGGTACCTGACGCTGGGCCGCGACGCCGGCCAGGTGGTCAGTGACCCGGCGGCGCCCGACGAGCGGTGGGTCTACAAGCGGCCGACCTGCCGGCGCTGCGGCGCCCGGGTGCGCACGTGGCAGCTGGGCGGTCGCACGGCGTACGCCTGCCCGGTCGACCAGCCCGCGGCCTGACCCGTCCCCGGGACGCCGGTCCGCCGCGACCGCCTCCGACCGGGAGGACCGGCCCCCCCCCTGGCGCCGGACGCCGGGGCGTTCGTCGGGAGCGGGCGCTCGATGAAAGGGGCGGGCGCTCAGTGGCGGGGCCGGCGCGAGGCGGCGAGCCGCAGGACGTTGCAAACGTCGGCGACGCCCCGGACGTCCCAGGCGATCTCGCCGGCCACCCGCCGGGTGTCCGGACCGGCCACGATGCCCGCGAGGATGACGACGCGGTTCTGCACGGTCACCACGATCTGCTGGCGACGGGTGGTCCAGTCGCTGCTCAACCGCTGGGCGACCAGCGCCGCCAACCGGCCGTCCTCGTCGTCCGGCGAGGGGCCCGGCGGCTCGGGGCGGAACCCGCCCTCGTCCGGGTACGGCCAGGGGATGAGCATGGCGTGCTTCCTCTCGATGGTCTGCGGGCCGGGGCCACCCGGGCCCGGCGATCGGGTCAGCGGGACGACGCGTCGGTCACCGCCGCCGTACGGAGGCCGCCCGGATCCGGCCCGGCGGCGACGGCCACCAGCCCCGCGGTGTCACCTGCCCCGCCCGGGGAGAGCCGCCGGACCGCCTCCTGCGGGCTCGCGAAGACCGGGAACAGCCCGTCGAGCCGCATGGTGTGCAGCACGGTGCGGATGAAACGGGACGGAGCGGCCAGGCAGAGCACGGCGCCACGCTCCCGGGCGTCGCGATGGGCCCGGACGAGCAGCGCGAGCCCGCCGGCGTCGATGAGGCGCACCCGGGTCAGGTCGACCACCACGTGTCCGCCGACGTCCACCGCCTGCCGCAGGGCGGCCCGCAGCTCGTCGGCGGTGTTGACGTCGACGTGCCCGGCGGCCGTCGCCGCCGCGACGTCGTCGAGGTGGTCCACGCCCGGCACCCCGCCGCCCGGCGCCCCGCCCTGACCGGTGGCGTCGCCCCCGAGACCCGGCAGACTGCACCGGGGACAGCGGTGCGGGCCCGTGGCGAACGGCGAGCCGCTCCAACCGTGTTCGGCCACCAGCGTCCAGACGACCTCGGCGTCGGGCAGGACGCAGGCGGTGCCCGTGGTCGTGTCCCCGCAGCTGTCGCAGATCAGCGTCATCAGGTGCTCGTCCGGTACGACGGTCATCGTGTCTTCCTCCACGGGAGGTCGGGCCGTGCCACGCGCCGGCCCGCGACCGGCGGCGTCTGGGCGGTGTCGAGGTCCGGCCCCGTCCCGCGCGGGGCGGCGGCGCGCCGAGGACCGGCCGTGGCCGCCACGAGGGCGACGCCGACGACGGCCGAGGCGGCCGGCACGCCGACGCGCCACGCGCCCGACCGGTCGGTGTCGAGGCCGACGATGCGGGCCAGGATGACGCCGAGCAGCGCGGTGACGATCCCCGCCACCAGGGCCAGCCAGACCGGCACCTCCCGCCGGCGCGGGGTCACCCACCAGCCCGCCCCGGCGACGAGGAGACCGACGGCGAGCGCGGTGAGGAGACCGGCGACGGTCATCTGGTCCCTCCTGCCGGGCCGGTCGGCCGACGGCAGCCGGCCCACGGGTGTTCCCCACCACCCTCGGCGTCGCCCGTGGCGCGGGTCACGCGGTTGTATGACAGTTGCGTGACAAAACCGCCGTACGCCGGACACGGTTGGGCGCCCGTCGCCGCCTTGGGGATGATGCCGGTATGACGGACGTGCTGGTGATCGAGGACGACGACCGGATCCGTCTGGCGTTGCTGCTCGCGCTCGAGGACGAGGGCTACCGCGTCCGGGGCGTGGCCACCGCCGAGGAGGGACTGCTGCGGCAGCGTCGGGAGCCGGCCGACACCGTACTGGTCGACCTGATGCTGCCGGGCCTCGACGGCTTCGAGTGCATCCGGCGGCTGCGCCGCGACGACGACGTGCCGATCGTGGTGGTCAGCGCCCGCGACGACACCCACGACATCGTCGCGGCACTGGAGGCGGGGGCCGACGACTACGTGGTCAAGCCGGTGGCGATCAAGGAACTGTCGGCGCGGCTGCGCGCCCTGCGGCGCCGGGCCCGGGCGGCGCCCGACCCCGTACCGGTGCTCACCTTCGGGCGGCTGGAGATCAGCCCGGACGCCGGGGAGGTACGCCTGGCGGGGCAGCCGGTGCCGGTCACCCGCACCGAGTTCCGGCTGCTGTGCGAGCTGGCCGAGCACGCCGGCCGGGTGCTGTCGCGCCACCAGCTGCTGCAACGGGTCTGGGGCTACGACACCGGTGACGAGCGGCTCGTCGACGTGCACGTGGGTCGGCTGCGGCAGAAGATCGAGGACGATCCGGGCAACCCCCGGCACCTGGTCACCCTGCGCGGCCTCGGCTACAAGCTGACCCGGTGAGGCGCCTCGGACTGCGGGCCCGGGTGTCCGCCGGGTTCGCGGTCGGCGCGCTGCTGCTGTCGGCCTCGATGGCGCTGGTCTCGTACGAGCTGACCAGGCGATCCCTGCTGGACGAGCGGGAGCGCACCGCCGTGCGGGCGGCGTACTTCGACGCGGCGGTGGTGCGTACCGGCCTGGACACGGAGGCCCCCGACGTGGTGGAGGTGCTGCGGTCGCTCGACACCGGCGGCAACCGCCGGCCGCTGCTGCACCGCGGCGACGACTGGTACGCCCGTACGGCCGACGCCGGCCTGACCGCCGCCATCCCGGTCGACCTGCAACAGCTCGTCCACGCCGGGGAACCGGCCGTGCAGCGGGTCCGGGTCAACGGCCAGCCCACCCTGCTCGTCGGCCTGCCGCTGGCCCCGTCCACCAGCTACTACGAGCTGACGTCGCTGCGCGAGCTGGACCAGACCCTGCGGGTCCTGGCGCTGGCACTGACCGCCGTGGCCATCGTGGTGGCCGGGTCCGGCGCCGCCCTGGGCTGGTACGCCACCCGGCACAGCCTGCGGCCGCTGACGGCGGTGGCCGACGCCGCGCAGGAGATCGCGGCGGGCAACTTCTCCGCCCGGCTCGCCGCGACCACCGACCCCGATCTCACCCGGCTCTCCACGTCCTTCAACCACATGGTCGACCAGCTCTCCCGGCGTATCGAGCGGGACCGGCGCTTCGCCGCCGACGTCAGCCACGAGCTGCGCTCGCCGTTGCAGACCCTCTCGGCCGCGGCCAGCGTCCTGGCCCGTCGCCGGGCCCACCTCGACGAGCGCACCGCCACCGCCGCCGGTCTCGTGGCCGACGAGATCACCCGGTTCCAGCAGCTGGTCGACGACCTCATCCAGCTCGCCCGCAGCGACCAGCCGGTCGACCGGACGCCGGTCGACGTGGCGGCGCTGGCCCGCCGCGTCTGTCAGGTCCGTGGGCTGCCGGCCACGCTCGTCCGGGTCGGCGCGGGTGTCACGCCCACCTGGCTGGTCGACGAGCGTCGGGTCGAGCAGATCCTGGCCAACCTGGTCGACAACGCGCTGCGCCACGGCGGCGGGCCGGTGGCCGTGCGGCTGTCGCAGCGGAACGGGACGGGGATCGTCGAGGTCGACGACGAGGGGCCGGGCGTGCCGCCGGAGGACCGTGACCCCATCTTCGACCGCTTCGTCCGTGGCCGGGCCGCGCACTCGCGTGGCGACGGCGACGGCACCGGGCTCGGGCTGGCCATCGTCGCGCAGCACGCCGCCGCGCACCGGGGGCGGGCCGGCGCGGGCGACCGCCCCGGCGGGGGCGCCCGCTTCCGGGTCGAGCTGCCCGGGGTGCTGCCGTGACCCGCCGCGCGCCCGTGCAGCCGTCGCCCGCCGTGACCGGTCGCGCGCCCACGAGCCTCCCGCTCGCCGCGACCGGTCGCGCACTCACGAGCCCTCCGCTCGCCGCGACCGGTCGCGCACCCACGAGCCCTCCGTCCGCGTCCCGCCGGTGGGCGTGCCGGTCGGGCCGGTGGCGGGCCGTCGGCGGCGCGCTCGTCGTCCTGGCGCTGCTGGGCGGCTGCGGCGTCCCGACCGAGGGCGCCCCGCGCGCCGTGGCACCCCCGCCCGGGCCGTTCCCCTCGCCGGGGGCGATCGTGGCGACACCGACTCCCACGCTGACGGCGGGGCGGACGACGGAGGTCCTCTGCTTCGTCAGCGACGACCGGCTGGTCCGCATCGAGCGTCGGGTCGACGGCACGCCCACCGTCGACGCCCAGCTCCAGCACCTGCTGGCCGGCCCGACCACCGCCGAGCGCGACCGGGGCCTCACGACGGCGCTGCCCGGGGCCGTGCCGGTCGCCGCCGCCCGGCCCCGGGGCAACGAGGTGGACGTGGACCTCGGCGGGGCCGGCGACGAGACGGGCCGCAGCGACGAGGTCCTCGCCTTCGGGCAGATCGTCTGCACCCTGACCGCCCGCTCCGACGTCGACACCGTGGCCTTCTTCCGGGGCGGGGCCCCGCTGGGGGTGCCGCGCGCCGACGGGTCGCTGTCCCGGCGGCCCCTGACCGCCGACGACTACGCCGGCCTCGTGGCACCCCGCTGACGGGACCGGCCCGCCGGTCGCTCCGAGGGCGGGGCCGCCCACGGTGCCGCGCGGGCGGGTTCAGCCGCCGAAGGCGGTGAGGAACCGGTCACGGAAGGCGTCCATCGGCCAGACCGGCGCGCGCGGCCCGGGCCGGAGTCCCTCGTCCCAGCCCCATCCCGAGATCCGGTCGAGCACGGCCGGGTCCCGGGCGACGACGGTGACCGGCACGTCCCGGCTCGCCCCGGCGCCGGTGACGACCGGGGCGGGCTGGTGGTCGCCGAGGAAGACCAGCACGAGGTCGTCGTCGCCGTGGGTCTCCAGGTAGGACACGAGGGTGCCCAGGGAGTACTCGACGGACCGGCGGTAGCCGGCGCGGGGCTGCGACGACGGGTTGCCGGTGGTCTCGCCGTGGAAGACGGTCCCGTCGCCGACCCGCGACCAGTCGACGAGGCGCGGGATCTTCGTCCAGGGGGAGTGGCTGGACACGAGCGCGATCTCCGCCATCACCGGGGCGCGATCCGCCCGGGAGCGTTCCAGGTGTTCGAAGGTCGCCAGGGTGTACTGGTCGGGCATCGGGGCGTAGCTGAACTTCGGCCCCCGGTAGCCGAGGCTGCGGGCGTCGTAGAAGCACTCGTAGCCGAAGAAGGCCCCCTCCGGCCAGGGCCGGGTGGCGGCCGGCATCACACCCACCGTGCGCCAGCCGGCCCGCCGGAAGGCGCCGCCCAGCGTCAACCGGTCGCTGGCCAGCAGGCTGCGGTGCCGCTGGTCGTTGTCCACCCACATGCCGGACAGCAGCGTGGCGTGGGCCAGCCAGCTGCCGCCGCCGGTGGTCGGTGAGGTGAGGAACCCGCTGCGCGAGGCGAAACCGGCAGCCCGCAGCCGGCGGTCCCCGTCGGCCAGCACGGCACCCACGCCCGGGGCGTACTCCGGGTTCTCCACCGCGTCGCGCCCGTAGCTCTCCACGAAGGCGACCACCACGTCCTTGCCGCGCAGCGCGGTCAGCAGGCGGTCGCCGGGGGCGTCCCGGAACGCGTCGACGCCGACCTGGGCCGCGAAGACCTCCCGGTCGCGCAGCCGGGCGCGCACCTGGCGGGCGTGGTCGCCGACCAGGTCGGTCGCGGCGGCGTCGGCCACCGGCACGCCGGGTGACACCCGCACGCCGAACGTGGCGCAGGCCAGCCAGACCACCACCAGTGCGGCGACCGTGCGCCGGGTGGCGGCGCGGTGCCGCACCAGCAGGGGGGTCAGCCGCAGCACGGACCGCGTCGTCGCGAGGAGCACGGCGGCGAGCAGCAGCACGGCCGCGACGACCGCCCCGGCGGCGCCCGCCCGCCCGGCCGAATCGGTGAGGAACCCGAGCGCGTCGTCGAGCAAAGCCCAGTCGAGCACCAGGTCGAAGGGGCGGCCGAGCGTCGCGAGGAAGCCCAGGTCCGCGACCTTCAGCAGGGCCAGCAACCCGAGCAGCGCGCCGGCGAGCGCCGCCACCGGCCGCCGCGCGCGGGCCGGCAGGGCGAGCAGCACGGCGACCACGAGCAGGCCCTCGAGGGGCACCCGCACGAACGCGCCGGGCGTGAGCCGGGCGGGCTGGTGCGGCGCGGCCAGGGCGAGCAGCACGAGCAGGGCAGCCAGCGCGGTCGTCACCCGCGCCGCGCCCCGCCGACTCCCGCCCGCTCCCTCGGAGGTACGGCCGCGCGCCCCGGCCGCCGACCGGCCGGTCCCGGGCGGCGACGAGGGCCGGTCGTTCATGCACGGCGACGCGGTCGGCTCGGTCGCGGGCGGCGACGAGGGCCGGTCAGTCACGGGCGGCGACGAGGTCGGGGCGTACCGCCGTGGGCCGGATCCTGCGGCGCGGGGCGTCCTGCGGCACCGCCCGGGCCGAGCGGCGCCGCCACAGCCACCCGACGTCGCGGCCGAACGACTCGACGAGCAGCGCCAGCGCGACCGTCAGCACCAGCGCGTCGCCCGGTCCGGGCAGCACCCCGGCGGCTGCGACCAGCAGCAGCACGCCCTGCGCCGCCGCGACGACCTTGCGCCAGTACCTCGGGGGCAGCGGCCGGCGCAGCCAGGGCAGCACCCACCCGGCGGCGACGAACGCGTACCGCATGGCGCCGAGGGCGAGCACCCAGGCACCCACGGCAGGCGCGACGGCCGCCCCGAGGACGAGGATGAGGAACGCGTCGACCTCCATGTCGAAGCGGGCGCCCAGCGCGCTGGCGGTGCCGGTGCGCCGGGCCACGTACCCGTCGACGGCGTCGAGGGCCAGCGCCACGGCGGTGAGGGCGACCAGCACCCCGACCGACGCGGCCCGGTCGACGGCGGTCGGGGCGAGCGCGTCCGCGGTCAGCGCCGTCACGCCGCCGACGAGGAGCGCCCGGGCCAGCGTCACCCGGTCGGCCGGCCCGAGGGCGCACGCGCCCGACCGGCGCAGCCCCCGGTCGAGGATCAGGCACAGCGCCGCCCCGTACGCGGCCCCGGCGAACCAGCCCGCCGGGCCGAGACCGACCGTCGCGGCCAGCCCCGCCAGCAGGACAATCTGGACGATCAGCCCGATCGCCGGGTCTTTTCGAACCGTGGGCACCGTGCCTCCGTGTCTATCGTCGAGGACATCCGACAGGAACTACGGGAAATACCGCCGTTCGGTTCGCCCCGGATGCGGATGAGGAGGAGCCGGTGACCGGTGAGGCGCGCGCCTTCTGGCTGCGTACGCCCGGCGAGGGTGAGATCCGGTCGGCGCCGCTCGCCGATCCCGGCCCGGACGAGGTGCTCGTCCGCAGCCGGTACTCGGGCGTCAGCCGGGGCACGGAGACGCTGGTCTTCGCCGGCCGCGTCCCCGCCGACCAGCACGCGGCGATGCGCGCCCCGTTTCAGGAGGGGGACTTCCCGGCACCGGTGAAGTACGGCTACCTCAACGTGGGGGTGGTCGAGCGGGGCCCGGCCGAGCTGCGCGGCCGGACCGTGTTCTGCCTGCACCCGCACCAGACCGCGTACGTGGTCCCGGCTGGCGCGGTGGTGCCCGTGCCGGACGCGGTGCCGCCCGCCCGCGCGGTGCTCGCCGGGACGGTGGAGACGGCGGTGAACGCGCTCTGGGACGCCGCGCCCCTGGTCGGCGATCGGGTGAGCGTGGTCGGCGGCGGCATGGTCGGCTGCTGCGTGGCGGCGCTGCTCGCCCGCTTCCCGGGCGTGCGGGTGGAGTTGGTCGACACCGACCCGGCCCGGGCGGCCGTCGCCGCCGCGCTCGGTGTCGGCTTCGCCCCGCCGGAGGAGGCCGCCGGCGGGCGGGACCTCGTGGTGCACGCCAGCGCCACCGCCGCAGGCCTGCAACGCTCGCTGGAGCTGCTCCGGCCGGAGGGCACCGTCGTCGAGCTGAGCTGGTACGGCGACCGTACCGTCGCGCTGGCGCTGGGCGGGGCGTTCCACTCCGGACGGCTGAGCGTGCGCGGCAGCCAGGTGGGCGCCGTCGCGCCGGCCCGACGGGGCAGCCGCAGCTTCGCCGACCGGCTGGGGCTCGCCCTGGAGCTGCTCGCCGATCCCGCCTTCGACGCGCTGCTCACCGGCGAGTCCCGCTTCGCGGAGCTGCCCGACGTGCTGGCCCGGCTGACCGCCGGCAGCCTCCCCGCACTGTGCCACCTCATCACCTACGACGGAGAGTGACCCGTGTTCAGCGTGACCGTCCGAGACCACATGATGATCGCCCACAGCTTCCGGGGGGAGGTGTTCGGCCCGGCGCAGCGCCTGCACGGGGCGACCTTCGTCGTGGACGCCACCTTCCGCCGCCCCGACCTCGACGCCGACGGCGTGGTGGTCGACATCGGGCTCGCCACCGACCAGCTCAAGGCGGTGCTCGGGGAACTGACCTACCGCAACCTCGACGACGACCCGGCCTTCGCCGGGGTGAACACGACCACCGAGGTGCTGGCCCGCGCGGTCGCCGACCGCCTCGCCGAGCGGGTCCGCGCCGGCGACCTCGGCCAGGGCGCGCGCGCCCTGGCCGGCATCACCGTCACACTGCACGAGTCGCACGTCGCCTGGGCCAGCTACGAACGGTCGCTCTGAATGGCGACGGTGCACGTCGTGCTGCCGAACGACATCGACGACCCGGCCGAGCCGAGCGGCGGCAACGGCTACGACCGCCGGCTCTGCCGGGGCCTGGCGGCGGCCGGCTGGACGGTCCGCGAACACGCCGTGCCCGGCGACTGGCCCCGCCCTGACCGGGCCGCGCGCGCCGGGCTCGCCACGGTGCTCGCGACGCTGCCCGACGGCTCGCCCGTCCTGCTCGACGGGCTGGTGGCCTCGTGCGTGCCGGAGGTGCTCGCCCCGCACGCCCGGCGGCTGCGCCTCGTCGTCGTCGTGCACCTGCCGCTGGAGCACGACGCCGAGGCCGCCGCCCTGGCCGCCGCCGGCGCGGTCGTCACCACCAGCGAGTGGACCCGGCGACGGCTGCTGGACCGGTACGCGCTGCCGGCCGACCGGGTGCACGTCGCCCGGCCCGGCGTGGACCTCGCCCCGCCCGTGCCCGGGTCCCCGGCCGGCGGGAACCTGCTCTGCGTCGCCGCCCTCGCCCCGCACAAGGGGCACGACGTGCTGGTGGAGGCCCTGGCGGCGGTCGCCGACCTGCCCTGGAGCTGCGCCTGCGTGGGGCCGCTGACCCGGGACCCGGGGTTCGTGGCGGCCCTGCGGCGGCGGGTGAGCGGGCACGGTCTCGCCGACCGGGTGCGCCTGGTGGGCCCGCGCACCGGGGCGGCCCTGCACGCCGCGTACGCCGCCGCCGACCTGCTGGTGCTGGCCTCGCGCCGGGAGACGTACGGGATGGTGGTCACCGAGGCCCTCGCGCGGGGCGTGCCGGTGCTCGCCACGGCGGCCGGTGGGCTGCCCGAGGCCCTGGGCCGCGCGCCCGACGGCGCGGCGCCGGGACTGCTCGTGCCGCCCGACGACCCGGCGGCCCTGGCCGGCGCGCTGCGGCGCTGGCTCGGCGAGCCCGACCTGCGTCGGGCGCTGCGGCGGGCGGCGCGCGGGCGGCGGCGCACGCTCGACGACTGGACGGTCCCCGCGACCGTCGCGGGCGCGGTGCTGGCTGGGACGGCCGCGGCATGACCGGGCACCTGCCGCCGCGCTTCGCGCACTGGCTGGCGCTGCGGGAGCCCGCCGACGCGGCGGCCCGCGCCGACGACCTGGTGGACCTGCTCCGCCCCCGGCTGGCCGGCGCCGGACCGCTCGTCGTGCACGACCTCGGCGCCGGCACCGGCGCGATGGGCCGCTGGCTCGCGCCGCGGCTGCCCGGCCCGCAGCACTGGATCCTGCACGACCGGGACGCCGACCTGCTCGCCCGCGCGGCCGCCGGGATGCCCGCCGCCGGCGACGGCGGCCCGGTCACCGTCGAGGTCCGCCGCGGCGACCTCACCCGGCTGACGGCCGCCGACCTGGCCGACGCGTCGCTGGTCACCGCGTCCGCGCTGCTGGACATGCTCACCGCGGCGGAGGTCGAGCGGCTCGTCGCGGCCTGCGCCGGGGCGGGCCGCCCGGCCCTGCTGGCCCTGTCGGTGACCGGACGGGTGCGGCTCACTCCGGCGGATCCGTGGGACGGGCGGATCGCCGCCGCCTTCAACGACCACCAGCGACGCACGGTCGACGGACGCGCCCTGCTCGGGCCGGACGCCGTGCACGCCTGCGCGGCGGCGTTCGCCCGGCACGGCGTCGACGTGGTCCTGCGGCCCAGCCCGTGGCGGCTCGGCCCGCAGCGGGCGGAGCTGGCCGGCGAATGGTTCACCGGCTGGCTGGCCGCCGCCTGCGAGCAGCGGCCCGAGCTGACCGGCCCGACCCGGGCGTACGCCCGCCGGCGCCGCGCCGAGATCGCCGCCGGCCGGCTCGACGTGCTGGTCGACCACCTCGACCTGCTGGCCGGCTGTGGCTGAACCGGGCGCCCCGCCGGCGCGCGCCCACCGGCGGGGCGAGCGTCCGGGAAGGACCCGGCTGGTGGCACGCCGGTGCTGGCCGTGGGCGCGGACGCTCGGCGGCGGGGGCGTCCTGGCCGTGCTGCTGGGCTGGCTGGGCGCCGGCCCGTTCCTCGCCGGGATCCGCCTGGTCGACGGCCCGGCGCTGGCCGCCGCCGTCGCCATCGGAGCGCTGACCACGGGCTGCTGCGCCTGGCGGTGGAGCCTCGTCGCCAATGGACTGGGGGTGCGGCTGCCGTTGCCGACGGCGCTCGCGCACTGCTACCGGGCGGTGTTCCTGAACTCGACTCTCCCCGGCGGTGTGCTCGGCGACGTGCACCGGGCGGTGCGGCACGGCCGCGACGTCGGCGACGTCGGCCGGGGGGTGCGCGCGGTGGTGTGGGAACGCGTCGCCGGGCAGATCGTGCTGGCCGTCGTGGCGGTGGTCGTGCTCGCCGCGTTCCCGTCGCCGGTGCGGCCCCACCTGCCGGTGGTGGCGGCGCTGCTGGCCGCCGCCGGGCTGGGCGTCGTCCTGCTGGCCCGCGCGCTGCCCACCGCCGGGCCGTCGCGGTGGGCGCGTGCGGCGCGTGCGGCGGCGGCCGACGTCCGCGCCGGGCTGCTCGGTCGCCGCGCCTGGCTGGGCGTGCTCGTGGCCTCCACCGTGGCCGTCGCCGGGCACCTCGCCACGTTCGTGCTGGCCGCGCGCACCGCCGGCTCCACCGCGCCGCTGACCCTGCTGGTGCCGCTGACCGTGCTGGCGCTGCTGGCCATGGGGGTGCCGGTGAACGTCGCGGGCTTCGGCCCCCGCGAGGGCGTGGCCGCGTGGGCGTTCGGCGCCGCCGGCCTGAGCGCCGCCGAGGGCGTCGCCACCGCCACGGTGTACGGGGTCCTGGTGCTCGCCGCCAGCCTGCCCGGCGCCGCCGTCCTGCTGGTCCGCCGTGTCCGCGTGCCCGCCGGCACCGTCTGACGAGGAGCCCGATGTCCGAATCCCCGCCCGCCGCCACGGTCCGTACGCAGGTCACCGTGCCGCTGCGGTTCCCCGACGGATACCTCACCACCGCCCGGGTGTTCTCCTTCGACGGTCTCGTCGACGGCCGGGAGCACCTCGCATTCGGCCTGGGCGACCGGGCCGGCCCCGTCGACAGGGCCACGGCGCGCCCGTCGCCGCCACTGGTCCGCCCGCACAGCGAGTGCCTGACCGGGGACGTGTTCGGCAGCCGGCGCTGCGACTGCGGCCCCCAACTGCGCGAGGCGGTCGAACGCATCGCCGACGCCGGCGGCTACCTGCTCTACCTGCGGCAGGAGGGACGCGGCATCGGCCTGTACGCGAAGCTCGACGCGTACGCGTTGCAGGACGCCGGGCTGGACACCTACGAGGCGAACCTGGCCCTGGGCCACCGGCCCGACGAGCGGGACTACACCGTGGCCGCGCAGATGCTCGCCGCCCTGGGCGTGGACCGGGCCGCCCTGCTGAGCAACAACCCGGACAAGGCCGCACAGCTTCAGCGGCTCGGGGTGACGGTCACCGCGCGCGTACCCACCGGGGTGCACCTGTCCCCGGCGAACGCCGGCTACCTGGCGGCGAAGGCCGGGCGTGGCGGGCACGCCCTCGACCTGCCCCTCGTCCGTGACTGACCGCCCGTACGTCCTGCTCAGCTGCGCCACGTCGATGGACGGCTACCTCGACGACGCGAGCGGGCAGCGGCTGCTGCTGTCCAACGAGGCCGACCTGGACCGGGTCGACGCGGTCCGCGCGGGCTGCGACGCGATCCTGGTCGGCGCGGGCACGGTCCGCCGCGACGACCCGCGCCTGGTGGTCCGTTCCGCCCGGCGCCGCGCCGAGCGCGTCGCGCGGGGCCTGCCCGCCTCCCCGGCCAAGGTGACGGTGACCGGCTGCGGCGACCTGGACCCGACGGCCCGCTTCTTCACCACCGGCGACGCCGACCGGATCGTCTACTGTGCCACCCCGGCCGTGGCGAAGACGGGGGAGCGGCTGGCGGGCCGGGCCACCGTGGTGGACGCGGGCGAGCCGGTGGACCCGGCGTGGCTGCTGGCGGACCTGGCCGGCCGGGGGGTGGACCGGCTGATGGTGGAGGGCGGGGCGAGCGTGCTCGGGCAGTTCCTCACCGCCGGCCTCGCCGACGAGCTGCACCTGGTCCTGGCCCCGTTCTTCGTCGGTGACGGGCGGGCGCCCCGGTTCGTCGGCGACGGGAGCTTCCCCTGGCATCCCGGCCGCCGTGCGCGGGTGGCGGAGACCCGCCAGATCGGCGACGTCGTGCTGGTCCGTTACGCGCTCTCGGAGCGCTGCGACGCCACCTGAGCGGGCACCACCCCGAGCGCCTCGTCCACCCGCTCCAGCACGGCGACGTCGTCGTGGCCGACCCCGCGCAGCAGGTCGATGGCGGTCGCCCGGATCTGGCCGACGATCATCGTGACGGGCAGCGCCGGGTCGGACGCGAGTAGCCGGCCGGCGACCCGGACCGCGGTCATGGCCGCCTCGTCGGCCCGGGCGGCGTGCCGGGCGGCGTCCTCGCCGGTCAGGTCCGTCGCGACGGCCTCGCCGGCGGCGCGTACGGCGGCGGCCAGGGCGGGGATCGCGTCGCCCAGCTCCGGCGGCGTGTCGGTGCACAGCCGGGTCAGCGTCACCCCGGCGCGGGTCAGGACCCGGACGTTGCGCACGGCGTAGTCCAGCTGCCGGGCGGTCGCCTCCACCTCCCGTACCTGCCCGACGTGCCGCCGCCGGCGGACCCGGAACCGCAGCGTCTCCCCGGTGGCCCGGACCGCCGTGCGCAGCCGGTCCACGCAGTCGTCCAGCTCCCGGGCCCGGTCCAGCGCCGTCCGGGCGGCGGTCTCGTCGCAGCGGGCGAGCGCGTCGTCGAGCGCGTCGAGCACCTCGGCGAGGTCGGCGAAGCTCTGCCGGGCCTCCCGCACCAACGGGGCGAGGGGGTCGCGGGCCGCCAGGAGCTGGCTCGCGGCCAGCGCGACCGCGCCGCCGATCAGCGCGTCGACGAACCGGAAGGGCATCAGCGTGCCGCTGGGCGCGGCGACCGCCACCAGGTACATCGCGGAGACCGCCGCCTGCACCACGAGGGTGGTGCGCGCCCCGATCGCCACCATCAGGCCGGTGGTCAGCAGCAGCACCAGGAAGACGGTGCCGGTGCCGGGGCCGAGCGCGTACACCAGCAGTTCGGCGACGAGCACCCCGGCCGCGACCCCGAGCAGGATCTCCACCGTCTGCCGGACCCGCCGTCCCCGTGCCTCGCCGAGGACGACCAGCGCGGCCGTGGGCGCGAAGAACGGGTCCGGGTGACCGATCACCCGCGCGGCGAGCATCCAGGCGACGGTCGCGGCGAGGGTCAGCTCGACCACGGTCATGCCGTCGTCGCGGATCCGCCCGCGCGCGCCCCGCCACCACTGTCGCACCGTCGGCACCCCTCTCCGGCAGGGCGCGCGCTCCACACCGGACCCGCTCGCCGGGCCGGCGTCGAGGACCGCCCCGGCGAGTCCCCCGTTCCGGTCGGACCGGTTCGAGCGTCGCCTCTACCCGCACCGCGCCCCTGGTAACCGTGCTGGTGCGCAGCCGCCGGACGGCCGGCGTCGCGGAAAGCCGGCCGGCGCGCGTGCGGCGACCGGGCTGTGCATACTTGCGCGGTCGATGTTGTGCCGGCGGGCGGGCCCCCGGCTGCTGCGCGAGGTGGTTGTGGTGGTCGAGAAGACGGCGTCGCGGCGCAACCCGGCGACCGGTGGGGCCGCGGCGATGGCCGACCCGGGGCTCCGGCAGCTGTTGGCCGGCCTGACGGCGGTACGCGACGGTGACTTCGGCACCCGGCTGCCGGAGGACGCCGACGGCCTGCTCGGGGAGATCGCCACCGTCTTCAACGGCATGGTCGACCAGTTGTCGCTGTTCACCTCCGAGGTGACCCGGGTGGCCCGGGAGGTGGGCACCGAGGGGCAGTTGGGCGGCCAGGCCGAGGTGCCCGGGGTGTCGGGCACCTGGAAGGACCTCACCGACTCCGTCAACGCCATGGCGGGCAACCTGACCGACCAGGTCCGCGACATCGCCGAGGTGGCCACGGCGGTGGCCCGGGGCGACCTGTCGCAGAAGATCACCGTGGACGTGCGCGGCGAGATCCTGGAGCTGAAGATCACCATCAACACGATGGTGGACCAGCTGTCGTCGTTCGCCGACGAGGTGACCCGGGTGGCCCGGGAGGTCGGCAGCGAGGGCCGCCTCGGCGGCCAGGCCGAGGTGCCCGGCGTGGCCGGCACCTGGCGCGACCTCACCGACTCGGTGAACTTCATGGCCGGCAACCTGACCAGCCAGGTCCGCAACATCGCCCAGGTCACCACGGCCGTGGCCCGGGGCGACCTGTCGCAGAAGATCACCGTCGACGCCCGGGGCGAGATCCTGGAGCTCAAGAGCACCATCAACACGATGGTGGACCAGCTGTCGTCGTTCGCCGACGAGGTGACCCGGGTGGCCCGCGAGGTCGGCACCGACGGGCGGCTCGGCGGTCAGGCCCAGGTCAGCGGCGTGGCCGGCACGTGGCGCGATCTCACCGACTCGGTGAACTCGATGGCGGTCAACCTCACCGACCAGGTACGCAGCATCGCGCAGGTGGCCACGGCGGTGGCCCGGGGCGACCTGTCGCAGAAGATCACCGTCACCGCGCACGGCGAGATCCTGGAGCTGAAGAACACCATCAACACGATGGTGGACCAGCTGTCGTCGTTCGCCGACGAGGTGACGCGGGTGGCCCGGGAGGTGGGCACCGAGGGGCGCCTCGGCGGCCAGGCGGACGTCAAGGGCGTCTCCGGCACCTGGAAGGACCTCACCGAGTCGGTCAACGTCATGGCGGACAACCTCACCGCCCAGGTGCGCAGCATCGCCGAGGTGACCACGGCCGTGGCGAAGGGCGACCTGACGCAGAAGATCCGGGTCGACGCGCGCGGCGAGATCCTGGCGCTGAAGGAGACCATCAACACGATGGTCGACCAGCTCTCCGCGTTCGCCGACGAGGTGACGCGGGTGGCCCGGGAGGTGGGCACCGAGGGCCGCCTCGGCGGGCAGGCCCGGGTGTCCAACGTCGGCGGGACCTGGAAGGACCTCACCGACAACGTCAACGAGATGGCCAACAACCTCACCAACCAGGTGCGCTCGATCGCGTTGGTCGCCACCGCCGTCGCCCAGGGCGACCTGAGCCGGCAGATCACCGTGGAGGCCAAGGGCGAGGTGGCCGTGCTCGCCCAGACCATCAACACGATGGTCGGCACGCTCGGCGCGTTCGCCGACGAGGTGACCCGGGTGGCCCGCGAGGTGGGCACCGAGGGCCGCCTCGGCGGGCAGGCCCGGGTGCCGAACGTGGCCGGCACCTGGAAGGACCTCACCGACAACGTCAACTCGATGGCGAACAACCTCACCGGCCAGGTCCGCAACATCGCCCAGGTCACCACCGCCGTGGCCCAGGGCGACCTGACCAAGAAGATCGACGTCGACGCGCGCGGCGAGATCCTGGAGCTGAAGACCACCATCAACACGATGGTGGACCAGCTGTCGTCGTTCGCGGCCGAGGTGACCCGGGTGGCCCGGGAGGTCGGTAGCGAGGGCCGCCTCGGCGGCCAGGCCGAGGTCGAGGGCGTCTCCGGCACCTGGAAGCGGCTCACCGAGAACGTCAACGAGCTGGCCGGGAACCTCACCCGCCAGGTGCGCGCCATCGCCGAGGTGACCAGCGCCGTGGCCACCGGCGACCTGACCCGCTCCATCACCGTGGACGCCCCCGGCGAGGTCGGCGAGCTGAAGGACAACATCAACTCGATGGTGGAGTCGCTGCGCGAGACCACCCGCACCAACCAGGAACAGGACTGGCTCAAGACCAACCTGGCCCGCATCGCCGGCCTCATGCAGGGCCACCGCGACCTGGACGTGGTCGCCGGTCTGGTGATGAACGAGCTGGCCCCGCTGGTCTCCGCGCAGCTCGGCACGTTCCTGCTGGTGGACGACGGCCCCGGCGGGACCGGCCTGCGGGTCGTCGGCGGGTACGGGCACGACACCTCCGGCCGCCGGTACGCCCTCGGCGACTCGCTCGTCGGGCAAGCCGCGGTGAGTAAGCGGGCCATCGTGGTCGACACCGTGCCGGCGGACTACGTCACCGTCTCCTCCAGCCTCGGCGCCGCCGCCCCGCTGCACCTGGTGGTGCTGCCGATCCTCTTCGAGGACCAGGTGCTCGGCGTCATCGAGCTGGCCAGCATGAGCCGCTTCACGGAGGTGCAGCGGGACTTCCTCGACCAGCTGACCGAGACCATCGGCGTCAACGTCAACACCATCGTCGCCAACGCCCGTACCGACGTGCTGCTCACCGAGTCGCAGCGCCTCGCCGCGGAGTTGCAGGCGCGCTCGGAGGAGTTGCAGGCCCGCTCCGAGGAGCTCCAGCGCTCCAACGCCGAGCTGGAGGACAAGGCGGCCCTGCTGGCCCGGCAGAACCACGACATCGAGACGAAGAACTCCGAGATCGAGCAGGCCCGGCAGGAGCTGGAGGCCCGCGCCCAGCAGCTCGCCCTCGCCTCCAAGTACAAGTCGGAGTTCCTCGCGAACATGAGCCACGAGCTGCGTACGCCGCTGAACTCGCTGCTCATCCTCGCCCAGCTGCTCGCGCAGAACCCGAACCGCAACCTGACCGCCAAGCAGGTGGAGTACGCGACGGTCATCCACTCGGCCGGCACCGACCTGCTCCAGCTCATCAACGACATCCTCGACCTGTCCAAGGTGGAGGCCGGGAAGATGGACATCAACCCGGAGACCTTCGAGCTGGCCGCGCTGCGCGACTACGTCGACGCCACCTTCCGGCCGCTGACCACGCCCCGGGGCCTGGAGCTGGAGATCAGCACCGGGCCGGGCGTGCCGACCGAGCTGCACACCGACGAGCAGCGGCTGCGGCAGGTGCTGCGCAACCTGGTCTCCAACGCGGTCAAGTTCACCGAGAAGGGGCGGGTACGGCTGCGCATCGAGCGGGCCGCGCCGGGCGAGCTGCCCGAGGGGCTCGCCCAGACGGACGTCGTTCTCGCGTTCCGGGTGATCGACACCGGCATCGGCATCGCCGAGCAGCACCTGACCGCGATCTTCGACGCCTTCCAGCAGGCCGACGGCACGACCAGCCGGCGGTACGGGGGCACGGGCCTCGGGCTGTCCATCAGCCGGGAGATCGCCCACCTGCTCGGCGGCCGGATCCAGGCGCACAGCGTGCTCGGCCGGGGCAGCACGTTCACCCTCTACCTGCCCGTCGGGCCGGTGCCCGTCGGGACCGGCGACGCGGCGGGCACGGACGGCCGCCCGACCGGCCCGCTGCCGGCAGCGGGCCGTGCCGGCGCGCTGCCCTGGGCGCCGCCGGCCACGCTGCCGTGGACGCCGCCGGCCACGCTGCCGCCGGCCGTGACCCTCCAGCCCGGCGAGGTCCGCCGGATGCTGGTGCTGGAGCGCCACGACAAGGGGCTGCTGACGCTGCTCGCCCAGGGCGTCGCGGCGGACCTGGGCGACGCCCACCCGCCGGTGGAGATCTCCACCACGGTGGACGTGGCCTCGGCGGTCGAGGCGCTCGCCGCCGGGCGGCACCACGTCCTGGTGCTCCAGCTCGACCTGCCCGACGACGGCGGTACGAACCTGCTGAAGGCGCTGCACGACGATCCGGCGCTGCGTGGGGTGCCCGTGCTGGCGTACCACGGACACCCGCTGCCGTCCGGCTCGCAGGCCCTGGTGCAGGCGCTGACCCACGAGCGGCCGCTGGAGGTCCTGCGCAGCCTGGACGACCTGCGCGAGCGGATCGCCCTGCACCTCACGGCGGTGACGCCGGAGCGGGTGCTGCCGTTCGCCCCGGTGCTGCCCGACGTCCGTCCCGCCGTCGACGCCCTCCCCGGCGACCTGGCCGGGCGCAAGGTGCTGGTGGTGGACGACGACGCGCGCAACGTCTTCGCGCTGACCAACATCCTCGAGCTGCACGGGCTCGACGTGGTGTACGCGGAGAACGGCCGGCAGGGCATCGAGACGCTGATGCGCCACGACGACATCGACCTCGTGCTGATGGACGTGATGATGCCGGAGATGGACGGCTACGCCGCGACGGCGGCCATCCGCGCCATGCCCCGCTACGCCGACCTGCCGATCATCGCGGTGACCGCGAAGGCCATGCACGGCGACCGGGAGAAGAGCATCTCCTCCGGCGCCAGCGACTACGTCACGAAGCCGGTCGACGCCACCGACCTGTTGCAGTGCATCCACCGCTGGCTGCACGGCTGAGGCGTCCCGCCGCGCCCCCGAGGGCGTACCGCCGGGGAGCGCCGCTGCCGCCCTCCCACCCGGGCGCCCCCGCCCCCGCCGCCGGCCCCGGCGGCGGGGGCGAGTCGGATTTCGGCCCGTCACCAATGCGACTTGCCGTATCGGCACGGTGACGCCGGGTGCTCCCATGTCTCCCACTGGTCCGCACCGGGCGGGCCGACGGAAACGGAGAGTGCGAGTGGGACCCAACCTGCTGCGCCGCGTCGCCACGGCGACCGTGGCGCTCAGCTGCGCCGTCATCGGGACGGTGGTGGCGGCGACGGGGCCGGCGGCGGCCAGCCCGATCCGCAACAGCACCCCCTGGTCGGTGCTGCTCTGCAAGTTCAGCGACAAGCCGGCGGAGCCGAAGACCCCGTCGTTCTTCGCCAACTTCCTCACCGACGCCGGCCTCGGCACCTCCGGGGTGGCGGACTACCTGGCCGACCAGTCCGGTGGCCGGGTCTCGCTGGCCGGCTCGGCGGTCCGGGGCTGGTACACGATGCCGTACACCCTGGCGCAGTTCCAGTCGATCGACCGCGGCACCCGCATCCAGCGCTGCGTCGACACCGCCGCGGCCAACGGCTACACCGTCCCCGCCGGGCACCGCACCGCCGTCATGCTCAACGACTGGGTCGACTCCGGGGCCGCCGGCGGGCGGGTGCTGCTCGACCCGGGCGCCTGGAACGTCGGCTTCGCCGCCCACGAGATGCTGCACGGCTACAACCTGGGGCACTCGTTCTCCAACGACACCACCTACCAGAACGCGCCGTGGTCCCAGCCGGGCGAGTACGACGACCCGTGGGACGAGATGAGCGCGATGCACATCTACGCCTTCGCCACGGCGAACTACGGCACGAGCGCGGTCGGGCTCAACGCGTTCCACCGTGACGAGCTGGGCTGGCTGCCGAAGAACCGGGTGTTCACGATGGCCGCCGACGGGGTGGGCTCGCGGAGCATCACGTTGGCGCCGCTGGAGGTGCCCTCGGCGAGCGGCCCGCAACTGGTCCGGATCCCGTTCGACCCCGCCGACACGTTCCACTACTACACGGTGGAGTTCCGCCGCAAGACCGGCTGGAGCGCCGGCATCCCGGCCGACACGGTCCTGCTGCACGAGGTCCGCAACGGCACGCCCACGCTGCTGCGTACCGGGCCCGGCGGCGGTCCGGCCCAGTCGCTCAACGCCAACGGCGTGCAGATCGGCGTGAACTGGATCTCGGGCAACTCCGCGTCGGTCACCGTCACCACCGACGTGGTGAACCGCTGCCTGCAGGGGTACGTCTGGCGGGAGGCCCGGCCGGGTGACATGGTCTGCGTCACCGGGGCCACCCGCAGCCAGGTGTGGGCGGACAACGCAGCGGCCCCGAGCCGCTGGACCAACGGCGCGTACGGCCCGCACACCTGCATCTCCGGCTACGTGTGGCGGGAGGCGTACGCCGGTGACGACGTCTGCGTGACCGCCGCCCAGCGCACCCAGGCGGCCTCGGACAACGCCGCCGCGGCGAGCCGCCGCAACCCGGCGCGCCTGGTCGCCGGGCCGAACACCTGCGTCAGCGGGTACGTCTGGCGCGACGCCGACCAGTCCGACTACGTCTGCGTCACCGGGACGACCCGCTCCCAGGTGCTCGCGGACAACGCCGTCGCCACGAGCCGCTGGGTCAACGGCCCGTACGGTCCGCACACCTGCGTCGCCGGCTACGTGTGGCGCGATGCGTTCCTCGGTGACGACGTCTGCGTCACCGGCACCCAGCGCAGTCAGGCCGCGGCGGACAACGTCGCCGGCCCGGGCCGGGTGCTGCGACCGGGCGGCTGAGCCCTCGACGCTCCCCGGGTGGGCGACCGCCCGGGGAGCGTCCCGCGTCTCAGGGCCGGCCGGCCTCGAACGTCTCCCGGTCGAGGAAGAGCAGCCGGGCCCGCTTGCCGTTCACGTCGATCAGCGGGCCGGCGACGAAGCCGGTGCGCAGGAGCCGCTCGACCGCCTTGTCGTTGCGCGCGTCCGGCTCCATCACGACGCGCCGGTGTCGCGGGTCGGCGAAGACGAAGTCGAGGAACACGCGCAACAGGGTGCCGGTGAAGCCCCGCTCGATCGCGCCGGGCGGGCCGATCAGCAGGTGGGCCCCGTGGTCGCCGGGCTGGACCGGGTAGCACTCGCCGACCGGATCGGCGGCCGGCTCGTAGGTCTGGAACAGCGCCACCGGTGTGCCGTCGCGGTGGGTCAGCCAGGCGTGGTGGGTGGGCAGCGAGTCCAGGTAGCGGTAGATTTCCTCGACCCGGTCCCGCCCGGCGTCGCACATGCCCCAGAACCGGGCGCGTTCCTGGCTGACCCAGGCGTGGATCAGGTCGATGTCGGTGTCGGGGTCGACGGGTCGGATCGTCACCCGGCCGAAGCCGTCGACGTCCTGTCGGTAGGTGCTGGCGAGATCACGCATCGTGGGCCACCGTACGGTGATTCCGGTCGATGCGCGAGTAGGTCGACCCGCGGCGCGGCGCGGGCCGGCCGGCGGCCCGGGCCGCCAGCGCGAACGCCCGTCACCCGCCCACCTTCCCGCCTGCGGCGGTGACCGCCGGGGCGCTCGCGGCGACCCGGCGGCGGGCGGCGGGGACCACCAGCGGGGTGCCGGTCTCCGGGTCGTCGATCACGCGGCAGGGCAGCCCGAAGACCTCCTCGACCAGCTCGGCGGTGACCACCTCCCGGGGCGCGCCGGCGGCGACCACCTCCCCCTCGCGCATCGCGATCAGGTGCGTCGCGTAGCGGGCGGCGTGGTTGAGGTCGTGCAGCACCGCCACCAGCGTGCGGCCCTGCTCCTCGTGCAGCCGGGCGCAGAGGTCCAGGATCTCGATCTGGTGGGCGATGTCCAGGTAGGTGGTCGGCTCGTCGAGCAGCAGCAGGGGGGTCTGCTGGGCCAGCGCCATCGCGATCCACACGCGCTGCCGCTGCCCGCCGGAGAGCTCGTCGACCGCCCGGTCGGCCAGGTCGGCGACCCCGGTGGCGGCCATCGACTCGGTGACCACCCGCTCGTCCTCGCGCGACCACTGCCGCAGCAGCCCCTGGTGCGGGTACCGGCCGCGGGCGACGAGTTCGGCCACGCCGATGCCGTCCGGCGCGACGGACGTCTGCGGCAGCAGGCCGAGGGTGCGTGCCACGCTGCGGGCCGGCTGCCGGTGGATGTCCTCGCCGTCGAGCAGGACCGCCCCGGCGGCCGGCTTCAGCAGCCGGGACAGGGCCCGCAGCAGGGTGGACTTGCCGCAGGCGTTGGGGCCGATGATGACCGTGAAGGACCGGTCGGGCACGGCGACGCTCAGGTCCTGCGCGATGGTCCGCCGCTCGTAGGCGAGGGTCATCGCGGTGCCGCTCAGCCGGGACTGCATGCTCGGTGCTCCGTTCTCGTCGTGGGTGGCCCGCCGGCCGCGCCCGGTCACAGCCGGCCGGCCCGGCGCTCGGTGGCCAGCAGCCAGACCAGGTAGGCGCCGCCGAGCACGCCGGTGACCACGCCGACCGGCAACTGGTGCCCGGGGAAGGCCCGCAGCGCGAGCTGGTCGGCGGCGACCAGGAGGACCGCGCCGACGGCCGCCGAGGGCAGCAGGTTCGGCCCGGGGGCCCGGGTCAGCCGCCGCGCGAGGTGTGGCGCGGTGAGGGCCACGAAGTTCACCGGCCCGGCGGCGGCCGCCGCGAGGGAGACCAGCAGCACCGCCGCCGCCAGCACGACGAGGCGCAGCCGCTCCACGCGTACGCCGAGGGCGGCGGCGGTGTCGTCGCCCATCTCGACCAGCCGCATCGCCGGCCCGTAGCCGGCCAGCATGAGGGGCACCAGCACGCCCAGCGCGATCAGCAGCGGCAGCGCGTTCGACCAGCCGCGACCGTCGAGGCTGCCGGTGAGCCAGAGCACGGCGCGGGCGGCGTCCATCAGCGGGGCCCGGGTGAGCAGCCAGCCGTTGACGCCGGTGAGGATCGCCATGGTGCCGATGCCGACCAGGATCAGCCGGTACCCGTGCACGCCGCGCCGCCAGGACAGCGCGTAGACCAGCGCGCCGGTGACCAGCCCACCGGCCACCGCCGACGAGGCCAGCGCCACGCTGCTGCCGCCGAGCACCACCACGACGAGCGCCCCGGTGGCCGCACCCTGGGTGAAGCCGAGCATGTCGGGGCTGCCCAGCGGGTTGCGTACCAGGGACTGGAAGACCGCGCCGGCCAACGCGAGCGCGGCGCCGACGCAGAGGGCGGTGACCACCCGGGGCAGCCGCAGCTCGGTGACGATGAACTCCTCGGCCGGGGTGCCCCGGCCGGTGAGGGCGCGCAGCACGGCGGCGGGGCTCATCGGGTAGTCGCCGCTGCCGATGGCGAGCACGCCCAGCGCCAGGGCCAGCAGCACGCAGGTGACGCCGACGGCGACGGCGCGGGGACGCAGCCGCAGGGACAGGCCGCCGGTACGCAGGGTGATCACGGATGGGCCACCCGTCCGCGCTGCACCAGCCAGAGGAAGAGCGGCCCGCCCGCCACGGCGGTCACGAGCCCGACCTGGAGCTCGCCGGGGCGGCTCAACACCCGCCCGAGGACGTCGGCGCCGAGCAGCAGCACCGGTGCCAGCACCGCGCAGTACGGCAGCAGCCAGCGCAGGTCCGGCCCGGTGAGCGCGCGCACCAGGTGCGGCACCAGCAGCCCGACGAAGACGATCGGCCCGCAGGCGGCGGTGGCGGCGCCGCAGAGCAGCGTGATCGCCAGGATGACCGCGCCCCGGACCAGGGCCGGGCGGGCGCCGAGGGCGCGCGCCGCGTCGTCGCCGAGGGCGAGGGCGTTGAGCGGGCGGGCGACGGCCAGGGCGACCAGCAGGCCCGCCGCCATGAACGGCGCGACCGTGCGGACGGTCGACGGTTCGGCGCCGGCCAGCGAGCCGACCGTCCAGAACCGCAGCCGTTCCAGCGAGGCCGTGTCCACCAGCATCACCGCGCTCACGTACGAGTAGAGGGTGGCGTTGAGCGCCGCGCCGGCCAGGGCCAGCCGGGCGGGGGTGGCCCCGCGCCCGCCGCCGACGGCGTACACGGCGGCGGTGACGGCGGCCGCGCCGAGCAGCGCGAACCACACCTGCCCGCCGACGCCGCCGATGCCGAACAGCAGCGCCCCGGTGGCCACCGCCGCGGAGGCGCCGGCGTTGATGCCGAGCAGGCCGGGGTCGGCGAGCGGGTTGCGGGTCAGCGCCTGCATGACCGCGCCGGCGACGCCCAGCGCCGCCCCGGCGAGCAGGCCGAGCAGCGTACGCGGCAGCCGCATGCGGTGCACGACGGCGTACTCGGCGGCGTCGCGGTCCAGCAGGCCCTGCCACACGTCGGTGAGGGGGAGTTGTTTGGCGCCCACGGCGATGCTGAGCACCGCGACGGCCGCGAGCAGCAGCACCGACGCCGCGAGCCCGGCGGCCCGCAGCGCGGCCCGGCCGGGCCGGCGTACGGCCGGCGGTGCCGGCGGCGCGCCGACGCGGGAGGAGAGGGTGGCGGACAGTGTGGGCTCCGATTGGTGCGGAATTCCGAACGGGACTTGACAGCCGTTTAGGTTAGGTTAACCTAACCCCGCTGTCCATGGTCATTCGCCCGACCCTGATCGAAAGACACCGCCATGCCGCATCCCGTGTCCGCCCGCCGCCTCTCCCGCCGGGGCCTGCTGGCCGCCGGTGGCGCCGCCACCCTGGCAGCCCTGCTCGCCGGCTGCGGCGGGGACGAGGACTCCGCCACCCCCACCGCCAAGGACTCCGGCGGGCCGTGGTCGTTCACGGACGACCGCAACGAGAAGGTGAGCGCCCCCGCCCGGCCGACCCGGGTGGTCGCCTTCACGGGGGTCGCCGCCGCACTTGTCGACTTCGGGCTCGACAAGCAGATCGTCGGGGTGTTCGGCGAGACCAAGCGCTCCGACGGCAGCAAGGAACCGCAGGCCGGCGACCTCGACGTCGAGTCCGTGGAGATCCTCGGCAACGTCTGGGGCGAGTTCAACCTGGAGAAGTACGCCGCCCTGCGGCCCGAACTGCTCGTCACCCACATGTACGACCCGGGCGCCTTCTGGTACGTGCCGGACGAGAGCAAGGGCAAGATCCTCCCGCTCGCCCCCACCGTCACCGTGACCACCGCGCGGGTGCCGATGACCAAGCCGATCGAGCGGTACGCGCAGCTCGCCGAGTCCCTCGGCGCCGACCTGTCCGCGAAGAAGGTCACCGACGCCAAGGCCCGCTTCGAGGCCGCCGCCGAGTCGGTCCGCCAGGCGGTCAAGGCCAACCCGGGCATCAAGGTGCTCGCCTGCTCCGGCAGCCCCGACCTGTTCTACGCCTCCAACCCCAAGGTCAGCACCGACCTGATGTACTTCGCCGAGCTGGGCGTCGACATCGTCGTCCCCACCAAGCTGGAGGCCGGCGACTACTTCGAGGCGCTGAGCTGGGAGAACGCGGGCAAGTTCCCGGCCGACCTGCTCCTGCTCGACAACCGCAGCACCGCCCTTCAGCCCAAGGACCTGGCCGCGAAGCCGACCTGGCAGCAGCTGCCGGCGGTCAAGGCCAACCAGGTAGCCGCCTGGGACGCGGTGCCCCGCTTCTCGTACGCCGGCGCCGCGCCGCTGCTGGAGAACCTGGCCACCGCCATCAAGGGCGCGAAGAAGGTCACGTCGTGACCACCGCCGTCGCCGTCCAGTACCGCCTCTTCGCCGCGCAGGTCGTCGGCGCCCGCCGCGTCGGCGCCTCCCTGGTCCGGGTCACCTTCGGTGGGCCGGAGCTGGCCGACTTCGCCGGTGGCGGCCGGGACCAGAGCGTCTCGCTGTTCCTGCCGCACCCCGGTCAGCCCGCGCCGGTGCTCCCCGCCGAGGCGGGGGAGGACTGGTTCGGCGCCTACCGGGCCATGGACCCCGACGTGCGCGCGGTGATGCGCTCGTACACCATCCGGGAGCAGCGTCCCGAGGCTGCCGAGGTGGACATCGACTTCGTCAGCCACGGCGACACGGGCCCCGCCTCCCGCTGGGCCCGGCACGCCCTGCCGGGCGACCGGGTGGTCCTGCTCGGCCCGGCCGTGCACGACAACCGCAGCGTCTGCTTCCGCCCGCCGGTCGGCACCGACTCCGTCCTGCTGGTGGCCGACGAGACCGGGCTGCCCGCCGCCGCCGGCATCCTGGCCTGGCTGCCGCCCGGCACCCCGGTACGGGCCTGGATCGAGGTTCCCGACGCGGGGGACATCCAGGAACTGCCCACCGAGGCGCGGGCCGAGGTGCGCTGGATCGTGCGGGGCGCCACCGTCGCCCCCGGCAGCAGCCTGCTGGCGGACGCGGTGCGCGCCGCCCGGCTGCCGAGCGCCAACCCGTACGTCTGGATCGCCGGCGAGTCCTCCATGGTGCGCTCGGTGCGCCGGCACCTCGTCGGCGAGCGCGGCCTGAACCGCCGCCACGTCACCTTCTCCGGCTACTGGCGCCGGGGCGCCTCCGAGGACGCCCTGCGCGCCGAGGCCGTCGCCTCGGCCACCGCCTGACGATGCCCGCCGCGCGCCGCGTCCCGCCCCGATGGGACGCGGCGCGCGGCGTCCGGCCGGTCGCTCAGAACTCCCGGTACATCACGTGCAGGCCCACCCGGCCGAGGGTGGGATGCCGGAACGCGCCGGGCACCGTGCCCACCACGTCGAACCCCTCCCGCCGGTACAGCTCCACGGCGGTGGCGTTGCTCGCCACCACGGCGTTGAACTGCATGCCGGCGTACCCCCGCTCGCGGGCCCAGTCGACCGCGTGCCGGCACAGCGCGGTGCCGACGCCCCGCCCGCGCGCCGCGCGGGCCACCATGAAGCTCGCGGTGGCGACGTGCGCGCCCGGCCCGGGGCGGTTGGTGCCCATCTTCGCGGTGCCCAGCACCGCGTCGCCGTCGACCGCGACCACCGTCCGGCCGGGCGCGGCCTCCACCCACATGTCGTACGCCTGCTCGGCGGTCAGCTCCGGGTCGTAGGGGAAGGTCTCCCGCGCCCGGACCACCTCCTGGACGATCGGCCACACCTGGGCCCAGTCGGACTCGTGGAACTCGCGGATCCGCATCCGGCGGATGCTAGGGACGCTCCGGTGCGGCGGCAAGGCGTTTACCGGCGGGGAGGGCGCGCCGGCGGCCCCGGGACGCCGAGGTGGACGTCCGCGCACTACCCGTCGACGAGCTGCTCCCGGAGGATGTCCGCGTGCCCGCAGTGCTGGGCGAGCTCGCGCAGCACGTGGAGATACACCCACCGCAGCGGAAGCGGGCCCCGCCGGTTGCCGTGCAGGATGTCGTCCATGCCCAGGGACGACGTCGCGCGGCGTGACGCCTCGCAGGCCTCGCGGTGTGCGCGCTGGACGGTGGCGATCGTGTCGTCGTCATCGAGGATGAACGACTCGTCCGGCGTCGCGGGGATGCCGATCTCAGCGCGCGACCGGCACGTGACGGCTTCGTCGAACCAGACCTTCTCGACGAAGGTCACGTGCTTCACGAGGCCCAGCAGCGTGGTCCTTGAGGCCACCAACGAGCGGCGCGCCTGTTCCTCCGTCAGCCCGTCCAGGCAGCCGTTGAGCGCGCGACGGTGCTCGTCGAGGAACGACTCGAACTGGGCCCGGGCTGGCTGGGCGACGACCTGGTCGGCGAAGGTGGGCGGGTAGGAGGGCATGGGAGAAGCATTCCAGACCGGCCCGCTCGCCGCGGCCGGGGCTGTCGTCGGCCGGCGGTCGACAGGCTAGTTTGCTCGGATGAGTTCCCTCGATGACGTCGCGAGGCGTGACGGTTGGCGGTGCTGGGTGTGCGACGAGCCGGTCGACGCCGGCAGGTCGGTGAACGACCCGCGTGGTCCCAGCGTCGACAGCCGTACCGCCGACAGGAAGGCCAAGGTCGCCGAGCGACTCGCGCACCGTGCCTGCAACACCCGCAAGGGCGCGGTCAAGGCGGTCATCGCCTGGCCGGACCACCTGCACGTGGTGGAGCCCGCGCCACTGATCACCGTCGCCGAGCGACTCGAACGCAAGGGTGGCCGCGAGCTGGTCGCCCGCTGTCCGAGCGAGAAGGACGCCCAGGAGGCGGCGGACTGGCTGGTCGACCGGTTCTCCCGGCTGGTGCCCGGACTACCGGTGACCGCGAGCGTCGACGCGGGCGGCGGACAGTACCTCGTCACCCTGGCCGCCGGCCGCCGCTGACCGGTGGCCCTGGTCGGCGCGTCGCCGACCAGGGTCCGATCCGTGAGCGTCCGGCAGCCCGGGACCCGAGCCGCCACCGGCGCTGCGGCACACCGCGCTCACCGGCCGTCTCCAGCCGGTGGCGTCGGTGGGCGATCACTTCCGATCAGAAGGGGGGTGCGTCCTCGCCCATCAGCGCCAGCACGACGCCTCCCTTCCCGCTCTTGAGGCCCTGGACCACGACCTTGCCGGTGCTGCCGTCGGGCAACTCCAACGTGAAGGTCTTCCCGATCGCGTTCTTGGGGCCGTTGCCGGCGCTGTTGGCGGGTCGGAAATCGCCCGCCCACGGCGGGGTCCCACCCTTGCGGGCGGGCTCGGCGAAGAGGGCGGCGGTGCCGGGGGTCCGGGTGCCGTCGGAGGAGAGGAGCACTGAGGCGCTGCGATAGGTAGCCATATGCGCCAAGGCTATCCCGGATCGCGCCCGTTCGCGCCACCACAACTGCCGGGTGACGCGAACGGCTTCGGCAGACGACGGTGACCTCGTCTCACCCTCGTGCCACATCCTGGACCTCGATTCTCCGAAGATGGTGTCGTATCGGGGCGTGGCCGTTCGTGGAACCGGTGTGCGGCGGCCCGGCCGGGCCGTCGGACACGAGGAGCCGGGCAGGGCCCCCGTCCGGGGGCTGGGAGGAGACGACATGACGGAGTACCTGATCACCTTCAACGACGAGTGGGTGCCCGAACACACGGCGGAGCAGCTTCGCGAGAAGAGCAGGGCCAGCTGGGCCGTGATGGCGGACATGCAGGCCGCGGGCGTCCTGCTCTTCAGCAACGGAGGGCTCGACCGGTCCACCGCGGTGTGCAGCGTCGAATCGGTCGACGGCAGGCCCGTCTTCACCGACGGCCCGTACGTCGAGACCAAGGAGCACCTCGGCGGCTTCGCCGTCGTGGACGTGCCCGACGACGAGGCGGCGCGACACTGGGCCGGCAGGCTCGCGACCGCGCTCGACTGGCCGCAGGAGGTGCACCGGTTCCGAGGCCCCGGGGCGCGCCCGGCGTAACGGCTCCGGGGAGAAGCGAGCGTGGTGCCCGGATACCTGCTGTCCGTCCACGCGACGTGGCCCTGGCCCTCGCCGCCGAGGGGTCGAGAGCGTGCCGCGGTACGGTCGAGGTGCGTCCCTTCCGAACCGGGGAATCCGTCCGAGCGCTGCCGGAGCCATGACCGATCTCACCGTCGAGCAGGCGATCACCCGTGTCCACCACGAGGAGTGGGCGCGGGTGGTCGCCGGCCTCGCGCGCCGTTTCGGCGATCTCGACGTCGCCGAGGAGGCGACGGCCGAGGCGTTCGTGGCGGCCGCGGAGCGATGGCCGCGCGAGGGCGTACCGTCCAATCCCGGCGGTTGGCTCGCCACCACCGCGACCCGCAAGGCGATCGACCGGCTCCGTCGCGAGTCACAGCGCGACGCCAAACACCAGGCGGCCCGGATCGTGTTCGACGACACCCCTGCTGAGCCGACCGGCCCGGTCGAGGACGACCGGCTCAGACTGATCTTCACCTGCTGCCACCCCGCGCTCGCGTTGGAGGCCAGGGTGGCGCTCACCCTGCGCCTGCTCGGCGGCCTCACCGTGCCCGAGATCGCCCGCGCCTTCCTGGTGCGGGAGACCACCATGGCGCAGCGGATCACCCGCGCCAAGGCGAAGATCAAGGCGGCACACATCCCCTACCGGGTGCCCTCGGCCGACGACATCCGCGAACGGCTCGCCGGCGTGCTCGCGGTCGTCTACCTCGTCTTCAACGAGGGCTATCTCGCCAGCGAGGGCAACGACCCGGTGCGCGTCGACCTCACCGAGGAGGCGATCCGCCTCGGCCGCCTGCTCCGGACCCTCCTCCCGGACGACGGCGAGGTGGCCGGCCTGCTCGCCCTGATGCTCCTCACCGACGCCCGGCGGCCGGCGCGCGTGTCCCGCACCGGGGAACTGGTGACCCTCGCCGAGCAGGACCGCGGCGCCTGGGACCGCACCCTCATCGCCGAGGGCAACGCCCTCCTGCGCGAGCGGATCGAGGCGGTGGCGACCGGCGGCGGCCCACCCGGGCGCTACCAGCTGCAGGCCGCGATCAACGCGGTCCACACCGACGCCCCGTCCAGCCGGGACACCGACTGGCCCACCATCGTCGCCCTCTACGGGCGCATGTCGCTGCTCGACCCCTCACCGATCGTGCGGCTCAACCGGGCGGTCGCGGTCGCCGAGGTCGACGGCCCCGGGGTCGGGCTCGCCGAGATCGACCGGCTCGCCGAGGCCCTCGACGGCTACCACGCCTTCCACGCCGCGCGCGCCGACCTGCTGCGGCGACTCGGGCGCGGCGGCGAGTCGCGGACCGCGTACGACCGGGCCATCGGTCTCGCCGGCAACCCCGCGGAGCGGGCCTACCTCACCCGCCGCCGCGACCAGCTCGCCGGCTGACCGCCACGTGGAGCCAGCCCGTTCCCGTCCACCTGCCGTGACCGGCGCCGACCGGAGCGCGGCAGAGGCAGCGGTGGCTCGACGACCCTGGCAGGATCGCGCTTTCGACCCTGCCGCGATGCCGAGGAGACAGCCTGGTGAAGGCCGACCACTACGACAGTTTCGCCGAGCGCTACAGCGCGGACAACGACTCCAACCTGATCAACGGCCACTACGAGCGGCCCGCGATGATCGGGCTTGCCGGGGACGTGAACGGCCGGCGGATCCTCGACGCCGGCTGCGGTTCGGGTCCCTTGTCCGCGGCGCTTCGCGAGCGAGGGGCCATCGTGACCGGCTTCGACTCCAGCCGCGCGATGGTCGAGCTGGCCCGACGGCGGCTGGGCGGGGACGCCACGCTGCTGGTGGCCGACCTCGGTGAGCCGCTTCCCTTCGCCGACGCCGCGTTCGACGACGTCGTCGCGTCCCTGGTCCTGCACTACCTGGAGGACTGGACCGCGCCCCTGGCCGAGCTGCGACGAGTCCTGAGGCCAGGGGGTCGCCTCATCCTGTCCGTGAACCACCCGATGGTCTACACGGCAGTGAACCCGGGCGCCGACTACTTCGCCCTCGCACGGTGGTCGGAGGAGTACACCTTCGACGGGCACACCGCGGAGCTGACCTACTGGCACCGGCCGTTGCACGCGATGACGGCTGCGTTCACCGACGCGGGCTTCCGCCTGTCGGTCGTCAGCGAACCCCCCATGTCTCCCGAGACCCCGCGTGAGATCCTGCCGCCACATCTCGTGGACCGCACCACGTTCATCTGCTTCATCTTCTTCGTCCTCGAAGCGCACTGAGTCCGGGCCGGTCCGCCACCGGCCTTCCCGCCCGGGCCTGCGCCGACGGTGCCGAACCCTTCCGGGCCTGCGCCGACGGTGCCGAAAGCGCAGTCGGCGGCTCAGCCGAGGCGCACGTGGGCCGGCCGTTCGGGCCGGCCGGTGCCGGTGCCGTCGAGCGTCGTGCCGACCGGTACGGCGGGCCGGGCCGGTACGACGGGCGCGTCCCGGCCGGTGCCCCGGTGGCCGTCCCCGTCGTGGCTCGACTCCTCGTGGTAGTCCTGCTCCACGTTGACCGACCACACGTCGTGGCGGGTGCCGCAGGCGATGTTCTCGGCGGTGAGCATCGCCGTCAGCATCGAGTGGTCCTGGTTGTTGTACCGGTGCATGCCGTTGCGGCCCACCGGGTGGACGTTGGGCACCTCGCGGGCCAGCCAGTCCCGGATCACGTCGACGTTGTGCTGGTAGCGCTCGTCGTAGACCGGGTACGCCTTCGGCATCCGCACCACGTACCCGGCCTCGACCACCGCCGGCCGGACCAGACCGAGCCGTTCCAGCTCGGCCGTCGCGGCGGCGACCAGCTCGGCGTCCGGCGTACGCCAGGTCTCGTCGTCCTCGAACACGAAGTACTCCAGGCCGAGGCAGGTGCGGCCGTCCTTGACCAGGTGCGGCGACCAGGAGCCGAAGTTCTGGATCCGGCCGACCTTCACCGCCGGGTCGTGCACGTAGATCCAGTTGTCCGGGAACGAGAACTCCTCCGGCACCACCAGCGCGACGGTCAGGAAGTCCCGGTACCGCAGGCCGGCCGCGGCGGCCAGCACCTCCGGAGGGGCCGCCGGGCGCAGCGCGGCGACCAGCTCGGAGATGGGCATCGAGGAGACGACGTGCTCCGCCGGCTCGGTACGCTGCCCGCCGGCCCCGTTGACGGTCACGGCGACGGCCCGGCGGCGCTCCGGGTCCCGGTGCACGGCCGTCACCCAGGTGCCGGTGTCCACCCGGCCCCCGCGCCGGCGCACCTGCTCGGCGCAGCGTTCCCACATCATGCCCGGGCCGAGCTTCGGGTACTGGAACTCCTCGATCAGGCTGGTCACGTCCTTGCGGTTGCGTCTGGGCAGCACCGCGTTGCGGACCGCCTTGGCCAGCGACAGGTTCTTGATCCGCTGCGCGGCCCAGTCGGCCTGCAACCGGTCGGCCGGCATCCCCCAGACCTTCTCGGTGTACGTCTTGAAGAACATCGAGTAGAGCCGCCAGCCGAACCGGGCCGAGACCCACCCCTCGAAGTGCGACTGGTCCTTCGGCGGGCGCAGCCGGGCCCGCGCGTACGAGCCCATGCACAGCACGGCCTCCCGTACGCCGAGGTTGCGCAGGGCGTTCGCCGCGCTCAGCGGGTAGTCGAACAGGGCGCCCCGGTAGTAGATCCGGCTCATCCGGGGCCGCAGCAGGAAGTCCTCGTCGGGCAGGATCTCGTGCCAGAACTCCTCGACCCGGGCCACCTTCGTGAAGAACCGGTGCCCGCCGATGTCGAAGCGCCACCCGTCCCGCTCGACGGTGCGGCTGATCCCGCCCACCACCTCGTCGGCCTCGAACACCCGGACCGCGCTGTCGCGCCGGAGCAACTCGTACGCCGCGGTCAGGCCCGCCGGCCCAGCGCCGATGACCACCGTGCCGTGCTCTTCGCCCATGCCCGTCGCCCCCTGCTTCCGCCTTCCGGAAGCCGCCCGCTTACCCGGCACCGGCCCGAACTCACCCCGGATTCCCGTCCGCTCCCGGGACACCCCGACGGGCGGAGCGCCCGGGGCGCCCCGCGACGCGCCTGGCGCCCGGTTGCGCGCCGACGTGTCAACGGCCCCGGAACGGGGATGTGGCACCGGTCGGGCCGCCGGATCGGGAGACGCGTGATGGACAGTGGGCGGGCCGTCTCGGACCGGCGGTGGCGCACGCTGCCCGTCCGGCTGGCCGGGCGTGGGAACGACCTGCGGCGGGCGGCGTCGCGGGCCGCCGGCCGGGTGCCGGCGCCGTGGCTGTTCGTCCTCGCCGTCTTCCTCGGTACGAAGATCGTGCTCAGCGCCCTCGGGGTGCTCGCGCTGAGCGCCTTCGACGACGTGCCCTGGGCCCCGCCGCCGGACGAGACGATGATGCGCGAGCAGCAGCGGGCGATCTCCGGGCACCGCGCGGTCGCGCTCTGGTTCGCCTGGGACTCCTTCCTCTACGACCGCCTGGCGCAGCTCCCGCTCGACGAGCCGTGGCCCGACTTCGGCTTTCCCCTGCTCTATCCGTTCCTGGCCCGCCCGCTGGCCCCGCTGCTGGGCGGGGACACCGCGCTGGCGTTGCTGCTCATCGCGAACGTCGCGTTCCTGCTGACGCTCTTCTACGCCCACCGGCTGGGCGAGCGGCTGCTCGGCGACGACGCCTCCGCCCGCCGGTTCGTCCGCTACCTCGTGCTGCTGCCGGCCGGGTTCCTGTTCCAGGCGGCGCTGACCGAGTCGCTGTTCCTCTGCCTCGCGCTCGCCGCCTTCCACTACGCCGAGCGGCGGCGCTGGCTGCTCGTGGGCGTCGTCGGCTTCTTCCTGGCGACGAGCCGCTCGGTGGGGTTCCTCGTCGTGCTCCCGCTGGCCCTGGTGCTGCTACGGCAGCACGGCTACCGGCTGGGCCCGCGCGCGTGGTGGACGTACGTGCGCGTCGGCTGGCCGCTGGCGCTGGTGCCCGCCGGCTGGCTGGCGTTCATGGCGTTCTGCCGGTGGCAGAGCGGCGACTGGTTCGCCTACAAGCACGCCCAGGAGACGGGTTGGGGCATCCGGGTGCAGAACCCGCTGGCGGTGCTGTGGCACGGCCTGACCGGCAGCCCGCCCCGCGACGCCCTGCGGGTGTGGGTCGCCGTGCTGGTGCTGGCGGTCCTGCTCGCGGGCGCCCGCCGACTCGGGCTGCCCTATCTCGTGTACGGGCTGACCATGGTCCTGGTGCCGCTGTCGATGGGGCCGCCGGTGTACAAGAGCCTGCTGCGCTATCTGCTGGCCGTCTTCCCGGTCGCCCTCGTGCTGGCCCGCTGGGCCCGCCACGTCGGCGCCGACGCCTGGCTGACCGCCGCCCTGGCCCTGCTCCAGGGCGCGCTCTTTGTCACCTGGCTCGCCTACTGGACCCACTTCATCATCTGAGCCCGCCTACGCCTGCTGCCCGCGCGCCGGCGTACGGGCGGCGACCGCGCGCACCAGTTCCTCGGAGAGCGCCGTCGAGACCAGCGCCAGCCGACTCGCGTCGGCCTGCACGTCGACCTGCGCGACCGCCACGCTCTGCGACTCCAGGGCCGGATCGACCTCCCGCGTCGCCGTCGCCCCCGAGGTGAAGCGCCGGAGCGCCACCAGGACCGCCGCGGCCTCACCGGCGGCGTCGGCACGCTCGCGGCTCCAGCCGGCCGCCACCGCCCGCTGCCGGGCGGCGCCCGCCACGGACTCGTCGAGCGGGCCCAACGCACGCAGGCCGTCGCTGATCTCGACGCAGCGGCGGTAGAGCCGTTCGCCCAGGCGCCACGCCCACCGGGGGTCGACCTCCGGCCGGCGCGGGGGATGCAGGGCGATGGTCGGCATCGCCCGGTACAGCAGGTACCACAACGCGTGCAGGTCGCGGTGCGTGGCGTACCGGCGCGGCCAGGCGCGGACGCCGTCGACCGCCTTGCGTGCCGTCGCCAGCACGAAGCTGGCCCCGATCAGCGACACCGACAGCATGATCAGCGTCTGCGTCGCGGCCGGCTCGGGCCACGGCGGCGCCACCCCGGCCAGCTTGAGGCAGATGAACAGGGCCTTGTGCGCGACGAATCCCGCACCGAAGGCCGCGCCGGCGCTGAGCAGCCGCATGCTGGTCCTCAGCCGGGCGCCGGCGTAGCGCGCGTAGCCGGCGGACACCCGCAGGATGTCCACGACCGTCACCCCGAGGCAGGTCAGGAACGCGAGCATGTAGACGCCGACCGGTGGCAGGTCGCCGTACCGCTCGGCGAAGTGCAGGGGCTCGGATTCGGGGAAGTCGGCCCGCGAGAACGCCGCGACCATCACGCCGAACGCGACGGCGAGGAACACGCCCCGCCGCGCCATCAGCCGGCGTGCCCGCCCGGGGTCGCCCAGGTGCAGGAAGAGGAACTGGATCGCCGCCGCGGCGAGCAGCGCCGAGCCGTGCTCCACCAGCTTGGCGAGATTGGCCACGCCCGACACGCGGTCGAGCAGGCTGTGCACCGGCGCCCACCCGGCGGTGACGGCCACCCCCATCCCCAGGCAGATCCCCGCGCTCGCCAGGATCCTCGGGTTGGCCGGATCTCGACCCAACGCCCTGAGCTTCACCAGGAACGCCACCGCGGCGACGCTGGCGGCGACCAGATGACCGACCGTGACGAGCACCGGATCTCCCGCCTAGTCCGTCAACGCCGCGGCGATGCGGTGCATGACGGCGGCCGTGACGCCGCCCAGCTCGTCGAAGGCCACGTCCTCGCCGCCGCCGTCGAGCCGTGCCCCCAGGTACGTCGCCAGCAGCTCCGCGTCGTGCTCCTGCTGCTCGTCGAACGTGGCGGGGGAGCGGGCGAGCACCCCGTGCGTCGCCGCCGTCTCACCCGCTCCGCCGGCGGAGGGCACCGCCCGCGCGGTGTGCCGCAGGGCGATGTGCATCAGCTCGTGCAGGATCGTCTGGACGCGCAGCACGGGCGGCGCGTCGCGACTGAACAGGACGTAGTCGGTCCCGGAGGTCGCCACCCACAGCCCGCAGGGCCCGGCCTGCCCGTCGACGCTCATCGCGGCGAGTTGGATGCGCCGACCGCGCGTGGTCTCGAGCGCGGACACCAGGCCCCGCACCGTCAGGGGCGACGGCAGGTCCACGTCGAGCTGGCGCAACAACCGCTGTCTCCGACGCCGTCGGTGCCACATCGCCCGCCATCACTCTCCCCGCCGGGCCACCAGCCCGAGAGACCCCCGTGTCGTGTCACCCGCCCGCCGCGTCCACCCCGGACGGTCGACGCCCGTGCCGGCCGCGACGGCGCGGGTGCGGGCAGCATAGCCAAGCGCGACGACACTGTGACGCCCGAGCGGGGCGGAACGTGACAGCTCGCGCCCGCGGTGTGCCCGCCGCCCGGGACGGTCGGCAGAATGTGGACCGTGCACGACGTCATCGACCGCCCCGACCGCCGCACCAGCAGGCTGCTCGCCCGCGCCGCCACCGAGGTCTTCGCCCCGGCGCTGCTGGCCGCGCTGATGCCCGTCGTCGTGGGCCTGCACGCCGCGTCGCCCGTCGAGGCGGGCCTCGCCTGGGCCCTGGTCGGCTCCCTGTTCTGCTCGGTCATCCCCAACAGCCTGATCTGGTGGGGCGTACGCCGGGGCCGGCTGACCGACCACCACATCAGGCGACGGGAACAGCGCCGGCGGCCACTGGCGTACGGGCTGCTGTCCGTGCTGGTGGGCCTCGCCGTGATGATCGGGTTCGGCGCCCCGCGCCCCGTCCTGGCGATGGTCGTCGTCATGTTCGCCCTCGGCCTCGCCGTGACCGTGGTCAACCTGGCGTGGAAGCTCAGCATCCACGCGGCCGTGGCGGCGGGCGCGGCGGCCGTGCTCGTGATCGAGTTTGGACCGGCGCTGCTCGCCTCGGCGCCCGTGGTGGCGCTGGTCGGCTGGTCGCGGGTGCGCCTGCGCGACCACACCGTCGGTCAGGTGGCCGCCGGCACCGTCGTGGGGACGCTCATCGCCGCCCCCACGTTCCTGCTGCTGCGGTGAGCGAAGGCGGGAGCCCGCCCTACGTCCGGCCGCGCCCCGTGGTCTTGTTGCGTGCCTCCAGCGCCGCGACCTGCTCCACGATGGCGCGTAGGCTCGCCCTGGGCGCTCCCGGCGGCATCCGGCGGGCCAGGACGGTGATCGTCTCCAGGTCGGGGTCGCCCTCGCCGTCCGCGGCCACGGTGTCGAAGAAGTAGCCCGGGGGCACCCGGAAGAAGTTGGCGAGCTGCTGGATCGCCGACCGGGTGGGATTGTCCCGCTCGCCGCTCAGCAGGTAGTTGACGTAGCTCGTCGAGAGCCCCGTGGCCCTGGCGACCTCCTCCGGCGAGAAGGGCCTGTCGCCGCCGGGCCGGCGATGCGTCTCGAACAGGTGCCGCAGCCGGTCGGCGAAGGACGTCGATCCGCTGGCCTTGCCGCCGTCGGCCATGACCACCCCTCCCGATCCGACCCGAGGACGCCCACCATAGTGGTTGGGCCGGGTTGCGCCGCCACAATGGTTGCGGGCCGTGGCGGACCGTGCTTGACTGGCCACGCCGACCACTGTTGTGGCAGTGACACCGTAGCGGACAACCATAGTGTGTGGTAGGACACCCGCACCAGCGGGTGTCGACTCCGCGTCGGCCGACGACCGCCAGGCGTGGCACAGGGGGACGGAAACGGGGGATGCGCAAGCCGCTCAGGGCGCGCACCGCACCGCACGCCGGGAAGCAGCCGGCAGGGGGGACCGCAGCCGGTACGGCCGCGCGCATCTGGGGGGCCGTCCTCCGAGCGACCTGGCGCCAGGTGGCCCCGGGCGCCATGCCCGGGGCCACCGACGACGGTGTCCACCGTGGCCGGCCGTCCCGGTGACCGGAGGGTCGTCAGCCGGCTGACGCGCCGGATCCCGCCGCCCGTGGGCGGGCCGGGGTGACCTCGGGGGCCGGCCCGGTGCTGTCCCGGCGCACCACCTCGGCGGGCAGCACCTCGACGCGGGGCGCCGCGGCCCCCGGGTCGAGCGCCAGCGACATCGCGCGGGCCCCCATCTCGACCAGGGGCAGCCGGACGGTGGTCAGCGCCGGGGTGACGTCCCGGGCGATCGGCATGTCGTCGAAGCCGATGACCGACATCTGCCGGGGCACCGCCACCGACCGGGAGCGCAGCAGCGCCAGCGCGCCGATCGCCATCGAGTCGTTGAGCGCCACGACGGCGGTCAGCTCGGGGTCGGCGTCGAGCAGCGCGGCGGTGGCGGCGACGCCGCCGTCGCGGTCGAACTCGGCGTGCCGGACGCGGTGCTCGGGCAGGCTCAGCCCATGCGCGGCGAGGGACTCCCGCAGGCCGGTGAGCCGGTCGGTGGTGGTGGTGAGCACGGCCGGCCCGGCCACCACCCCGATCGCCCGGTGACCGAGTTCGTACAGCTCCTCGCCGATCAACCGGCCGCCGGCGCGGTTGTCCGGCATCACCGCGTCGCCGGAGTGCTCGTGCCGGCCGATGACCGCGACCCGCCCGCCGGTCGCCTCGTACGCGGCGAGCTTCTCGTTGAGCAGCCGGGTGAAGGTGGCGTCGTGGTAGCCCGAGCCGGCCAGGATGATCGCGGCGACCTGCTGGCCGCGCAGCAGCTCGACGTACTCCAACTCGCGGTCCGGGTCGCGGTAGCTGTTGCAGATCATCAGCAGCCGGCCCTGGTCGGTGGCGACCCGTTGCAGGCCCCGGGTGATCTCGGCGAAGTACGGGTCGGAGACGTCGTGCACGATGACGCCCACCGCCACGCGGTGCGAGCGGGCCAGCAGTTGGGCGTGCGCGTTCGGCACGTACTGGAGGTCGGCGACGGCGCGTAGCACGCGCTCGCGGAGCTCCTCGGTGACGGGCTTGCTGCTGCCGTTGATCACCCGGGAGGCGGTCGCGGGCGAGACTCCCGCCCGCCGGGCCACGTCGGACAGGGTCGCCACTGCCGCCCCCTCGGTCGTTTCTCGACGGCCGCGCCCCGGTGCCGGCCATCCGTCACCGTACCGCAGCGAAAGCGCTTCCCCGCCCCGGCGCCCGCCCGCGTGGCCCGGCGGGCGGCGCCGGCCGGGAGACGGGGCGGACAGCCCCTTGCCTGAGGAGGGAGGCGTTCCCTACGCTGCCCAGGAAAGCGCTTGCCTGAGATTCGCCGCCGGGAGCCTCCCGGCGGCGGTGCAGGCGTGGAACAGGTCGCCCGCCGCCGTCCCGGTCGGAGGCGCCCGCGGAGGGAAGGAACACCATGACCCGCAGGTCGATAGGCATCATCGTCAACGGCGTCACCGGCCGGATGGGCTACCGGCAGCACCTGGTGCGCTCCCTGCTCGCCATCCGCGAGCAGGGCGGCGTGCCCTTGGCCGACGGCACGTCGATCTGGCCCGAGCCCGTCCTGGTCGGGCGCAGCGAGACCAAGCTCCGCGAGATCGCCGAGCGGCACGGGCTGACCGACTGGACCACCGACCTGAGCGCGGCGCTGGCCCGCGACGACGTCGAGATCTACTTCGACGCCCAGGTCACCCAGCAGCGGGAGAAGGCGATCCGCCGGGCGCTGGACGCCGGCAAGCACATCTACACCGAGAAGCCGCTGGCCGAGGACACCGAGGGCGCCCTCGACCTGGCCCGGGCGGCGCGCGCCGCCGGCGTGCGTACCGGGGTGGTGCAGGACAAGCTCTTCCTGCCCGGGCTGCGCAAGCTCAAGCGGCTCATCGACGGCGGCTTCTTCGGCCGGATCCTGTCGGTGCGCGGGGAGTTCGGCTACTGGGTGTTCGAGGGCGACTGGCAGCCGGCCCAGCGCCCGTCCTGGAACTACCGCAGCGAGGACGGCGGCGGCATCGTCGTGGACATGTTCCCGCACTGGCAGTACGTGCTGGAGGAGCTCTTCGGCCGGGTGCGTACGGTCTCCTGCCTCACCGCCACGCACGTGCCGCAGCGGGTCGACGAGGCGGGCCGCACGTACCCGGCGACCGCCGACGACGCCGCGTACGGCATCTTCGAGCTCGACGGCGGCGTGGTCGCGCAGCTCAACTCCTCGTGGTGCGTCCGGGTGCACCGCGACGAGCTGGTCGAGTTCCAGGTCGACGGCACCGAGGGCAGCGCCGTGGCCGGGCTGCGCAGCTGCCGGGTGCAGCACCGGGCGGTCACCCCGAAGCCGGTGTGGAACCCGGACCTGCCGGTCACCGAGCCCTTCCGGTCGCAGTGGACGGAGGTGCCGGACAACGAGGAGTTCGACAACGGCTTCAAGGTGCAGTGGGAGGCGTTCCTGCGGCACGTCGTCGCCAACGAGCCGTTCCCGTGGGACTTCCTGGCCGGCGCGCGCGGCGTGCAGCTCGCCGAGCTGGGCCTGCGGTCGGCGCGCGAGGGCGCCCGCCTGGACATCCCGGAGCTGGACCTGTGAGCGCGAGGAGTGAGCCGGGGTCGCGAGCCCCGCAGTCGCGAACGGAAGGTGGACCTGTGAGCGCGAGGAGTGAGCCGGGTCTGCGGGCCCCGCAGTCGCGACCGGAGGTGTCGCTGTGAGCGGGGCTGACGTGGTGCTGCCCGGCGGGCGGCGGTACCGGTTGACCGGGGGCGCCGGCTTCCCGCGCCCCGCCGGGCCGCCGACCAGCCGGATCGCGTACGCCGCCGCGCACGTGGTGGCCGATCCGACGGCCGAGAACATCCCCGGCGCCCCGGCCGTGCTGGACTGGGACCGCACCCTGGCCTTCCGGCACCACCTGTGGTCGTACGGCTTCGGGGTGGCCGAGGCGATGGACACCGCGCAGCGCGGCATGGGCCTGGACTACCCGGCCACCCGCGAGCTGATCCGGCGCAGCGCCGCCGAGGCCCGCGCCGTCGGCGGGCGGATCGTCGCCGGGGTCGGCACGGACCAGCTCCCGCCCGGCCCGGCCACCCTGGCCGAGGTCGCCCGCGCCTACCGCGAGCAGCTCGACGACGTGCGGGCCGCCGGGGCCCGCCCCGTGCTGATGTGCAGCCGCCACCTGGCCGCCGCCGCCCGCGACCCGGAGGACTACCTGCGGGTGTACGACGAACTGCTGAGCGCCGCCGACGAGCCGGTGGTGCTGCACTGGCTCGGCCCGATGTTCGATCCGGCGCTCGCGGGCTACTGGGGGTCGACCGACCTCGACGAGGCCGCCGACGCCGTCGTCGGGCTGATCAAGGCCCACGACAGCCGGGTGGACGGCATCAAGGTCTCACTGCTGGACGCCGACCGCGAGGTGGCGCTGCGCCGCCGGCTGCCCGCCGGGGTACGCCTCTACACGGGCGACGACTTCCACTACCCGGAGCTGATCCGGGGCGACGCGAGCGGCCACTCCGACGCGCTGCTCGGGGTGTTCGCCGCGATCGCGCCGGCCGCCGCCGCGGCGTTCGCCGCGCTGGACCGGGGGGAGCTGGCGGCGTACGACGCGATCTTCGCCCCGACCGTGCCCCTGGCCCGGCACATCTTCGCGGCCCCCACCTGGCACTACAAGACGGGCATCGTCTTCCTGGCCTGGCTGGCCGGGCACCAGGACCACTTCACGATGGTCGGCGGCGCGCAGTCCGGCCGCTCGCCGGCGCACCTGGCCACCCTGCTCACCCTCGCCGACGCCGCCGGGCTGCTGCCCGACGCGGACCTGGCCGCCGCCCGCGCCCGGGCGCTGTTCACGGTGGCGGGGGTGGCCCAGTGAGCGCGAGGAGTGAGCCGGGTTTGCGAGCCCCGCAGTCGCGACCGGAGGTGACCCAGTGAGCGCGAGGAGCGAGCCGGGTTTGCGAGCCCCGCAGTCGCGACCGGAGGTGGCCCGGTGAGCGCGCTGGGGCGGTTCTCGTTCAACCAGGCCACGTCGCAGCACTGGCCGCTGCCCGAGGTGGTCGCCGGCTGCGTCGCAGCCGGGGTGCCGGGGATCGGGTTGTGGCGGGAGCCGGTCGCCGGGTACGGGCTGGCCCGCGCCGCGAAGCTGGTCCGCGACGCCGGCCTCGAGGTCACGTCCCTGTGCCGGGGCGGCTTCTTCACCGCCGACGGCTGGCGTGAGGAGAACCTGCGCGCCATCGAGGAGGCCGCCACCCTCGGCACCTCGGTCCTGGTGCTGGTCTCCGGCGGTCTGCCGGCGGGCAGCCGGGACGTCGACGGTGCCCGCCGGCAGGTCGCCGACGCCATCGCCGAGCTGGCCCCGCACGCGGCGGCGGCCGGGGTGACGTTGGCGGTCGAGCCGCTGCACCCGATGTTCTGCGCCGACCGCTGCGTGGTGTCCACCCTCGGCCAGGCGCTCGACATCGCCGAGCGGTTCGACCCGGGCGTGGTCGGGGTCGTCGTCGACGCCTACCACGTGTGGTGGGACGACACGGTGTACGCGCAGATCGCCCGGGCGGGGGCGCGGATCGCGGCGTTCCAGGTGTGCGACTGGGTCACCCCGCTGCCCGAGGGGGTGCTGCTCGGCCGGGCCCTGCCCGGTGACGGCTGCATCGAGCTGCGCCGGCTGCGGGAGGCCGTGGACGAGGCCGGCTACACCGGGCCGGTCGAGGTGGAGGTCTTCTCGGCCGAGGTGTGGGCCCGGCCCGGCCGGGAGGTCCTGGACGCGTCGGTCGCGGGCTACCTGCGCCACGTCGCCTGACGGCGGGTCCCGGCCGGTCGGGCGGCCGGCCGGGATCCGGGCGAGGATGAGGGGGTGACCGACCGACGGGTGCACCTCGACGACCTCGGCGCGTGGCTGATCAAGGGCAACGCGGACCGGGTCGACCTGGCCGGCCGCTTCGCCCGTGATCCGCGGGTGACGGGCTGGTGCGTACGCCCCGGCTACCGGGCTCGGCTGATGCGCCCCGGTCAGCCGGTGGTCCTCTGGGCCAGTGGCAGCCGCGGCCGGCTCGCGTACGGCGTCTGGGGCGTGGGGCTGGTGGCCGCCGCCGCGGTGCCGGGGGAGCCGGGCGCGACCTGGACGGTGCCGTTGGACCTGACGGTCCTCGACGAGGCGCACCGGGTGCCCCGGGAGTCCTTCCGGAGCGACGCGCGGCTGGCCGGCGCGGAGGTGCTCCGGCAGCCGCAGGGGGCCAATCCGTCCTTTCTCTCGGTGGCCGAGTTCGCCGCGCTGCGCGAGCACCTGCCGCCGCGCTGACGGCCGGGCCCCGGCCAGCCCGATCCGGACCGTCGGCGCCGGTTCGCAGCGGGCGGCGAGTGCGGTGACCCGGACGTAGCCGGCCGGCCCGCCGTCTTCACCCAGCCCCTCCGGCTCTCTATGATCGGTGAAAACTGTCGCCAGACAGCCGGTCACGGGCCGGCAAAAAGCTACAGGCGCGACCGGCGCCGGGAAGGGTGGGCATGGCGCTGTCCGCGACCGTCCTCGCCGAGCTGCGCGGGATCGTCGGCCCGTCGCACGTGCACGACGCGGCCGGCGACCTCGTGGCGTACGCGCGGGACGCCACGCCGCTGTTCTCGCACCGACCGGACGCGGTGGTCTTCCCGGCCGACACCGCCGAGGTCGCCGCGGTGCTGGCACTCGCCACCCGGCACCGGGTGCCCGTGGTGCCCCGCGGCGCGGGCTCCAACCTGTGCGCCGCCACCGTGCCGCTGCGCGGCGGCATCGTGCTGGTGCTGACCCGGCTCAACGCCATCCTGGAGGTCAGCGGGGACGAGCTGCTCGCCCGGACGCAACCGGGCGTGACCAGCGCCGCCCTCGCCGACGCCGCCGCCGCACAAGGCCTGCTCTGGGCGCCCGACCCCGGCAGCCGGACCGTCGCCACGGTCGGCGGCACCATCGCCACCTGCGCGGGCGGGCTGCGCGGCCTGAAGTACGGCGTGACCCGCAACTACGTGCTGGGCCTGGAGGCGGTGCTGCCCACCGGCGAGGTGATCCGCACCGGCGGCCGGCTGTGGAAGGACGTCGCCGGCTACGACCTGACCCGGCTGCTCACCGGCTCCGAGGGCACCCTCGCCGTGATCACCGAGGCGACCGTGGCGCTGCTGCCCGCACCGGCGTCGGCGAACACCGGGGTCGCGTACTTCCCGACGCTGGCCGACGCGGGGGAGGCGGTCGCCCGGGTGATCCGGGCCGGGGTGGTGCCGGCGACGCTGGAGTTCCTCGACCGGGCCTGCATCGACGCCGTGGAGGACTTCGCCCACCTGGGGCTGCGTACCGACGCCGGCGCCCTGCTGCTCTTCGGCGACGACGGCCCGCCCGACCTCGTCGCCGCCCACCTGGACCGGATCGGCGCGGCCTGCGTCGAGGCCGGCGCGGTGGAGGTCACCACGGCCCGCGAGGTCGCCCAGGCCGAGGCGCTGCTGACCGCCCGGCGCTGCGCGCTGCCGGCGCTGTCCCGCCGGGGCGGGGTGACCATCCTGGAGGACGCGACCGTGCCCCGGCCGCGGATCGCCGAGATGGTCGACCGGATCGACGCCATCGCCGCCCGGCACGACGTCGCCATCGCCACCTTCGGCCACGCCGGTGACGGCAACCTGCACCCCACCTGCGTGCTCGACTCGGCCGAGGACCACGACGCGGTACGCCGGGCCGAAGCGGCCTTCGCCGACGTCTTCGCCGCCGCCATCGACCTCGGCGGCACGATCACCGGCGAGCACGGGGTGGGGGCGGCGAAACTGCCGTTCCTCGCCGCCCGCCTCGGCGAGGACCAGCTCGCCCTGCTGCGCCGGATCAAGAGCGCCTTCGACCCGGCGGGCATCCTCAACCCCGGAAAGCTGGGATCATGACCGGCGACGTGTTCGACCCGGAGCAGCTGTCCCGCTGCATCTCCTGCGGGTTCTGCCTGCCGGCCTGCCCCACGTACGCGATGACCGGCGACGAGGCGTCCTCGCCGCGCGGCCGGATCACGCTGATGCGGGCGTTGCAGGACGGCACCCTGCCCCCGGACGACGACACCCTCGCCGAGCAGTCCTCGTTCTGCCTGGGCTGCCGGGCCTGCGAGCCGGTCTGCCCGGCCGGGGTGGAGTACGGCAGCCTGCTGGAGCAGTGGCGGGTGCACCAGTGGCGGGGCTGGCGGCGACCGCTGGTGGCCCGGGCGCTGATGCTGCTGGTCGAGCAGCGGTGGCTGCTGCGGCTGTCCGGCCTCGTCCGCCGCGCCGCCCGCGGCCGGGCCGCCACCCCGGCCCCGACCGCGTCGGCCTCGGGCGCGGCACCCGCTCCCGGATCCGCCGCCGTTGGCGGGGCGGGCGCGCAGCTCATGCTGGGCTGCGTCGAGCGGGGCCTCTACCCGGCGGTCAGTCGGGCGGCGCACGCGCTCGCCCCCGAGTTGGCCGTCCCCACCGTCCAGGGCTGCTGCGGCGCGCTGCACGCCCACAACGGCGACCTGGCCGGGGGCGAGCGGCTGGCCGAGCGGCTCGGCGCGGACCTGCCGGGCACGATCGTCACCACCTCCGGCGGCTGCGCCGCGCACCTGGCGTCCGTACTCGGTCGGGACCGGGTGCGCGAGCTGTCCACCTGGCTCGCCGACCGGCCCGCCGGGGCGGAGCTGCGGGTGGGCGGCCGGCGGGCCAGGGTCACCCTCCAGGACTCCTGCCACCTGCGCAACGGCCTCGGCGTCTTCGCCGAGCCCCGGGCGCTGCTGCGGCAGGTCGCCGACCACGTCGAGCTGCCGTCGGCGGCCGCCTGCTGCGGCGCCGCCGGCACGTACTCGCTGCTGCGGCCGAAGGACTCCCGGCGGATCCTGGACGCGAAGCTCGACGAGATCGAGGCCGCCGGCGTCGACCTGGTGGTGACGGTCAACCCGGGCTGCCTGCGCCAGTTGCGCACGGGGCTGCGCCGGCGCCGGTCGGCCGTACGGGCCGTGCACCTCGCCGAGCTGCTCGCCCGCGTCGAGTCGTCGTAGCCGGCCGGCGCCGCCGCCGGGCGCACCCGCAGTGCACCCGGCGGAGGATCACTCCGTACGGATGCCGTCCGGGCGGGTGAGCCGCCACAGCACCGGCAGGCTGAGCCCCGTCACCAGCAGCACCACGGCCGCCCCGAGGCCGGTGGAGATGCCCAGCGCCGGCCAGGCGACCGTCACCGGCGTCTGCACCATGCGCAGCAGCACCGCGCCGAGGGCGAGCCCGAACACCACTGCCAGGGCGAGCCCGATCACCACCGGCACGGCGCTCTGCCACAGCACCGACCAGCTCAGCGTGGAGCGCCGGGTGCCCACCGCGACAAGCATCGCCAGCAGCCGGCGGCGCTCCCGCAGTTGCTCCAGCACGCCGACCAGCATGCTGGCCCCGATCAGCAGTAGGGTGACCACCGCACCGACGTAGAGGCCGCGCTGGACGTCGACGAACTGGCTGGCCTGGCGGTTCTCGGTCAGCGTGAGCACCGAGGCGTACGGGTCGACGCCGGCGGCGGCGTTGCGGACGTGCTCCACCGCGTCCGGCCGATCGGGCGCGAGCCGCAGGTACGCCTCGGCGCGCAGCGGCCCCAGCCGGGCGGTGTCGACCGCGCCGGGGGTGGCCAGCACCCCGCCCTGCCGGTAGCCGGACGGGTCGCTGCGCGCCGGTGCCTCCCGGGCGGTGCGGGGGACCCGCCAGGTCGCCCCCGGAGCCTCGGGAACCGAGACGGCGGTGCCCGGACCGATACCGGCCGGCCGGCCCTCCTCGTCCGGGACCAGGAAGACGTCGCCGTCGGCGCACCGGTCGAGCCGGGCGAACTCGGCCAGCGCCGCGCAGTCGCCGATCCGCAGGCCGGCGAACGTGTCGGTTTCCGGGACTTCGACCACGGTCCGCAGGGTGGCGTTGCTCGCGGTCACCCCGGGCGCGCCGGCCAGCCGCTCCAGCCCCGCCGTCGCGTCCGACTGCGGGGAGAACTGCACCTGCACCTGGGCCCGGGAGGTGTCCTGGCCGGTGTCGAAGGTGAACCGGCCGGCGACGCCGGCGAAGAGCATCTGCAACCCGATGGTGCCCGCCACGGCGACCGCGATGCCGTTGACCAGCCGCGCGGAGGCGGCGCTGTCGAGCTGGAGGCGGCGCACCGCGAGCTGCCACGCGACCGGGCCGCCGCGCAACCGGCGTACCAGCAGATCGGTGAGCCAGGGCAGCAGGGTGACCACGCCGACCAGCAGGAGCACGGCGCCGGCTGCGGTCTGCCGCTCGCCGCCCAGCGGCGCGACTCCGGCCGCACCGGCCAGCAGCAGCCCGAGCCCGGCGGCCGGCAGCAGCAGCCGCCACACCAGCCGCCGGCGCACGGGCGTCGCCCGCCGGGTCACCCCGAGCGGCTCGACCAGCACGGCGCGCATCGACACCAGCGTCACCACGACGGCGAGCGCCGGCACCGCCAGCGCGACGGCCGCCACCAGCGGCAGCGGCGGGCGCACGTCGGCGGCGTACACGCTGAGGTCCATGAGGGTGACCAGCGGCACCACCTGCCGGCCGAGCGCGAAGAGCACGCCGCCGGCCGCGACGCCGAGCAGGGCGCCGGCGGCGGCCTCCCCGGCGGCGATCCGGCGGACCATCGCGGCGTCGGCGCCGACCAGCCGCAGCGCGGCCAGCCGCCGGTCGCGCCGCTCACCGCCGAACCGCACGGCCGCGCCGAGGAACACCGCGATGGGCAGCAGCAGGACCACGAAGATGACGACCACCAGCACCACCAGCACCGGGTCGAAGGCCTCGCCGGGCAGCCCGCCGCCGAAGGTGTCCAGCCGGGTCGCGTCGTCGGCGGCGAGGGTGTCGCTGCCCAGGTAGTAGGCCAGCTCGCGGGGGCCGGCCAGCCCCTCGTCGGCGATGACGCCGGTGACCGTGGCCCCGGCCAGGCGGGGGGCGAACAGCGCGCCGTCGGCGGAGCCGAGCAGGTCGCGCAGGGCGGGGGAGACCAGCACCTCGCCGGCGCGGGGCAGCGCGGCCACCCCGGGCGGCGCCGGCGCGGCCGGCCCCTCGGGCCGCAGCACCCGGCCACGCACCGGCTGCCCCCGGAACTCGGTGTCGGTCTGGCGGATCAGCACGGTGTTCGCGGCGGCCGGGACCTTCTCGCCCATCCGCAGGTCGTCGCGGGCGTCGCCGCGCGCCTGCCGGGCGTCCAGCGCGCCGGGCACCGCGGCGGCGAGCAGCAGCATCGCCACCCCCACCCCGACGCCGACCGCCGTGAGCACCGCCCGCAGCCAGCCGTCCCGGCCGCCCGTGAACGCCATCCGGGCGCCCATGACCAGGTCGGCCGCGCGGTCGCGCAGCCGCGTCACGCCGCCACCTCCAGGTCCCGGGTGCGGCCGTCGCGGACCACGACCTCCCGATCGGAGTACGCGGCGACCCGCGCCTCGTGGGTCACCAGCACCACCGCCGCCCCGGTGTCGCGGGCGGCGGCGGTGAGCAGCCGCATGACCCGCTCGCCGTTGAGCGAGTCGAGCGCGCCGGTCGGTTCGTCGGCGAAGATCACCCGTGGCCGGGTGACCAGTGCCCGGGCGACCGCCACCCGCTGCCCCTGCCCGCCGGAGACCTCGCCGGGCCGCTTGCCGGCCACCTCGACGACCTCCAGGCGGTCCAGCCACTCGGCGGCCCGCCGCTCCGCCTCGCGCCGACCGACCCGGCCCAGCCGCAGTGGCAGCGCGACGTTCTCCAGGCAGGTCAGCTCCGGTACGAGCTGGCCGAACTGGAAGACGAAGCCGAACTCCTCGCGGCGCAGCGCGCTGCGCTCGGCGTCGCTCAGGGTGGCGAGGTCACGGCCGGCGTAGAGGACCCGGCCGGAGTCGGGCCGGGCGATGCCGGCGAGGCAGTGCAGCAGCGTGGACTTGCCGGAGCCCGACGAGCCCATCACGGCCAGCACCTCGCCCGGGTGGACGCGCATGCTCGCCCCGGCGAGCGCCCGGGTCGGGCCGAACGAGCGGTGCAGGTCCTCGGCGAGGAGCAGCGGGGCGCTCACGACCGCACCGTCGCGGCCAGCTCGTCGAGGCGGGCGGCGGTCAGCTCCAGCCAGCGCAGGTCGGCCTCCAGGTGGAACAGCGCGTGGTCGCAGACCAGCTGCTCGGCGAGGTCGCCGTCGCGCTTGCGGCGGGTCAGCTCGCGCATCATCCGCAGGTGCTCGGCGCGCTGCACGTCGAGCACGTCGGCGGCGGGGCGGCCGGTCAGCAGGGCCAGCACCACCTTGGTGTAGAGGGTGCTCTGCAGGTACGGCTCGGGTTTCTCGGCCCGGGCCAGCCACTGCGCCACGTCGGTGACGCCCGCCTCGGTGATCGCATACCGCTTGCGTTCCGGGCCCTCGCCGGGCTCCACCGCCTCCACCTCGACGAGGCCGCCGCGCAGCAGCCGGGACAGGGTGGCGTAGACCTGCCCGTACGCGAGCGGGCGGGCGTGACCGAAGCGCTCGTCGTAGAGGCGTTTGATGTCGTAGCCGTGGCGGGGGGTGGCCTCGAGGAGGCCCAGGAAGGTCTGTCCGATCGACATGCCGGCGACTATACACACCGCGTATACCGCGAGTGTATAGCGGTACATTGCCCGCTCAACCGTCTGCATCGGAGGTCACCGTGTTCGCCCTGTCCCTGACCGAGGACGCGGAACTGCGTCCCCTGGAGCCCTGGCGGGCCGAGGAGTTCCTCGCCCACCTCGCCCGGGCCCGTACGCACATCGCGCCCTGGGTGTCGCCCTCGTTCCTGGTCGACGACCTGGCCGGTGCCCGGGCCGTGCTCCAGCGCTACGCGGACCTGTGGGCGCGCGACGCCGGCGGCATCTGGGGCATCTGGCAGCGGGGTGAGCTGGTCGGCGGGGTCATGTTGGTCTCGTTCGACGCCGCCAGGGGCGTCTGTGAGGCAGGCTGCTGGCTGGAGCCGGCCGGGGAGGGCCACGGGCTGGTCAGCCGGGCGGTCGGCCGGCTCGTCGACTGGGCGGTACGGGAACGCGGCATCCACCGCGTCGAGTGGCGCACCAAGCCGGACAACACCCGCAGCATCGCCACCGCCCGGCGGCTGGGCATGCGCCTCGACGGGACGCTGCGCCAGGTCTATCCCGGGCCGGCCGGGCGGGTCGACATCGAGGTGTGGTCGGTGCTGGCGCCCGAGTGGCGCGGCGTGCGCTCACACGCCGGCGAGCACCGCGTCGAGTGAGCGGGGCACCCGGTCCGGCTCCAGGGCCGCCACCAGCAGCCGCGCGTACGCGCTCTTGCGGCCGGAACGGGTGCCGAGGAACCGGCGCAACTGCGCCTCGACGGCCCGACCCCGCTGCGCCGGCTGCCGCTGGAACAGGTCGAACGAGCGCAGCTCGCCCTCGGCGGCGAGCACCGCCCGCACCCCCGCGACGCCGACCGCCCGGATCAGCTCGTCCTCCAGGTCGGCCACGCAGACGTGGAACCCGAGGGCCGTCAGGTCGGCCCGGGACAGGTCGACGCCGAAGCCGCAGCGTTCCAGCCCGCGCCGGAAGAAGCCCTCCTCGGCCTCGTCGTAGAGGCCCGCCAGCCGCAGGCCGCGTCCCGCCGGGCCGAAATGGTCGAGGAAGTGGCCGATGTTCGTCGCGCCGCCCATGGCCACCACCCGTACGCCCTCGGCGTCGAGGTCCCGGCCGCGGCGCGCGGCGAGGGTCTCCAGGGCGGCCCTGTCGCTCGGCCCCTCGACGAGCACGACCGTCCGCGCGTCGGTCCCGGGCGCCAGGTCACCGATGCTCCGCACTCCGCCTCCCCGCCCCGATGCCGCTGTGCCCGCCCGGGCAGCGTGGACCGGGCCGGCCCCCGGCGCAACCGGATTGCGGGCGGCAGGGAACCGCCGGGGGTCGGCGGTCGTGCCGCCGCCCGGGCCGGGTGACCCGGGCGGCGGCACCGGCTCAGGGCAGCGCCCGCAGGAACGGTCCGTGGCTCAGGCGGAACTCCCAGGCGTAGAACCGGTCCCAGTTGATCGACCAGGTCATCAGGCCCCGGAAGTCGGGGTTGGTGCCGCTGCGCGGGGTGTACGGGCCGCAGCCCTGCCCCTTCACCAGGCAGGTCACCGCGGCCTGCACCCCGGCCGGGGCGAGGTAGCCGTTGCCGGCGCTGGGGGAGGAGGGCGCGCCGAAGGCCACCTGGTCCTCACGCAGCGGCGGGAACACCCGGTCGGCGTTGCCGGCGACGGGGAAGCCGGCGAGCAGCATGTCGGTCATCGCGATGTGGAAGTCCGCGCTGCCCATGGTGTGGTACTGGTTGTCGAGTCCCATGATCGGCCCCGAGTTGTAGTCCTGCACGTGCAGCACGGTGATGTCGTTGCGCAGCGCGTGGATCACCGGCAGGTACGACCCGGCGCGCGGGTCCTGCCCGCCCCACGGGCCCGAACCGTAGTACTGGTAACCGAGCTGGACGAAGAACGTCTCCGGCGCCATGGTGAGGACGAAGCCCGCCCCGTACCGCTGCTTGAGGGTGCGGATCGCGGAGATCAGGTTGACGATCACCGGCGTGGTCGGGTTGCGGAAGTCGGTGTCCCCGGTGTTCAGGTAGAGCGAGTGGCCCTCGAAGTCGATGTCGAGCCCGTTGAGGCCGTACCGGTCGATGATGGCCGCCACCGACCGGACGAAGGTGTCCCGGGCGGCGGTCGTGGTGAGCTGGACCTGGCCGTTCTGCCCGCCGATGGAGAGCAGCACCTTCTTGCCCTGCGCCTGCTTGGCGCGGATCGCGGCGGTGAACTCGGCCTCGGTCTCGACGCCCGGGCACTCGGCCGCCGGGCAGAGCTGGAACCGGATGTCGCCGGAGGTGACCGTGGTGGGTTCGCCGAAGGCGAGGTTGACGATGTCCCAGTCGGCGGGCACGTCGGCCATCCGCAGGTAGCCCGAGCCGTTGGCGAAGCTGGCGTGCAGGTAGCCGATCAGCGCGTGCCGGGGCAGCCCACCCGTCGGCGGCGGCGTGGTCGGTGGCGGCGTGGTCGGCGGAGGCGTGCTGGGTGGCGGGGTGGTCGGCGGTGGGGTGGTCGGCGGTGGGGTGGTCGGCGGTGCCGTGGTCGGCGGGGTGGTGGGCGTGCCGCCCGAGCAGGGCGCGCCGTTGAGCGTGCAGTTGGTGGGGGAACCGGAGCCGGTGGCCAGGAAGCCGAACGACACCGAGGCGCCGGGGGCCACGGTGCCGTTCCAGGAGCGGTTGGTGAAGGTGTGCCGCTGGCCGACGCTGCTGACCGTGGCGTCCCAGTAGGAGCCGAGCGTGGTGCCCGCGGGCAGGGTGAAGGCCACCTGCCAGCCGGTGATGGTGCTCGGGCCGCCGTTGGTGACGGTGTAGCGGCCCTCCCATCCGGTGCCCCAGTCGGCGGTCTTGACGAAGGTGGCGGTCGGGCCGGCGGCGCGGGCTGGCGCGGCGAGGGTCAGCGTGGTGGCGGTGACGGTGGCGAGGGCCGCGACGGCGGCCAGCAACAGGTTTCGGGCAGGGCGACGCATCCGGACCTCCCGGGTACGAGGGCCGTCGGATCGACGGATGCACAATTATTAGGATTGTTAACTGTAATTGTCCAGGCGTTCGGGCCGGACTTCCCACCGCGTTCCGGCGCCCGTGACGCCGGGTGGCGGGTCGGCGCCCGATCGTCGTCGCCCCGCCGCACCCCCGGTCCGGCGGCGCGCCCAACCGGCGCGCCGCCGAACGGTGGTCAGCGTCGGGTGGCGCGGCGCTTCAGGGTGCGTTCGTAGTCCTGGAACCGCGCCTTGGCGATGGCCGAGCGGTCCGCCGCGCGGAGCACCAGCCCCTCGGACCGGCCGGCCGGACCGTCCAGGGCCACCAGGGTCCGGGGCAGGTGCCCGGTCAGGAACGTGTGCATGCCCTCGATGTCGCGGGGCAGCTCCTCGGCGGGGACGGTCGCCAGCCGGGGCACCGCCGGCAGGCCCAGCGATTCGGCCCGCCCGACGAGGTCGGTCTCCCCGAGGAACCGCTGGCCGCCGCCGTCGCGCCAGGCCGAGATCCGCTGCGCCGGCCAGTCGAGCATCGGCGCGGGGTCGTCCAGCACGGCCACGTCGAAGAGCCGGTGCCCGAGCCGGCGCTCGGCCGTGTACTGCCGGGAGGCGGCGGTGACCTTGCCGCCGTACACCTCCAGGTAGAAGACCGTGATCCGGTCGGCCGCCGCAGCGACCGTCAGTCGCTCGGCCACGTCGCGCAGGGCGTCCACGATGCCGAGCGCGGGGTTGCCGATCAGGTCGCCGCGCGCGTACAGCAGCTCCTCGCGGCTGCCGATCAGGTACGCGCCGTCGGGGAGCACGACGATCCGGGCGTTCGTCCCGTCGACCTTTTCGGTGAGGGTGACCGGCCCGGTGAACGCCACGCACTCCGCCAGCAGCCCGCCGTTGCCGGGGTCCAGGGCGTGGTAGGTGGGGATCGACGGGTACTTGGTCAGCGAGTTGATCGTCCGTAGGTCGACCGTCCGGACGTCGAGGCGGGACACGGCAGCTCCTTCACGTGGCGGGTTGCGCCGCACCGGTTCGCGGCGCGGCGGCGGGCCGGCAGCGTATCCGTTGCGCGGGTCCCGGCTCGCGCCAGTTTCTGGTCCGCTCGTCCATCCTGGACCGTCGGCGTGCGGAAATGTCGTACCCGGGGGCGACCATCCATCCATGGCTGTCCCCGCTCTCACCCCGCACACCGACCAGCCGCGTTCGGTGCCGCTGCGCGAGGCGCGCACCCGGCTCACCCAGCTCGTCGCGCTGGCCGAGTTGACCGACACCGTCACCGTCGTCACCCGCGACGGCGATCCCCGCCCGGTGGCCGCGATCGTCCCGGCGGCCGCCGCCCGCAGCGCCGCCCAGGCGCGTGCCGACGGGGACCGCCTCGCCGCCGTCACCGCCGGCTGGGCCCGGCGCCTCGACGAGGCGCACCGGCGCAGCGCCCACCGGCACGCCGCCGAGCTGCGCGCGGTCACCGCCGCCCTCGCCGAGGCATGGGCCGAACTCGACCGCCGGGTCACCCCGGGCAGCGACCCGGGGCTCGCCCGGCTCCGGGCCGCCCACGCCGACCTGCTGGCCGCCGACCCCGCCGCCTGACCCGCCGGCGTCCTGCGCCGCTCCGCGTCCGCGTCACCCTGGGCTCCGTGCCGCCCTGGGCTCTGTGCCGAGCGGCTGCCTGGCCGTGATCCGGTGCGCGGCCGTCGACCGCGCCCCGACGCCGCCGCGGGCAGCGCTCGCGGCCCCGGTCCAGCAGGGAGAGCCGGGCGGTGCCGCCGGCCCTGGGGCCGCAGGGCGTCAGCCGGCGGGGTACGCGTGGGTCTGCGCCGCCTTCACCGCGGCCCAGACCGGCTGGCCGGGGGCCAGTCGCAGCTGCGCGGCGGCGGCCGGCGTGACGTCCGCCGACACCCCGATCGGCCCGTCGAGTTGCACCCGCAGGTCGTCGCCGTGCCGCTGCACGCCGGCCACCGTCGCCGCCCAGGTGTTGCGTGGGCTGCCCTCGGGGCGTGACGGGTGCAGGGCCACCGCCGAAGGCCGGAAGGCGACGAAGACCTCCCCGTCGAGCCGGTCGGCGACGGTGAGGGTCAGCCCGTCGGCGACCCGGACCCGGTGCCCGTCGGCGTGGCCCCGGTGCAGGTTCAGCCCGACGAGCCGGGCTACGTAGTCGGTGCGCGGCCGCGCCGTGACGCTCGCGGCGTCGCCCTCCTGCACCACCCGGCCCTCCTCGACGACGACGAGCCGGTCGGCCAGCACCAGCGCGTCCAGCGGATCGTGGGTGACCAGCAGCGTGGCCCCCGGGTGCGCGGCGAGGTGCCGGTGCAGCTCGGCCCGGGTGTCCAGCCGGGTACGCGCGTCGAGCGCGGCGAGCGGCTCGTCCAGCAGCAGCAGCGCCGGCTCGACGGCGAGCGCGCGGGCCAGCGCGACCCGCTGCGCCTGCCCGCCGGAGAGCTGCCGGGGACGGCGGTCGGCGTGCTCGGCCAAGCCGACCCGCGCGAGCCAGTCGTGGGCGGTCCGGCGGGCGGCGCGCCGGTCCGCGCCGTGGCGCCGGGGCCCGAAGGCCACGTTCTCCAGCGCGCTCAGGTGCGGGAAGAGCAGATAGTCCTGGAAGACCACGCCGATCGGCCGGTGCTCGGTGGGCGTCCAGGCGCGGCTTCGCGGCCGGTCCAGGTCGACGCCGCCGAGGGTGAGGTGCCCGGCGGTCAGCGGGAGCAGGCCGGCGAGCGCGCGCAGCGCGGTGGTCTTGCCCGCCCCGTTGGGGCCGAGCAGCGCGACCACCTCGCCGGCGGCGACGCGCAGCGGCACGTCGAGGCGGAAGGCGTCGCGCTGCACCACGAGGTGCGCGTCGAGCAGGGGCGCGTTCACGGGCTGGTGATCCAGCGGTCGCGCAGCCCGGCGAGGATGGCCACCGAGACGGTGAGCAGCACGAGGCTGAGCACCACGGCGGCCTGCACGTCCGTCTCCAGCGCCAGGTAGACCGCCAGCGGCATGGTCTGCGTACGCCCCGGATAGTTGCCGGCGAAGGTGATGGTGGCGCCGAACTCGCCGAGCGCCCGGGCCCAGCACAGCACCGCCCCGGCGGCCAGACCGGGAGCCACCAGGGGCAGGGTGACGTGCGTGAACGTCGTCCAGCGGCCCGCCCCGAGGGTCGCTGCCGCCTCCTCGTACCGGCCGTCGGCTCCGCGCAGCGCCCCCTCCACGGCGATCACCAGGAACGGCATCGCCACGAACGCCTCCGCCAGCACCACCCCGGCGGTGGTGAACGGCAGGCTGATCCCGAAGGTCGCGTCCAGCCAGCCGCCGAGCAGGCCGCGCCGGCCGAAGACGAGCAGCAGCGCCACCCCGCCGACGACGGGCGGCAGCACCAGCGGCACGGTGACGAGGGCGCGTACCAGGCGTCGGCCGGGAAACTCGACGCGGGCCAGCAGCCAGGCCAGCGGCACCCCGAGCAGCAGGCAGAGCAGCGTGGCCAGCGTGGCGGTCAGCAGGGACAGCCGCAGCGCGGTGAGCACGCCCGGCGCGGCGAGCCGCTGCGGCAGGTCGGCCCACGGCGTACGGGCCAGCAGCCCGACCAGCGGCAGGACGAGGAAGACCAGGCCCAGCACGGCCGGCAGCAGCAGCGCGACGGGCACCCCGGCGCCCCGCCGGCGCAGGCGCCCGCCGTGGGTACGCGTCACGGGGCCTGGAACCCGGCCCCGGTGAGCACCGCGCGCCCCCGCTCCGAGCGGACGTACGCGACGAAGGCCCGCGCGCCGTCGGGGTTGGGCGCGTCCCGCAGCGCGACGATCGGGTAGTCGTTGACGGCGCGGGCGGACTCGGGGAACTCGACGGCCGTCACGTCGGCCGCGGCGGCCAGGGCGTCCGTGCGGTAGACGAGGGCCGCGTCGACCTCGCCGAGCCGCACCTTGGACAGCGCGCCCCGCACGTCCTGCTCCAGGGTGACCGGGGTGAGGGCGATTGAGGCGGCGTCGAGCGCCGTCCGCGCCGCCGCCCCGCAGGGCACCTGCTCCGCGCAGAGCGCGACCTTCACGCCCGGGCGGGCCAGGTCGGCCAGCCCGGCGATGCCCCGCGGGTTGCCCTTCGGCACGGCGACGACGAGCTGGTTGCGGACGAAGACCACCGGGTCGCCGTCGGCGTTGCCGGCCTCGGCGACGGTGGTCATGGTGCGCGTCGCCGCCGAGGCGAACACGTCGGCCGGGGCGCCCTGGTTGAGCTGGGCGGCCAGCGCGGCGCTGCCGGCGAAGTTGAGGACCACGGTCGTGCCCGGGTGGGCCGCCTCGAAGTCCCGGCCGATCCGGGTGAACGACTCGGTCAGCGAGGCCGCGGCGAACACGGTCACCGTGGCGTCCATCGACCCGCCATCGGCGGTGGTGCCCGTGCCGCATCCGGCCAGGGCCACCAGGGCGGTGATCGCCGCCGCCGCCGCGACCGTCCGCGCCCGCCCCGCCGCTCTCACGACCCCTGCCTCCCCCGGGAGGCCCCGGACGGGGAGGCGCGTTCCACCACCACCGTGGTCGACTTGATCACCGCGACGGCCAACGAACCGACGCGCAGGTCCAGCTCGTCGACCGCCTCCCGGCTCATCAGCGAGACGATCCGGAACGGCCCGGCCTGGATGTCGACCTGCGCCATCACGGTGTCCTTGACGACGTTGACCACGATGCCGCGCAGCCGGTTGCGGGCCGAGGAGGCGCCCGACCGGTCATCCGGCTCGGCGGCCTGTCCCCGGGCGAACGCGGCCAGCTCGACCCCGTCGATGGCCCGGTGCCCGTGCTCGTCGCGGCCGGCGGCGAGCCGCCCGGCGTCGACCCACCGGCGCACGGTGTCGGCGCTGACGCCGAGCAACTCGGCGGCCTCCCCGATGCGGAACGTCGTCACCGGGCCAGCCTAGCGGCCGGCAGATGCGAGGAGAAGAGTGGCCAAGCCGTCGCGGATGCGGCCCGGAGAGGGTCATGTTCCTCGTGTCCGCGCGGCGGAGGCCGCCGCGACACGGCCAGCCGTCCGGATGCTGTCGTGACCTGGCGTGATGGACCACAATGGAGGGCTCGGGCGGGGGACGGCGACCGGGAGGGCCGAGTTGGGTCAGGACGACGAGGGCGGCGGCAACCCGCCGGCGCCGGAATCCGTGGTGGCCGACACCGCCCGCCGGTCGAGGTCCCGGCAGGTGCGCCTGGCGGCCCTGCTGCTCCTGCTGGTGGTGGTCGTGGCGGCCACGGTGCGGGTGGTCGTGGCGACCGGCCCGCCCACCTGGGACGAGCTGCGCGAGCGGGCGGGGCTGACCAACCGGGACAGGCTGGTCATCGGGGTCAAGGACGACCAGCCGGGCGTGGCGCAGAAGCTGGAGAACGGTGCGTTCGAGGGCTTCGACATCGAGATCGCGTACATGATCGCCGAGGACCTGGGGTTCGACGCGCCGGAGGTGACGCTGCTGGCGATCGAGAGCGAGGACCGGGCCCGCCGGCAGGCCCGCGACGCCGGCGGCAGCTTCGTCACCGTCGACCTGGTGGTCGCCTCCTACAGCATCACCGAGCAGCGCCAGGGGCAGGGCGTGGTCTTCTCCTTCCCCTACCTGGAGACGGAGCAGTCGGTGGTGACGCTCGCGTCCGACAGCCGTAAGGTCGCCAGCCTGCGCGACCTCGACCGGGCGAAGGTCTGCACGCTGGGCACGTCCACCTCGGAGCGGCGCCTGCGGGACGCCGGCGCGAGCCCGATCGGCCGCAACCGGATCAGCGAGTGCATCCAGGCGCTCTACGACAGGCAGGTCGACGCGGTCACCACCGACGCGGCGATCCTGGCCGGCTTCGTGGGCCCCCGCCCGCCGGGTGAGCTGCCGCCGGCGGTGAAGCTGCGGGGGCGCCAGGAGTTGCAGCACTGGGACATCGGCGAGGAGGCGGCGGAGAAGTGGGGCGTGAACACCGGCCCCAATCCGGCGATGCGGGACTTGGTCAACCTCTCCCTGCAGCAGTCGGCGGAGGGGCCCGACGGCTACCGGTGGAAGGCGGCGTTCGACCGGTACCTGGCCTCGGAGCAGCAGTACAGCAACCTGCAGCAGGTGGCGGTCGGCCGGCAGCCGGAGCCCGAGGAGAAGGTGGAGGTGCGGCAGTGGCCGTGGGAGAGATGGGCCCTGCCGTCTCCGAGCCGGCCGCGATCGGGCGCGCCGACCGTCGCCCGGGCACCAAGCAGGCGCAACAGGCGCAGCAGTGGCTGCTGACGCTGCTGCCCGCGTTCCCGGTGCTGCTGCTGGTGCTGCGGCTCTGGCGGCTCAGCCGGCAGGACATGCCGACGATGCTGCTGCTGGTGCAGTACGTCAGCCCGCTCGGGCTGCTCAGCGCCCTGCTGATCGCGCTGGTGTGGGCGTTCCCGCTGGTGGTGCTGGTGCTGACCGTCCTCGGCCGGCTGCTCCAGGTCAGCGCGCCTGACCGGTTCGACCCGGATCGTTCGCTGCTCGCCTACGGCACCGTGCGTACCCCCGGTTGGGTGCTGGTGGCAGCGACCGCGCTGGCGGCGCTCACCTGGCAGCTGCGGTTCCTGCCGCTGCTGATGATGCTCGCCCTCTGGCTGCTGGCGCTGCGGACCCGGCTTCGGTACCCGGACCGACGCCGCCTGCTCCTGGTCACCACCCTGGTGCTGCCGGTCGTGGCGGCGACCGCGAGCTATGCCTGGCTGGCGCCCGCCTTGCCGGCCGCGATCCGCGACGGCGAACTGGCCACGGCCCTGCTGCTGGTCGTGCCCCCGCTGGGAGCGGTGGTGCTCACCGGCCCGGTGCCGCGCCCGGTCGCCCCGGCGCTGACCCACAGCCTCGCCTACGCGGTGGCGGCGGTGGTGCCGCTGGTGACGGGGGTGGTCTTCCTGCGGGTGCCGCTGCTGCCCGCGGTCGCCGTCGAGGTCGGCCCGGAGGCGGGCCCGGTGCGGGAGGTGGTACGCGGCCAGGCGGTCACGGTGACCGACCGGATGACGATCGTGCTCGACGGGCGGGGCGAGGTGCGCTTCCTGCCCAACGACCAGGTACGTGGGCAGCTCCTCTGCCCCGACCCGGGGCGGATCCCGGTCACCCGCGTGGACGTGTACGGCTGGCACGTGGAGGAGACGGCGCTGGACTGGATGATCCCCCGGCAACCGGTGGGGCGGGCCGACCCGCGCTGCCTGGGCCGGGTGCCGGCCGGGGACCCCGCCGAACCGTCCGCACCGCAGTCGCCCGAGCCAGCCGAACCGGCCGCGCCGCCGTCGCCCGGGTCCGCCGGGTCGTCCGCGCCACCGTCCTCCGGCCCCCGCTGACGGCCGGCGGGCGGGGCGGGCCCTCGACGCCCCGTCCCGCCCGCCGACCGCATCCGTCGGGGTCAGCAGTTGCCATCCGTGGCCGGCGTCGGGGGAAGCGACGGATGTGGTCAGCCCCGCCGTGCGGGGGAGGCGACGGGAGCGGTCAGCCCTGTCGCGCGGTGCGGCCCTTGAGGTGGCGGCCCAGCTCCCGGGCGATCTCCCGCTCGGCGTCGCGCTCGGCGAGCGCCTGCCGCTTGTCGTACGACTTCCTGCCCTTGGCCAGGGCCAGCTCGACCTTCGCCCAGCCGCCCGAGAAGTACATCGACAGGGGCACCAGGGTCAGGCCGCCCTCGCGGGTCCGCTCCAGGATCCGGGCGATCTCGACCCGGCGCAGCAGCAGCTTGCGGGTGCGCCGGGGCGCGTGGTTCGTCCAGCTGCCGAAGCCGTACTCGGCGATGTGCAGCCCGTAGAGCATCAGCTCGCCGTCGCGCTCCTGGGCGAAGGCGTCGACCAGCGACGCCCGACCCTCGCGCAGCGACTTGACCTCGGTGCCGGCCAGCACGATGCCCGCCTCGTAGGTCTTGAGGATCGTGTAGTCGTGCCGCGCCTTCTTGTTGGAGGCGATCAGCCTGCGCTCGGTCTGCCGGGCCGCGTTCACCCGGTCGAGGATATCGGCTGCCGGCCGGGGCTGGCCGGCCCGGCGCCGATGCGGCGGCCGGGTCCGGCCGAATCCGATGGCGCCCGCGGTGCCCGGCGGGGGAGACTCCGCCAATGGATCACCGGGCGATGGTGCGGCTGAGCAAGCGGATGTCCCTGGCGTTGCGGCACGAGCCCGCCCGGTTCGGCCTCGCGCCCGACCGGGCCGGCTGGGTGTCGGTCGACGACCTGCTCGCCGCGCTCGGGATCGACCGCGTCGACCTGGACGCCGTGGTGGCCGACAACGACAAGCAGCGCTTCGCCGTGGAACGCGGTGCCGACGGCGTCGAGCGGATCCGGGCCAACCAGGGGCACTCGATCCCGGTCGACCTGGAACTGGCGCCCAGCCCGCCGCCGGCGCGGCTCTACCACGGCACCAGCCGCGTCGCGCTCGACTCGATCCGGGCCGCCGGCCTGCACCGGGCCGGCCGGCACCACGTCCACCTGTCGCCGGATCTGGCGACCGCCCGACGGGTCGGTGCCCGCCGGCCGGGCGAGCTGGTGGTGCTGACCGTGGACGCGGCGGCGATGGCCCGCGACGGGCACGCCTTCTATCGCAGCGCCAACGGCGTCTGGCTCACCGACGCGGTGCCCGCCCAATACCTGGCCGACTGAGCCGTCCGGCTCAGCGCGCGTGCCGGGCGAGGAATTCGGCGAGCACCCGGGTGTGGGTGGAGAAGGCCAGCTCCGTCGGCTCGGTGAGCACCAGCCACTCGGTGGCCTCCTCTGTCGGCGCCGACGGCGGCAGCGCCTCGGCCCGTCGCTCGGGCAGCTCGCCGAAGACCATGATCGTGCCGCCGGCCGGGGCGCCGTGCACCGCGAGGAGCCGGGCGTCGGCGGCCTCGGCACGCAGGCCGGTCTCCTCCCACAACTCCCGGACCAGCGCCTCCTGCCACTCCTCGCCGTACTCGATGAAGCCACCCGGCAGCGCGAGCTGGCCGCGGGCGGGCTCGATGTCGCGGCGGACGGCCACCACCCCGAGGCCCCGGGCCGTGCGGACCGGCAGCACCGCCACCGCGACGGGCAGCGGGTTACGCCAGACCGTCCCGCCGCAGGCCGCGCAGACCCGCGGCCAACCGGCCGCCGCCGGATAGGCGGCGCCGCAGAAGGAACAGTGGGAGTACGCCACGGCGGTCATGCCGCAGCACGTTACCCGGCGCACCGGTGGCCGCCGCGACCTGCCGCCCGGGGCGTGCGGCGGCGGCTCCCGGCGGTCACGGGCGGCCCGCGCGAAGTGCGTCCCGGGCCGCCATGAGGGCGAAGCCGAGCAGGTTCGCGCCCTGCCAGCGCGCCGGATCGTCCGCGCGCGGGTCGTCGGCGGCCAGGCCGATGCCCCAGACGCGGTCGAGCGGGCTGGCCTCCACGAGCACCCGTTCGCCGGTGCCGAGCAGGTACGCCCGCAGGTCGTCGTGCTGGTCGAACTTGGCGACGCTGCCCGCCACCACGACCTCGAAGCGCCGGGCCTCCCAGGTCGCCTGGTCGAAGCCCCGCACCTCGCGGCCGAGCGACTTGGCGCGTTGGGGGTGCCCGGCCGCCAGGATCCGTTCGGCGACCGCCGCGTCGCCGAACAGCATCGCCTTGTGCCACATCATCCAGTGCTCGGCGGTGGCGTACGTCCGCTCGCCGTCGGTGAACGGGGCCGGCCACCACTGGCTCAGGCAGCCGGGCCCGACGCTGCCGTCACGCTGCGGTCGGTGACCCCAGAAGCGCAGGTAGCGGATCTTCTCGCCGGCGTGGACGGCGGCGACGAGCTCGGTGACGGATCGCGGCGACATGGCGGCGAGTCTGCCCGAGGGGTCCGACGGAACGCGCGTGCTTTTCCGGCCGGCCGCCGGCGCGGGCGTCGGGGCCGCCGCGCCGCGCGGTCGGGTGCGCGGGGCGGTCGGTGCCCGCCGCGCCGGGCGGGGCGGTCAGGCCGGCGGCGCCCCGGTGTAGAAGGCGGTGGTGCGCTCCGCGGCGCCCCGGGCGGCCTCGGCGTCGGTGCCGTCGGCGACGCTCGCCTCGCCCCACCGCTCGCTGCTCGCCGTCACGAACTGCCGGCCCTGCTCGGACACCGACCAGGCCTCGCCCTCCTCCGGCGTGACCCCACTGCCGTCGGCGGCCAGGTACGAGGCCAGGCCGAGCAGCGCCAGGTCCCAGCCGACCCCGACCGCGCCCGGACCGAACTGGTCCCAGCGTTCCTGGTCGACGTGCGCGACGTGCTCCAGCTCGAACCGGGTCCGGTCGTCCCCGACCGGCGTCAGCCGCACCTCGATCCAGCTCACCTCGCCGCCGAACTCCCAGGTGGCGGCGAAGGCCTTCGGCGGGTCGCAGCGTTCGATCGTGCCGCCGGCGTTGCCCTCCAGTTGGTAGCGGCCGTCCAGCCGCAGGTCACCGGAGATCGGCATGAACCAGCGGGGGATCCGTTCCGCGTTGGTGCAGGCGTCCCAGAGGTCCTCCAGCGGCGCGTCGTACGTCTGGCTGATGGTCATCACCCGGGCCTCGCCGGCCTCCAGCACCCGCCGGCCGAGCTGGCGGCGTACGGCGTTGATCTGCTCGGTCGCGTCGATCATCGGTCTCTCCCGTGGTCGGTCGTGTCGTCTGTCGTGGGCGGCTGCTCGCGCAGCCGCCGTTCGCGCTTGCCTCGGGCCAGCTCGGTGGCGAGGGCGTGCAGGGGCGGCGTCCAGAACCGGCGGAAGTTCTCGAGCCAGCGGTCGACCTCCCGCAGCGGCCGGGGATCGACGGCGTAGAGACGCCGGGTCCCCTCCGCCCGCACGGTGGCGAAGCCGTTGTCCCGCAGCACCTTCAGGTGCTGGGAGACGGCCGGCTGGGAGATCCCGAACTCCCGCCGGATCACGTCGCACAGCCCGCCGGCGGTCGTCTCGCCGTCGGTGAGCAGTTCGAGGATGCGGCGCCGCACCGGGTCACCGAGTACGTCGAAGGCGTGCACGGAACCCTTTATATCAGTCACCCCTTATTTAAGCGACCCATGATGGGTCGGCGTGTCGCCGACGCCCGCGCGGAAGCGTCGGGGATACGACTCTCCACGGGTCGGTGCGAAGATCCGCACGACGCTACCCTGGCATCGACGGACATATACTTTCCGTACGATCGTGGAACCCGTGAGCGGAGGCGGGCGTGCCACTCTTCTTCCTGAGCTACGCCCATGAGGACAACCGCAACGGCCAGGTGCAGGAGTTCTTCGGCGATCTCAGCGAGGCGGTGGCCCGACTGGCCGGCGTGGGCTGGGACCAGGCGGGATTCGTCGACGGGCAGATGCCGCTCGGCGCGACCTGGTCGCAGGAGCTGGCCGACGCCCTCGCCACCAGTTCCTGCCTGGTGGCGCTGACCTCCCCCCGCTACGTGGTCAGTGACTACTGCGGGCGCGAGTTCCGGGTCTTCGCCGACCGGGTCGACGCGCACGAGCGGGAGTTCCGTCACCGTCCCCCCGCCGTGCTGCCGATCCGCTGGATCCCCTGCGACCGCGTGCCCGGGGCGCTGACCGGCTTCCAGCACAAGAACTTCCCGGCCGGCGCCGTGTACGCCCAGGACGGGCTGCTCACCCTCAAGCAGCGCCGCCGGCACCACGACGAGTACCAGGACTTCGTCGACGCGCTGGCCAAGCACATCGTGCAGACCGACCGCGACCACCGCCTGCTCCGGCCCGCCCGACGGCCGGTGCTCGCCCAGGTCACCAGCGCCTTCGAGACCACCCGCCGGCGGCCGGCTCCCGGGTCGTCCGCCGCCCGGTCGCCCCGCTCGACCAGCGCCCGGCACGTCTGGTTCGTCCTGGCCGCCGGCAGCGCGGCGGAGCTGGCCGGCACCCGCAGCGGGGCGGAGGAGCGCTACGGCGCGCTGGCCCGGGACTGGCGGCCGTACCGCCCCGAGCTGGAGGCGCCGATCGGCAGCTACGCCGGGGCGGTCGCCACCACCAAGAGCTACGGCTGGACGGTCGAGGACGCCGTCGACCTCGTCGAGGTGCGGGAGTGGGCCCGGGCGCACAACCAGATCGTCGTGCTCGTGGTGGACGTCTGGTCGGCCGGCCTGCCGCGCTACGAGCTGACCCTCGTCGGCTACGACCGCGACCCCGACACCACCACCCCGGTGCTGGTGCCCTGGACGGCCGCCGACGACGCGGCGGCCGACGGCAACCAGCGGCTCTGGGAGACCCTGGCGCGCGTCCTGTCGCACCACGTGGTGCGCAACGATCCCGCGATGTGGCGACCGGAGATCGCCACCGCCGGCCGCTTCCACGCCGAGCTGGAGGACGCGCTGGTCGTGGCCCAGAGCCGCATCTACCGTACGGGCACGGTCTACCAGGAGCCGCCGTCGGACGGCCCGGTGCACCGCCCGATCCTCGAAGGTCCCTGATGGAGGCGGGCAGCCGATGGCGGTGAACGACACGGCACGCGGACAGATCGTCACGTTCTACTCGTACAAGGGCGGCACGGGACGCACGATGGCGCTGGCCAACGTGGCCTGGATCCTGGCCAGCCAGGGGCTCCAGGTGCTCGTGGTGGACTGGGACCTGGAGTCGCCCGGCCTGCACCGCTACTTCCATCCGTTCCTGCGCGACTCCGAGTTGCGCGCCACCCCCGGGGTCATCGAGATGATCTGGGATTACTCGATGGCCACGATGCAGCGCAACCCCGGCGACGACCCGCAGGAGCTGCTCGCCGGGCACGCCAAGATCCAGCGGCGGGCGGTCTCGCTGAACTGGGAGTTCCCGCACGGCGGCGTGATCGACTTCGTGGCGGCCGGCCAGCAGGACTCGGCGTACTCGCGGCTGGTGAGCACCTTCGACTGGTCGAACTTCTACGAACGCCAGGGCGGGGCGGCCTTCTTCGACGCGGTCCGCGCGCAGATGCGCGCCGAGTACGACATCGTGCTGATCGACAGCCGTACGGGCCTGAGCGACGTCGCCGGCATCTGCACCGTGCAACTGCCCGACACCGTCGTCAACTGCTTCACCATGTCGACGCAGAGCATCCGGGGCGCGTCGGCCGTGGCCCGCTCGATCCGCGCCCAGCGCCCGGACGACCCGCCGCTGCTGGTGCCCGTGCCGACCCGGGTGGAGGACGCCGAGCTGCGCAAGCTGGAGACCGGCCGGGACCTGGTCCGGGCCGAGTTCGCGTCGTTCCTCGACCACCTCTCCGACGCCGCGCGGGCCCGCTACTGGAACACCATCGAGGTGCCCTACCGCGCGTTCTACGCCTACGAGGAGATCCTCGCCGCGTTCGGTGACCGTCCAGAGCAGGCGGGCACCCTGCTGGCGGCGTACGAGCAGCTCGCGTCGGTGGTGACCGGCGGCCGGGTCACCCGGCTGGAGCCGATGCCGGAGGAGGAGCGGCGCCGCTCGCTGACCGCGTTCGAGCGGTCCCGGCTCACCGCCGAGCAGACCGTGCTGGTCGGCTACGCCTCGATGGACCGGCTCTGGGCGGAGTGGATCAGCGACCAGCTCGAGGAGGCCGGGCTGCGGGTGGACCGCCGCGCGGTCGACGTGCCGGTGCGCGCGGGTGGCCGCACCGAGTTCGACCGGGCGCTCGCCGCCGCCAGCCGGGTGCTGGTCGTGCTGACCCGGCACTTCGCGGCCACGCCGCTGGCGGGGGAGGCGTGGAAGGCCGCCGCCAGCCGGGACCAGGTCGCCGGCACCGGCGTGCTGGTGCCGCTGCGGGTCGACGAGTCCCGGCTCGCCCTGCCCTACACCGACCGCACCCCGGTCGACCTCAGCGACGTCGACGCCGGCACCGCCCGGACCCTGCTGCTCGAGGAGGTGGGCGCACCCGCGCACACCGTGACCGGGCGGGCGGTCGGCCGGTTCCCCGGAACGTTCCCGGCGGTGTGGAACGTGCGCCAGCACGGCACCACCTTCGTCGGCCGGGCGGCGCAGCTGGAGGCGCTGCGCGACCGGCTGACCGCCTCGCCCGCCTCAGGGGTGCAGGTGATCCACGGTCTCGGCGGGGTCGGCAAGACCCAGCTCGCCGCCGAGTACGCGCTCCGCTTCGCCCGCGACTACGACGTGGTCTGGTGGATCCCCGCCGACAGCGAGGAACGGATCCGGGGCGGGCTGGCCGACCTCGCCGAGGCGATGGGGCTCGGCGCCGGCGGCGGTGGCGAGGCGGTCCGGCGGGTGCTCGACGCGCTGCGCCGGGGCGGCCCCGGCCGGCGCTGGCTGATCGTCATGGACAACGCCGACGAGCCGTCGCGGGCCACCCGGGCGCTGCTGCCGCAGGGCCCCGGGCACGTCCTGCTCACCACGCGCGACCAGACCTGGAGCGAGTACGCGGGCGCCACCGAGCTGACCGTCTTCGACCGGATGGAGAGCGTCCAGCTGCTGCGCGACCGCGTCCGCGGCCTCACCCAGGAGGAGGCGACCCAGGTCGCGGAGAAGCTCGGCGACCTGCCGCTGGCGGTGGAACAGGGCGCCGCCTACCTGCGGGCCACGGCGCTGCCGGTGCAGCAGTACCTCGCCTCGCTGGACACCCCCGGCCTGCTGCGCATCCTGGAGGGCCGGCAGTCGGCCGGATACTCCAAGACGCTCGCCGCGACCTGGCTGGTGACCCTGCGCCAGCTGCGGCAGGAGAAGCCCGCCGCCGCGCGCCTGCTGGAGCTGTGCTCGTACTACGCGCCGGAGCCGATCCCGGTCGCGATGCTCACCGGCGAGCGGTTCGCCGTCTTCATGGCCCCGTTCGACCCCACCCTCACCGACCCGATCCTGCAGGGGCTGGTCACCGCCGAACTGGGCCGCTACGGCCTCGCCCAGGTCGACGCGGAGAACAACACCGTGCGCATCCACCGGCTGGTGCAGCTCGTCATCAAGGACCAGCTCGACGACCCCGCCGAGACCCGTCGCGAGGCCCAGTCGCTACTCGCCGCCGCCAGCCCCCGCGATCCGGACAAGCCGGCCAACTGGCCGCGCTACGCCGAGCTGTGGCCGCACGTACGTCCCTCGGCGCTGCACGAGTCGACGGCCGAGGAGGCCCGCCAGCTCGTCGCCGACACCGTGCGCTACCTCTACCGGCGCGGGGACTACGAGTCCGCACGCTCGCTGGCCGAGGACGCGTTGGAGCGGTGGCGCGACACCGACGACGACGACCCCACCAAGCTGCGGATGCGGTTCCACCTGGCCAACGTCCTGCGCGCGCAGAGCCTCTTCGACCGGGCCTTCGAGATCGACCAGGACGTCTACGACCGGCAGCGGCGGATCTTCGGCGAGCACCACCTCTACACCCTGATGACGGCCCGCAGCCTCGGGGCCGACCTGCGCGCCCAGGGCCGCTACCACGACGCCGAGCAGCGCGACCGGCGCACCCTGGAGCTGAGCGTCCGCAGCTTCGGCGAGGACAGCGGCCGTACGCTGACCGCCGAGAACAACCTCGCCGTGTCGCTGCGGCTCGTCGGCCACTTCCGGGAGGCGGCCCAGCTCGACCAGCACATCTACGAGCGGCGCCGGGAACGCTTCGGCGACGAGGACCCGTCCACCCTCGCCTCCGCCAGCAACTACGGCCGAGGGCTGCGCGACACCGGGGAGCTGTGGCGCTCGCACAGCGTCCTGCAACGCACCTCCGCCAACCAGCAGAAGATCATCGGCCCCGACCACCCGGAGACCCTGCGTACCGCCAAGGAGCTGGCGCTGACCCTGCGCCAGCTCGGCCGCTTCGCCGACGCGCACCGGGTGCTGGAACGCACGGTGGTGCGCTACCAGCGCACCCTCGGCGGCGAGCACGCCGACACCCTCTCCTGCGAGATGGCGCTGGCGACCACCTGGTCGGCGGTGGGCGACAACCCGACCGCGCTGCGGATGGCGCGGCGGCTGCGTGACGCGTACACCGAGGTCCTCGGCGCCGACCACGCCATCACCCTGGCCTGCCTCAACAACCTCGGCGTGTTCCTGCGCAAGGGCGGCGAACACCCCCAGGCGCTCGACCTCGCCCAGCGGGTCCGCGACCAGCTTCTCGCCAGCCTCGGCGAGCGGCACCCGCACACCCTGCTCGCCACGCTCAACCTCGCCAACGACCTGTTCGCGCTCGGCGAGCGCGACGCCGCCCTGCTGCTGGACACCACCGCGTACGTCGAGCTGATCCGGGCCCTCGGCGCCGAGCACCCGGACAGCGTCTCGGCGGCGCTCAACCTCGCGGTCAGCAGGATCGCCACCGAGAGCGAGGCCGACGCCGGCCGCGCCCTCTACGACGACGCGTTCGGCCAGCTGGTGCAGCTGTTCGGTGGCGACAACCCGCGGGTGGTCCAGGCCCGCCAGCGCGACCGGTTCAACGGCTACATCGAGCCCGCCCTGCTCTGAGCGCCGGTCTGGTCCGGGCGCCCGCCCTGCGCCGGGCCCGGTCGGGAGGGCGCGCTAGTCGGGGCCGTCGGCCAGCCAGGTCGCGACCGCCAGCGGGTCGGCGCCGGGCAGCCGCCGGCACAGCGCCCGGACCAGGTCGGGGCGGGTGGTCAGCACCCGCGCGGCGGCGGTACGCCCCAGCCGCCCGGCGGCCAGCGCGACGCCGACCAGCGCGTCGGCGTCCCCGGGGTCCCCGGCGAGCCGGCGGCGGTATCCGGCCAGCGCGCCGCTGGCGTCCCCCGCCGCGTACGCCCGGTCGGCGCGGTCCACCTGCCCCGTCGCGTCCGCCCCGCCGCTGCCCGTGCCGCTGTGCTGCGTCGTCGCCAGCAGCCGCCGCCGCACCGCCGCCTCCGCGCCGGTGTCGCCGGTCGACGCGGGCCGGGCCGGGCCGGGCACGACGGCGGGTGCGGCGATCGGTGGCGGCGGCCGACCCCGCCGCCAGGCGTACGCCACCTCCGCCACGCCGTCGTCGTCGGGGACCAGGTTGGCCAGCGCCCAGCGCACCGCCCCGCCGTCCGCGACGTCGCGCGCCGCCGCCTCGACCCGCGCGTCGCCGGTGGGCTGCCAGCCGCGCAGGGTGCCGGCCATGCCCGCCACGAAGGCCCGCCCGTCGTCGGTCAGCTCCGCGCTACCGGCGAGCTGCGCGACGGCCCGCGCGGTCTGCACCCGCCAGTACGCGTACTCGAACGCGCAGCGGACGTCCTCGTGTCGTCGGCAGCGCCACACCTCGGCCACCCCGAGGTGCGCGTACGCGCCCTGCAACAGCGCGCCGACGGGGCGGGGGTCTGATCGCCACGGCGCCCGGTAGCGGGCCGGGCCGCCCGGCGCGTGCAGCGGCAGCAGGTCCAGCAGCGCGCCCAGCTTGGTGTGCTGCAACTCGTGCACCAGCAGCAGCGCGAGCGTCTGCGGGTCGGCCGGCACGGAGAGCGCGATGGCACCCAGTGCGGTACGGCTGGTGGCGCTGACCGGGTGCCCGGACGGCGGCGGCGTGAGCGGCACCAGCGTACGCAGCAGCGCTGCCAGCCCCCGGGCGTGCGCCGGCAGCCGGTCGGTCAGCCAGTGCCACGCCTGCCCGGCCAGCCGGTCGAGGCGGTCCGCCGTGGCGTCGTCCAGGCGGTTCGTCGGCGGCCGGTGGTAGCGGCTCCGGTGCGGATCCTGGTCGTCGACGAGCACCTCGGTCGGGGGCGCGTCGGGGCCCGGGGTGAGCCGGCGGCTCGGCAGCCACCCGCGTGCCGGGGCGTGCCCGTCGCCCGACCCGTCGGTGGCGTGCACGGCGCCGGCCGGCCCGTGCACCGACAGCCCCGGCGGCGGTCGCCCGTCGCCGGCCGCGCCGGGGTCGTAGCGCCGACCCGTGCCGCGGACGATCGCGGTGCCGGCGCCGAGCCCGACCGCGCCGCCCACCGTGGGCAGCAGCAGCACGCCTTGCGGGCAGGGCACGGCGAGCGTGAAGGCAAGGCCCGCGCGCAGCGCGGCGGCCCCCGCCAGCCCGGCCAGGTAGGCCGCGTCGGGGCGGCCGTGCAGGGCGTCGGTGGCCCAGCCGGTGACCGGCGGGTGGGCCAGGACGTGGGCGACGGCCGCCGGATCCGCCCGCTCGGCGCGGGTGAGCAGGGCGAGGCACCGCGCGGCCGGCGAACCGGTCCCGCCCGCGCGGGCGGCGGCGACGGTCAGCAGCCGCCGCCGTCCGAGCTGACCGGCGCGCAGCACCTCGAGCGTGGCGTCGTCGCCGTGGCCCGCGGCGAGGCCGGCGAGCTGGGCGGGGGAGAGCAGCACCGACTCACCGCCGCCGGGCCGGGGCGGCGGCGGGCGGAGCGGCCAGGGCGCGGCGGCGCAGTGCGTCGACGTCCGCGGCCACCACCCGTCGTACGTGGTCGATCAGCCGGTAGAGGTCGGGGCAGTAGACCGACGGGTGCGCGAAGCCGGCGCCGGCGTGGAAGCGGTGCGCGTACAGGCCGCCACCGCAGGCGCTGAGCACGGGGCAGGCCCGGCACGCGGGGGCCAGGGCGGCCGGACCGGTCGGCCGGCCCGCCAGCGACGGGTGCCGCAGCGCCTCGTCGAAGGAGTGGCGGAAGACGTCGAGGCCGGTACGCATCGACGCGTCGTCGGTGGTCTTCAGGGTGTCGGTGCCCTCGATGGTGCCGTCGGTCTCGATCGTCATGACGTCCGGCTCGGCGAAGCCCACCGCACGGGTGCCGCTGCGGCCGCCGAGCACCAGCGCGATCAGCGACTCGAACAACCGGATCCCGGTGCGGCGGGGCGTCGTGGCGTACCAGCGGTCGAAGACGGCCACCAGCCAGTCGCCGTACGGGGTGTCGGTGCCGCCCGGCCGGCGCCCGGGCGGGGGAGTGCTCCAGTTGCCGTGCGGCAGCAGCAGGTCCAGGCGGGGCGGGTCGTACGCGAGCAGCGACTCGTAGACGCCCACCGGGTCGTTGGCCAGGTCGACCGTGCAGAGCAGTCCCGCCCAGCGGGACCGGTGCCGTGGGCGGCCGAGCAGTCGCAGCGCGGCGGCCACGTCGGCGAAACTGCCCCGTCCGTCGGGGTAGCGGCGGTGCAGGTCGTTGGCGGCCCGGCCGCCGTCGAGGCTCACCCCGACGTCGATGTCGTGGCGGTGGCACAGCGCCAGGAACTCCTCGTCCAGCAGCACGCCGTTGGTCTGCACGCCGACGTCGAGCGCCGCGCCCGGGGGCAGTGCCGCCCGCAGGGTGCGTACGGTCCGGTCGAGGGTCGCCGGACCGGCCAGCAGCGGCTCGCCGCCGTGCAGCACGACGCGTACCCGGTCGGGGCCGTGCCGTGCCAGGTGCTCGCCGAGGCGCCGCGCGACCTGGGCCACGGTGCCCGGCGCGATCACCCGGGGCCGCTCCCGCCACCGCTGGTCGGCGCTGCGGTAGACGTAGCAGTGGTCGCACGCCAGGTTGCAGCGGCTGTGCACCTTGAGCACGAGCTGCCGGACCCGGGCCGGCGGCGCCGCTTCGGCCACCGGGGCGGGCCCGCAGGACCCCGCCGCCAGCGCCAGGGGGCCGTGCCGCGTCGGCGGATCGGCGTGGTCAGGGTGGGGCGGGGCGGCCGACGTCGGGGCGTCGGCGGACACGTCAGAAGCTCGACTCGAACGCCGACACGTCGAGCTGCCGGCCCGGCTCGTCGCCGGCCACGAGCGTGGCCAGCACGTGGGCCAGCACGCCGTCGCCGGCGCCGGCGAGCAGGTCGGCCAGCGGTATGTCCCCCAGCCGCACCAGGGCGGCCCCCGCGTCCACCGACGGTGGCGGCAGCTCGGTCTCAGCCACGGTGGACCGTCCGGCGACCGTGTGTCCTGCCGCGCGTCATCGCTGCGCTCACCCCGCCTTTTCTACACCATCGGGTGCCTGCCCCGACGGCCCGACACCGCACCCCGGGGTGGGCGTCGGCGGCATCCCGACGGCCCCGGCCGAGTGACCCGCCGCCGGTGTGTCCGGTGACCGGGACGCGTCCGGCAGCGCGCGGTGACAGGTGGTGGACCCGGGTGGCACCGGCACTGCCCGGGACCGCGATGACCGGTGACATCCCGCCTCCCGTCGGCGTCGGTGTCCGAAGCATAGGGGCGCGGCGGCCTCCGCAGCGACCACCCTCCGTAAACCCGACTCAGGGTCTGTCGTACCCGTGGTCCATGATCCTTGTCGTCACAGCGACGCCGGCGACCCCTCCGGCGTGCGGATGGTCATGGGCGGCGCCGGCAGCGGCGGACGGGAGGTCGGACAGTGGCTGACGCGGAACGGACCGCGTGGCGACGGCGCAGCACGGTGCGGGTGGTGCCGCCGGCGCGGCCCCGCAAGCTGGCCAAGGTGCCCTTCCTGGAGCTGGCCGACGGGCGGTTGCAGGGCGTGGTCTCCAGCGGGTCGGACGTCGACCGGGTCTACGTCTCGTCGATCGCCTCCGGCACCCACGCCTACCACTGCAGCACCAACAACAACCGCCCCTGCGGCGGGCTGCGCGGCGTGCCGTGCAAGCACCTGCACGCCCTGGCCGACGAGGCGCTGCTCCAGTACGGCGCCGACCGGGTCGCCCGCTACCTGCGGGTCGACGTCGGAGCGGGAGTGGCCACGGCCCGGGAGCTGCTGGCCGCCCTCGACGGGCGGCACGAGCCGACCCCCGCCGCCGTCGTGTTCAGTCGCTTCCTGCGCCACCTGTCCTACCTGGAGCTGCCCGGCAGCGCGGTCCCCCTGCCCGAGCTGCACTGGTTCCCGGCCACCGGGGCGGGCCGCTGATGCTCGGCACGCAGCTCGCCGTCCTGCGCGACGGCACCCCGACCGGCCTGTCCGACGCCCTCGACCTGGTCGCCGGCCTCGACGACGCCCTGCTGCGCGGCCTCGCCCGGGTGGGTGAGGACGACGCCGCCGCGCTGGCCGCCCTGGCCGGCGCGCTGACCGCCACCCCGCTCGGCGACCGGCTCGCCGAGGCGGTGGCCAAGGTGACCGCCGGCTCGGTGGCCGAGGAACACCTCCTCGCCCTCGCCGGCGCCCGGTGCGCGCTGCTCGGCGCCGCCCACGACGCGCTGCTCGGGCAGCTCGACACTGCGCTGGGCCGAGCCCGAGCCCCCTGGGCTCCCGGCACGGCCGAGCCCTCGGGCGCCGGGTCCGCGGCCAGCGCCGGCGCCCGCGCCTGGCTGCACGAGGTGGCGGTGACCGGCTGGGGCGGCGTCGACCACGAGCTGGTGGCCGCCGCGGGGGCGCCGGTCGAGGCCGCCCTCGCCGAGCCCCGCCTGCGCCGGCTGGCGGTGCTGCTCGACGGGCTCGCCGCCGAGCTGCGCGCCTGCGTGCCGGTCGCCACGATGGCGCAGCCGCCGCTGCGGCGCTGGGCCGACCTCTGGGCCCGGGGCGTGCTGCTCGCCCAGGACACGGCGGCCGCGTCCGTCCCGACCGCCGTCGAGGAGGTCTCCGGGCGGCTGCTCGTGCTCGGCGTCGACGTGCACGAGCACGACACCGCCGTGCAGGCGCAGGTGCACGCGATCCTCGAACCGGCCGACGGCGGACCGCCGCGCCTGGTCCGCTGCGCGGTCGGCGCGGTCAAGGTGGAGACGATCGTCGGGCCCGCGCTGTGGCGGCTGCTGGACGCCCATCCCGTGCTGCTGGCCGCGCTGGCCGAGCGGCGCAGCCTCACGGTCACCGGTCTGCCGCTGCACGGGGCGGACCTGCTCTGGCACGACGACCGGGTGCGACCCGGCGAGCCGGCCGACCCGTTCGCCACCGCCCGGGTCCTGATGCCGACGGCCGTCGCGGCGGCGTCGGCGCCCCTGGAGCGGCACCCCGTCGGGGTCGCCGAGCCCGTGCTGGTGGAGGGCTACACCGTGCGCGACGACGACGGCACGACGACCTTCGAGATCGACGGCCAGCCGATCGCCGTCGAGGTCGACCGGCTGCCGTCCTGCGGCCCGCTCACCCCCGAGCTGGTGGCCGCCTCGTCCGCGTGCCTCGGCCTGATCCGGTGGGACGACGGGCGGTGGTCGCTGCAACCCCTGGCGGTGCGGGCCACCGTCAAACGCCGACCGATCGAGGCGCACACCGGCGACTGGGCGGGCGGGGTCACCGACCCGAAGATCGCCAAGGCCGAGGCCAAGGCGGGCGACGCCGTGGCGGTGCTGCGCGAGCGCGCGGGACGGTTGCTGCGCCGATGAGCGACTCCCCGACCCCCGCGGACCTCGCCGACGCCAACCGACGCCAGGTGCTCTACTGGCGGCTGCTGGCCCGGCTCTTCGACCCCGACGAGCAGCCCACCCTGGAGTCGGCCAGCATGGCGGTCGTCGAGGACCTCGGGCTGCCGGCCGCCCTGCTGGATCCGGCGGTGTCGGTGGACACCGTCGTCCAGCGCTTCCCGGCCGTCGCCGACGAGCTGCGCGGCCTGCTCAGCCCGACGCCCGACGCGCCTGCGGCCGCCGACCTTCCCGACGCGCCGGCTGCCGGCCTTCCCGCCGAGCCAGCTTCCGGGGCCGCCGCGTCGGCTCCCGAGCCGCCTGACGGGCCCGCGCCCGGCGTCGCCAGCGCGTCGGCACCCGGCGAGGCCGCCGCGCCGGGCGCCGACCCGGCCACCGAGCCTGCTGCGGGTGGCGACGGGCCGCCGGGTGCGTCGGGTGCGCCCGGCGGTGCCGAGGTACGCCGCGCCGCGCTGGTGTCGAAGCTGCTGCTCAACGTGTTCGCCACCGGCCACGGGGCGGTCGACGCCGGCCAGCTGGCCCGGTGGCAGTCCGACGCCGGCTGGTTCGAGCAGGCCCTCGGGATGGAGCCCGGCGGGCTGCGCCGGCAGGGCGGCGGTGACGGCCTCGGCGGGGTGCTGGCCGGCATCGAGGGCGACCTGGTCCGCCGGATGCACCTGCGGGAGGTGCTGGCCGACCCGGTGCTGGCCAGCCGGCTGACGCCCAGCATGTCGCTGATCGAGCAGCTGCTGCGGGACAAGGCCAACCTCTCCGGGGTGGCCCTGGCCAACGCCAAGGCGCTCATCCGCCGGTTCGTCGACGAGGTCGCCGAGGTGCTGCGTACCCAGGTCGCGCAGACCAGCGTCGGCGTCGTCGACCGGTCCGTGCCGCCGAAACGGGTCTACCGCAACCTCGACCTCGACCGCACCATCTGGCAGAACCTGACCAACTGGAGCCCGGAGGACGAGCGCCTCTACGTCGACCGGCTCTACTACCGGCAGACCGCCCGCCGGGCCACGCCGGCCCGGCTGATCGTGGTGGTGGACCAGTCGGGCTCGATGGTCGACTCGATGGTCAACTGCACGATCCTCGCGTCGATCTTCGCCGGCCTGCCCAAGGTGGACGTGCACCTGATCGCGTACGACACGCGGGCGCTGGACCTCACGCCGTGGGTGCACGACCCGTTCGAGGTGCTGTTGCGTACCAAGCTGGGCGGCGGCAACGACGGCCCGGTCGCGATGGCGCTGGCCCGCCCCAAGATCGTCGAGCCGAGGAACACGGTCATGGTGTGGATCTCGGACTTCTACGAGTTCAACCGCTCCCAGCCGCTGTTCGACGGCATCGAGGCGGTGCACCGCTCCGGGGTGCGGTTCATCCCGGTCGGCTCGGTCAACAGCTCGGGCCAGCAGAGCGTCAACCCCTGGTTCCGGCAACGCTTGAAGGACCTGGGCACGCCGGTCATCTCCGGTCACATCCGCAAACTCGTCTTCGAGCTCAAGAGCTTCCTCACCTAGGAGAACAACCCCTCATGTCCGAGATGCTCCGTGCCCCCGCCGAGGTCAAGTACGCCGAGGAACTCGACTTCCTGGAGTCGGTCGACACCGATCCGAAGCCGTTCTCGTGGCGGCTGAGCCCGCGGATGGTCCGCCTGTTCATCCTCGGCTCGGAACGGGCCGACGGGCTCGACCGAGAGATCCCGCAGAAGTGGTTCGGCGACCGTACGTTCGTCGAACGCAGCATCGTGACCCTGGCGTCGGACCGGGGCCTGCTGCTGATCGGCGACCCGGGCACCGGCAAGAGCTGGCTGGCCGAGCTGCTGTCCGCCGCCGTCTGCCGCAACTCGACCCTGGTGGTCCAGGGCACCGCCGGCACCACCGAGGACCACATCAAGTACTCGTGGAACGTCTCCATGGTCATCGCGCGGGGCCAGTCCCGGGAGTCGATGATCCCCTCGCCCATCATGACGGCGATGGAGCAGGGCACCGTCGGCCGGTTCGAGGAGCTGACCCGTTCCACCAGCGACGTGCAGGACGCGCTGATCTCGATCCTGTCGGAGAAGTACGTCTCCATCCCGGAGCTGGACCACGACAACATCGTCTTCGCCAAGCCCGGCTTCTCGATCATCGCCACCGCGAACAGCCGGGACCGGGGCGTGAACGACCTCTCCTCCGCGCTCAAGCGGCGGTTCAACTTCGTCCGGATCCCGGTGGTGACCAACAAGCGCAGCGAGGCCGAGATCGTCCGCTTCCGCACCGAGGAGCTGCTGCGCCGCCACCAGATCACGCTGGACGTGCCGCCCACCCTGCTCGACATCCTGTTGCAGAGCTTCGCCGACCTGCGCGCCGCCGCCACCTCGGCGACCAGCGACGACGAGAAGCTGGAGTCGGCGCTGTCCACCGCCGAACAGATCGGCGTCCTGGAGGACGCCATCCTGCACAGCCAGTTCTTCGGCGACCGCACCCTGCGCGCCGCGACGCTGGCCGGGTCGCTGGTCGGCTCGCTGGCCCGGCGCAGCCCGGAGGATCTGGCGATCCTCAACAAGTACCTGCACGGGGTGGTCGAGCCGCGCGCCAAGCAGGACGGCGGCTGGGAGGGCTTCCTCGACGGTGGCCGCCAGGCGATCGCCGCCCTGTCGTGACCGCCCCCACCACCGCCGGGCCGTTCGGCGCGCTGCGCGAGCAGCTCACGGCCGCCGCGGGCGCCTTCGCCGGCAGCTCGGGCGCCGTCGCGGAGATCCTGGCCGGCATCGTCGACGACGTCGACCGCGCCCTCGGCGAGGAACTGGAGATCTTCCCGGTCTGCCACCACTCCCCGGCGTCCGCGCTGGCCATGGTCCGCAGGCTGCGCGCGAAGCAGCCGAAGGTGATCTACCTGGAGCTCTGCGAGGACCTCCAGCCGCTGCTGGGCGAGCTGCGCAACTGCAGTCTCCCGGTGGCCGTGCAGGCCTTCGCCTCGCAGCTGGACGGCTTCCCGGCCGACTGGGGACCGCTCAGCGTGGTCGCGCCGATCACCGAGGCCAGCGCCGAATACCAGGCCATCGCGTACGCGCTGGAGACGCCGGGCGTCGAGCTGGTGCTGGTGGACCGCTCCACCGACCACGTCTTCCAGTGGTCGCCGCGCCGCCCCGCCGACGAGGCCCCGGCCGGCGGGGACGTCGAGGCCGCCGCGCCGGCGGGGGAGGAGGCTGCCCTGCACGGCGACGCGGTCGGCGTCGAGATCGGCGACCTGCGGCCCCGCTTCGCGGAGCTGGAGGCGTACCTCCTGCACCACGGCAAGGTCCGGCACTGGTCGGAGTGGTGGGACCAGTACGTCGAGCAGCCGCTGGCCGACGCCGACCACGACACCTACCGGCAGGTGATGGTGCTGATCGGCAGCCTGTTCCGGCGGCTGCGCCCAGCCGGGGCGGAGCGGCAGGACCGCGACGAGGACCGCGAGCGCTACATGTGGACCCGGATGCGGCAGCACCTCGCCGCCTCCGGGGCCGACCCCGCCGACTGCCTCTACGTCTGCGGCGCGTTCCACGCCGCCAGCCGGGTGGAGCAGTTCGGGTTGCGGGCCGACGCCCCCTTCGAGATCGGCCCGCGCACCGGCACCCGGTGGCACTACGGGCTCATCCCGTCCAGCCACTCCGCCATCGAGGCGCAGTTCGGCCTCGCGCCCGGATCGGTGTCGATCGCCTCCGCCACCTGGACGAGGGCGGTCGCCCGCACCAAGCTGAGCCCGTTCCGGCTGGAGGGGCAGCGGGGCGGCCGGACCCGCACCGGTGGCCGCCGCCGCGCCACCCCGGCGCCCGCACCCGCCGCCGAAGTCGCCGACCGGCTCTCCGGCTACCTGGCGCAGCCGCCGGCGACGCAGGGCCTGGACGAGGCGGAGCTGCGCGGCTGGTGCGTCGACATCGTCCGGCTGGCCCGGCGCAACGGCTACCTGGCCAGCACCGCCGACGCGATCGCCGTCTTCGAGACCTCGATCCTCCTCGCCGGCCTGCGCAACCGCGCGCGCCCCACGCCGTACGACTTCGCCGACGCGGCGGTCACCTGCATCGAGAAGGACGTCGTCCCGGGCCGCCGGGACGTCCGCCGGCTCTGCGAGATCCTGTTCGGCGGCGACCGGGTCGGTCAGGTGGGCTACGAGGCCCTTCCGCCGCTCGCCCGCGACGTCCACGACCGGCTCGCCCCGCTCGGGCTGGACCTGGAGAAGCGCACGATCCAGCGGGCCCTGGTGGACCTGCGGGCCAACCCCGAGCTGGCGCCCTGCTCGGATCTGCTGTGGCGGCTGCGGCACCTGCTGCCCCGCGACGCGGTCCGGCCCATCATGGGCGAGCGCCGGTTGGGGCAGCGCTCGATCCAGGAGAGCTGGGACCTGGCCCTCGGCCGCAGCCAGCGGGCGCTGATCGAGCTGGGCTACGAGGGGGTGACCGTCGAGCAGGTGCTGGAGCAGCGCCTGCGTCGCGCCGTGCGGGGCCCGGAGGCGACGGCCTCGGTCGCGCTGGGGGCCGTCGAGGACGCCATCCGGCTGCTCGACAGCCCGCGCCTGGTCGACGAGCTCGGCGCCCGGGCGGTGGAGCTGCTCGCCGCCGAACGCACCGTCGACGACGCCCCCGAGGTGCTGCGCCGGATCCGGCGGCTGCTGGCCCACCACCGTGCCACCGGGCCGCTGCCGGCCTGGTGCGAGGCGTTCGTGACCACCGGGTACGCGCACTACTGCACCCTGCTGCCCACCGCGTTCCTCGACGAGGAGAGCGGCGTGCGTCAGGTCGGCGCCATGCTGGGCTTCCTGTTCGGCATGGAGAGCCTGGCGCTCTCCCTGGGCTGCGACCGGTCCCAGCTCGAACTCGCGGTCGCGCAGTCCCATCCGGAGGCGCCGGCCAAGGTGGCGCTGCTCTGGGCCGTCCGGCACCAGTTGGGCCTGCTGCCCTTGGCCGAGTTGCGCGAGCGGTGCGCCGCGCTGCTCGCCAACCCGCTGGTGGTGCCCGCCTTCCCGCAGTACCTCAGCGGCTTCGTGCAGGCCCTGGAGCCGGTGCCGGGGCTCGCGCCGTTCGTCGTGGAGGTGATGTCGTCCGCGTTCGCCCGGTTGCCCGACCCGGTCCTGCTGCCGTGGCTGCCCACCCTGATCACCACGCTGCGCGAGCACGGCGCGGAGCTGGTGCCGCTGCTGGTGCGGGAGGCGGGGCGTACGTTCCCCGGCTCGCTGGCCGCGCTGGACGCCTGGGTGCCGCCGTGGTCGGCCTCGCCGCCGCCGTCGACGCCGGCGGTCCCCGCCACCGTGTCCGGGCCGGTCGCCGCCCTGCTGGCGGCCCACCCGCAGAGCGTGGACGCCGTCGCCGCGCTGCTCGGTTGCGACGGCGGCTGGCGCGAGGTGGACGCCGCCACCACCGCCGTTCCCGCCGGCCTGACCGCGCTGCTGGCCGCGCATCCGGAGACCGTCGACGCCGTGGCCGGCCTGCTGGCGGCCACCCCGCGCTGACCGACGCCGGCCGTCGACGGACCAATTTCCGGCGGGTTGTCGATCCTGGCCCGCCCCGTTCGTGTGGAGGATGAGAGGCCGGCGGCGCCGCCGGCCGCCGACGCGAGGAGGGGCCATGAAGCAGTACCTGCTCAGCATCCACCAGCCCGACGGTGACGGGCTGCCGGACCCGGAGTTCCTGGCCGGGGTGATGCGTGAGCTGGGCGCCATCCGGGAGGAGCTGGAGGCGTCCGGCTGCTGGGTGTTCGGCCAGGGGCTGCACGCGCCCGACACGGCGACCGTGCTGCGGCCGTCCGACGGCGAGGTGCTGGTCACCGACGGGCCGTTCGTCGAGGGCAAGGAACACCTCGGCGGGATCACCATCCTCCGGGCGCCCGACCTCGACGCCGCGCTGGCGTGGGGCCGCCGGTACGCGCTGGCCACCACCCTGCCGATCGAGGTGCGCCCCTTCCAGGGCGAGAGCTGACCATGCCCGACGTGGAGGCGGTGTTCCGCGCGGAGTACGGCCGCGCGGTCGCCGTCCTGGTCCGCCTCCTCGGCGACATCGACCTCGCCGAGGAGGCGGTGCAGGAGGCGTTCACGGTGGCGGTGGCACGGTGGCCCGAGAACGGGCCGCCGCCCAGCCCGGCCGGCTGGATCATCACCACCGCCCGGAACCGGGCCGTCGACCGGCTGCGCCGGGAGGCCTCCCGCGCCGACCGGCACGCCCAGGCCGCCCTGCTGCACGTCCGCGACGTACCGGCCGAGGAGGGACCCGTGCGCGACGACCGGCTCCGCCTCATCTTCACCTGCTGCCATCCGGCGCTCGGCCCCGCCGCCCGGGTCGCGTTGACCCTGCGGCTGCTGGGCGGGCTGGGCACCGCCGAGATCGCCCGGGCGTTCCTGGTGCCGGAGGCGACCATGGCCCAGCGGATCGTCCGGGCCAAGGCCAAGATCCGCGACGCCGGGATCCCGTACCGGGTGCCCGGCGACGCCGACCTGCCGGACCGGCTCCCCGCCGTGCTGGCCGTGCTCTACCTGATCTTCACCGAGGGGCACACCGCCAGCTCCGGCGACCGGCTGGTCCGCGACGACCTGTGCGGCGAGGCGATCCGGCTCGGCCGGCTGCTGGTGCGGCTCATGCCGGACGAGCCCGAGGCGCTGGGGCTGCTGGCGCTGATGCTGCTCACCGAGGCGCGCCGCCCCGCCCGCACCACGGCCGACGGCGCGCTGGTGCCGCTGCCCGAGCAGGACCGCCGCCGGTGGGACGCCGGGCTCGTCGGCGAGGGGCAGGCCCTGGTCCGCCGCTGCCTGCGCCGCGACCGGCCGGGGCCGTACCAGATCCAGGCCGCGATCGCCGCCGTGCACAGCGACGCGCCCGGCGCCGCCGGCACCGACTGGGCGCAGATCCTCCGGCTGTACGACCAGCTCACCGCGTACGCCCCGGGGCCGGTGGTGGCGCTGAACCGGGCCGTCGCGCTCGCCGAGGTGGCCGGGCCGGCAGCGGGGCTGGCGGCCGTCGAGCGGCTCGACCTGGCTGGGTACCACGTGTTCCACGCCGTCCGGGCGGACCTGCTGCGGCGGCTCGGCCGGGCGGGGGAGGCGGCGCGGGCGTACCGGACGGCCGCCGAGCGGACGGACAACGCGGCCGAACGCGCCTTCCTGGACAGCCGGGCGAGCTCGGTACTGACGGGCGGATGACGCCCTCGCCCCGCGCGTTTGCCCAGGCAGCGGGCCGGGAACTCGGGTCGTCCGGCAGCGCGGCGCCCGGCGCGTCGCCCGACGAACGGACGCGAGCGCCCATGACGTACCGTCCGGCACTTGCCACCGCTTCCGACCAGACCACGCTGACGCTCGGGGTCGAGGAGGAGTACCTCCTGCTCGATCCGCAGACCGGGGAGAGCCTGCCGGTCGCCGACCGGGTGCTCACCGCCCTGTCCGGCAGCGCGCGGGACCAGAGCCGGCAGGAGTTCCGGCACAGCATGGTGGAGATGGTCACGCCGGTCACCGCCGACCTGGCCGAGCTGCGCGCGCACCTGGTGGCGCTGCGCCGCTCCGTCGGCGACGCGGCCGAGGCCGCCGGGGCGCGGCTCGTCGCGGTCGGTGCCACGCCCGTGCACGAGCCGCACCGGACGGTGCCGGACAAACCGCGCTACCACGCCATGTCCCGGCGGTTCGGGCCGGTGGCGCACGACCCCGCCGTCTGCGGCTGCCACGTGCACGTCGGGATGCCCGACCGCGAACTGGCCATCCAGGTCTGCAACCACCTGCGCCCCTGGCTGCCGGTGGTGCAGGCGATCACCGCCAACTCGCCGCTGCACGACGGGCGCGACACCGGGCACGCCAGTTGGCGCTCCATGCAGCTGGAACGCTGGCCCAGCATCGGGCCGACCCCGCACTTCGAGTCGGTCGCCGACTACGACGCGACGGTGGCGGAGCTGATCGACGCCGGGATCATGCTCGACGCGGCGATGGTCTACTGGTACGCGCGCCCGTCGGCCGCGTACCCCACCGTGGAGGTGCGGGTGGGCGACGTCTGCCCGGCGGTGGACGACACCGTGCTGGTCGCCGGGCTGGTCCGTGCGCTCGTCGCGACGATGGCCGACGACGCCCGCGCCGGGGTCCCCGCCCGACGGATCCGGGACTGCCTGGTCTCCGCCGCGCACTGGCGGGCCGCCCACGACGGGCTGGAGGGCGACCTGATCGACCTGCGCGCCGGCGTCGCCCGTCCCGCCTGGGACCTGGTCGGTGAGCTCGTCGACACGGTCGCGCCGGCGCTGGTCCGCCACGGCGACCTCGACTACGTACGCGACCAGCTGGTCCGGCTGCGGCGCGACGGCAACGGCGCCACCCGGCAGCGCCGGGTCATGGCCCGCACCGGCGACGACGTGCGCGCCGTCCTGGACCACCTGGCCGCCGAGACCCGCGCCGCCTGACCCGCGCCGCCCTGACCTGCGCCGCCCTGACCTGCGCCGCCCTGACCTGCGCTGCGTGACCTGCGCCGCCTGACCCCGCGCCGCTTGAGCTGTGCCGCCTGACCCGTCCCGCCCGGCGCGAGCCGCAACCCGGTGGCGTCAGCAACCCGGTGGCGTCAGCTGGCCGGTGGCGGCAGCGGGCCGGTGGAACACCACGGGTGTCACCGGGCGGTGGAGAGACCCGTGGTGTTCCACTCGTGGGCTCGACGGCGTCGCCGCAACCGGCGACCGCGGTGCGCGTCGGCCGGGAGGCGGTCAGCGGATGTCGTGGGACTGGAGCCAGAGTTCCAGCAGGCCGAGCTGCCACAACTTGTTGCTGCCGGCGGCGGCCTGCGCCCGGTCCGGCTCGGCGAGCAGCTCGGCGACGTACTCGCGGCGGAACAGGCGGCGCTCGCGGGCGGCGGGCGCGGCGAGGGCCTCGGCGACGAGCTGCCGCACCGGCCCGTCGACGTTGCGCAGCGCCGGCACCGGGAAGTAGCCCTTCGGCCGGTCGACCACCTCGACGGGCAGCACCTGGCGGGCCACCTCCTTGAGTACGCCCTTGCCACCGTCGGCCACCTTGTGCTCGGGTGGGCAGGCCGCAGCCAGGGCCACCAGGTCCTGGTCCAGGAACGGGGTGCGCACCTCCAGCCCCCACGCCATGCTCATGCTGTCCACCCGCTTGACCGGGTCGTCGGGCAGCATCAGGTGGGTGTCCATGCGCAGCACCGCGTCCAGCGCCGTCTGCGCGCCCGGCGCGGCCAGGTCCGCCGCGAGCAGTTCGCGGCTGGCGTCGCGGTCGCAGGCGTACGCCGGGTCCACCACCCGGCTCAGCTCGGCGTGGTCCCGGTCGAAGAACGCGTCGGCGAAGGTGGCCGCCGCGTCGTCGCGGGGCACCCGCGTGAGGGGCTGGTGGTAGCCGTAGCCGGCGAAGACCTCGTCGGCGCCCTGGCCGGACTGGGCCACCTTGACGTGTCGGGCGACCTGCTCGGAGAGCAGGTGGAAGGCGACCACGTCGTGGCTGCCCATCGGCTCGGTCATCGCGTGCACGGTCCGCCGTACCGCCGGGACCAGGTCGTCGTCGGCGAGCCGGATGCGGTGGTGGTCGGTACCGAACGTGCGGGCGACCAGGTCGGAGTAGTGGAACTCGTCGCCGGCCTCGCCGCCGCGGCTGTCGAAGCCGATGCTGAAGGTCTGCAGGTGCCGCTGCCCGGCCTCGGCCAGCAGCGCCACGATCATGCTGGAGTCCAGGCCGCCGGAGAGCAGCACGCCGACGGGGACGTCGGCGACGAGCCGCCGCCGTACCGCTTCGCGCAGCGCCTCCCCGACGGCGGCCCGCCAGTCCCCGGCGTCCATGCCGGCGTGGGCGGGGTCCCGCGCGTAGTCGGGCCGCCAGTAGACGTGCTGGCGGCTGCGCCCGTCGGCCTCGACGACGCGTACGGTGGCCGGGGGGAGCTTGCGGATGCCGCGCAGGACGGTGCGGGGCGCCGGGACGATGGAGTGCCAGGAGAGGTAGTGGTGCAGCGCCACCGGGTCGATCGAGGTGTCCACGTCGCCGGCGCGCAGCAGCGCCGGCAGGGTGGAGGCGAACCGCAGCCGGCCGGATGATTCGGCGAGGTAGAGCGGCTTGATGCCGAGCCGGTCGCGGGCCAGCACGAGCCGGCGCCGCCGCCGGTCCACCAGCACGACGGCGAACATGCCGACCAGGTGGTCGACGAAGTGCTCGCCCCACTGCGCGTACGCCACCAGGACGACCTCGGTGTCGCTGGTGGAGTGGAACGTGTGCCCGGCGCCGCGAAGCTCCTCGCGCAGCTGGGGATAGTTGTAGACGCAGCCGTTGAAGACCAGCGCCAGCCCCAGGTCGTCGCGGACCATCGGCTGGGAGCCGGCCTCGGTGAGGTCGATGATGGTGAGCCGGCGGTGCCCGAGGATCACCCAGCCGTCGTCGAAGAGGCCCTCCCCGTCGGGGCCCCGGGAGCGCATCGCCTCGGTCATCCGGGTCACCGCGCCGGCGTCCGGCGTCGACCCGTCGAACCTCGCCTCGCCACTGATGCCGCACATCGTCAGCGGTCACCGGGCTTCCGGGGCATCCGACCCACCGTGATCACTCCTGTCGGCGTCGCAGGTGTGCCGGGCCGCCCGCTCGGGGGACCCGGTCCCGTCGGCAGGACGGGTGGCTGGGCTACCCGCCGCCGGGGGCGGCAAACCCCGGTGCCGCGCGCGTCGGGCGGTCAGTCGCGCAGCGTACGCAGGATGCGGGCGAGCTGTTCCCGGTCGGCGGGTGCGAGGCGGCCGAACAGGTCCTCGGCGGCGGCCCGGCGGGCGGCGTGGATGGCGGCGCCGGCGCGCGTGCCCTCCTCGGTCGGCGCGACCAGGGTGGCGCGCCGGTCCGCCGGATCGGGCCGGCGCCGCACGAGCCCGCGCGCCTCGAGGTCGTCGACGACCTCGGTGGCCGAGCGCGGGGCGATGCGCAGGTGCTCGGCGAGCGCGCTGAGCCGCAGCGAGTCGTGCCGCATCAGCATGCCGAGCGCCCGGGACTGCCCGGGCGTGACGTCCCAGGGCGCGAGCGCCTCGCGGGTGCGGTGGCGCAGCCGCCGGGTCACCGCCCAGAACGCCTCGGCGAGGCCGTCCCCGGCGTCGTCCGTGTCTGCCGTCACGGGGAATACGGTAGCAGCAGGAGCTGTTGTTCCCTCATGTTGAGGCAACCTCAGCATCTCCTACGTGAGGAAGTATCCCTTGGAACCCGTCCCCTCCGGCCGCGACCGCGGCCCCCGCAAGGTCAGCGCCGCCGAGAAGGCGCAGGCCCGCCAGGTGTCCCTGCGGCGCATCGGCGCGCTCTTCGCCCGGCACCGGGCGGCGCTCGCCACCGTCACCGCGATCATCGTGGTCTCCTCGGTGCTCGCCATGGCCTCGCCCTTCCTGCTCCGCGCCGTGATCGACCGGGCCCTGCCCGAGCGTGACCTGCCGCTGTTGGGCTGGCTGGTGGCCGGCATGGTCGCCGTCGCCGCCGTGACCTCGGTGCTCGGCGTGCTCCAGACCTGGATCTCCACCCGGGTCGGCCAGCAGGTCATGCACCGGCTGCGCACCGACGTCTTCACCCATCTGCAACGGCAGTCCCTGGCGTTCTTCACCCGCACCCGCACCGGCGAGGTGCAGTCCCGCATCACCAACGACATCGGCGGCATGCAGAGCGTGGTCACCTCGACCGCCACCTCGATCGCGGCCAACCTGACCACCGTCGTCGCGACGGCGGCGGCGATGGTCGCGCTCTCCTGGCGGCTCTCGCTGGTCTCGCTCGTCGTGCTGCCGCCGGCCATCTGGCTGACCCGACGCGTCGCCCACCTGCGCCGCGAGATCACCGCGCAACGCCAGCGCGAACTCGCCGACCTCAACGTCACCGTCGAGGAGGGGCTGTCCGTCAGCGGCGTGCACCTGGCCAAGACGCTGGGCACCGGCCCCGCCCTGGCCGCCCGCTTCGCCGCCTCGTCGGACCGCCTGGTGGACCTGGAACTGCGCTCCGAACTCGCCGGCCGCTGGCGGATGGCCACCATGAGCGTCGTCTTCGCCGCCATCCCGGCGGTCATCTACCTCAGCGCCGGGCTGCCCGGCGCCGCCGGCACGCTCAGCATCGGCACCCTGGTCGCCTTCACCGCGTTGCAGGGCGGGCTGTTCCGCCCCCTGATGGGCCTGCTCAACGTGGGCGTCTCCGTGACCGCCTCGCTGGCGCTGTTCGCCCGGATCTTCGAGTACCTGGACCTGCCGGTCGAGGTGGACGACCCCGCCGAGCCGGTCGACGTCGACCCGCGCCGGATCCGGGGCGAGCTGCGCCTGAGCGACGTCACCTTCCGCTACCCGGGCAGCGACACCGCCGCCGTCGCCGGGATCACCCTCGACGTGCCGGCCGGCAGCGGCCTGGCACTGGTCGGCGAGACCGGCTCCGGCAAGAGCACCCTGGCCGCGCTGATCAGCCGCCTGCACGACCCGACGAGCGGCCGGATCACCGTCGACGGCGTCGACCTGCGCGACCTGCGCCTGGCCGATCTGGCCGCGATCGTCGGCGTGGTCAGCCAGGAGACGTACCTGCTGCACACCACCGTGCGGGAGAACCTGCGCTACGCCCGGCCGGACGCCACCGACGCCGAGATCGAGGCCGCCGCCCGCGCCGCCCAGATCCACGACCTGATCGCCGGGCTGCCCGACGGCTACGACACCATGGTCGGCTCGCGGGGACACCGCTTCTCCGGCGGCGAGAAGCAGCGCCTCGCGATCGCCCGTACGCTGCTGCGCGACCCGCGCATCCTGATCCTCGACGAGGCCACCAGCGCGCTGGACACCGAGACCGAGCGCGCGGTGCAGCGGGCGTTCGACGAGGTGGCCCGGGGGCGTACCACCATCACCATCGCGCACCGGCTCTCCACGGTGCGCAACGCGGACCGGATCGCGGTGCTCGACCACGGCCGGATCGTCGAGTCCGGCAGCCACGACGGCCTGCTGGAGCGCGCCGGCCGCTACGCCACCCTGGCCGCCTGACGTGTCAGAGTCCGACTCCTGTGCACGCCAGAGGTGTGCCCCGCCGGTGGGCTGACCGGCGGGCGCGCTGCCGTCAAGCCATTGCGGGAAGGATGACCCGTGCCAGCACCGTGAGCGGGGTCCGCCACTGGTCGGGGTCGTCGTAGTTGCCGGCGGTGATGGCCACGGTGAGGTCCAGGTCGGGCAGGACGAACAGGCGTTGGCCGCCGTTGCCCATGCCCGCCACCAGCCGATGGCCCTCGATGGATTCGATGTACCACTGGTAGCCGTACCGCGCGCCCCAGCTGGTCTGCAGGCGTGGCTGGAGCATCGTGTGGATCCAGTCGGCGGGGACGATCCGCTGACCGTCCCAGGTCCCCCCGGCCAGCACCAGCTCGCCGATCCGGGCCAGGTCGCGGGGCGCGAGTCGCAGCCCGGACGCGGCGGAGGCCACTGCGTCCGCGCCGGTCATCCAGTCGAAGCTGCCGATGCCCAGCGGCGCGAACAGCACGGCCTGCGCGTACTGCGGCAGCGACTGCCCGGTGCCGTCGGCGATCAGTCGGCCGAGCAGAGCCGTGGCACCGCCGCAGTAGGTCCATCGGGTGCCGGGCGGCTCGAGGATCGGCCGCTCCAGGATGTACCGGTACCGGTCCGGCGCCAGCTCCATCGCGATCTCGGCGTTGGCCGGGCTGTTGTACGGGAGGTCTTCGCACCATTCCACGCCCAACGACATCGTCAGTGCGTGCTCGACGGTGAGCCGGGCACGCCAGGGGTCGGCCGCCAGGTCGGGGTACTGCGGGAACCGCTGCAGGAGCGGCTCCGCCGGCGGCGGGACCAGCCCTTCGCCGAGCGCGATGCCGTACAACAGGACGGTCACGCTCTTGGTGACGGACCGGATGTCGTGCAGGACCCCGGGCCCGAACTCGACGACGCCCAGCGAGTCGCCCCAGGCGAAGTCCTCACCGGCCCCGTAGTACTCCAGCACGGTGTGACCACCGCGAACCGCCGCGACGGTGTGCAGACCGTCGACCTGGCCAGCTCGAAGTATGTCGTCGAGACGGTCACGCAACTGCGTCGTCATGGCACTCCGAGGGGGGCGATGCCGGCCAGCGGAACAGCATGCTCGTTATACCGGAGTTTCCGCTTTTGCAGCGACCCGGTTGGGAGGGCCAAGCCCGGCCCGCCGCGCGTCCGCAGCTGCCGTTGATCCGCTCGATCTGTTCGCGGCGCCAGTCCACTGAAGTGAACTCGGGTACCCACTCCGAACGGTTCCAATCCACTGTGGACATAAGCTACGCTCTCCGCCGGGCCTACCGACTCGATCGGTAGGTGTGGCAGAGGCAGCCACCGGAAACGGTGGCCGACGCCGTACGCAACCCGGGTGACCTGCGCGATCCGCGGACCCCGGGGCCGCTCTCAGGTGGGTCTTCCGCCGCTGCTACCTGCGCCGCCACCGCCACACCAACGAAGGATCGATTCAGTTGTACGACGCGATCGTCATCGGCGCCCGCTGTTCGGGTGCGTCCACCGCCCTGTTGCTCGCCCAGCGCGGACACCGGGTGCTCGTGGTGGACCGCTCCTCGTTTCCCAGCGACGTCATCTCGACGCACTTCCTCTGGCCGCACGGGATGTCCTACCTGAACCGGTGGGGACTGCTGGACGAGGTCCTGGCGGTCACACCGGCGCACACCACGGTCGAGGTGGTCAACGACGGCATCTCGCTGACCGGCTCGGTGCCGACCGAACTGCTGCGCGAGTACTTCCGGGACCTGCACGGCGACGACTCGGGCGTGGTGCAGAGCTATGCGTCCGTGCGGCGCCGGGTGCTCGACGAGATCCTGGTCGGCGCGGCCGCCAAGGCCGGCGCCGAGGTGCGGACCAACTTCACCGTTCGTGAGCTGATTGTCGAGAACGGGCAGGTCGTCGGTATCCGGGGGCGTGCGGTCGACGGAGAGCTGGTCGAAGAGCGGGCCCGGATCGTGGTCGGTGCCGACGGCCGGAACTCGTTCGTCGCCCGCACCCTCGCGTTGCCGAAGTACGACGAGCGGCCCCGCTGCACGTTCGCCTACTGGAGCTACTGGTCCGGCTTCGACCTGGGCCCGGCACAACTGCACCGGCGCGGCCGGTTGGCCTGCGCGGTGGCGCCGACCAACTTCGACCAGAACATGGTCCTGGTCTGGGGGCCGAGTGAGTGGTCGCGGGAGTTTCGCGGTGACGTGCCGGGCAACTACCAGAAGGCGTTGGACTTCGTCAGTCCGGAGCTGGGCGACGTGGTGCGCACCAAGGGGACCAGGGAGGAACGCATCTACGGCACCCTGGACCAGTCGGCCTTTCTCCGGCCGCTGCACGGGCCCGGGTGGGTGCTCGTCGGTGACGCCGAGTCGGCCAAGGACCAGTGCACCGCGATCGGCATCACCCACGCCTTCCGTGACGCCGAGCTGGTCAGCGCCGCACTCGACCGGTGGCTCCGCGGCGACGCGTCGATCGACGAGGCGATGACCGCCTACGGGGACCGCCGCCGGAGCCAGAACGCTGCCGCCTACCACGACTACGTCTGCACCCTTGCCGAGATGCGTCCGTACCGGCACGACGAGTTGCAACTGTTCGTCGCGTTGCGGGGCAACCAGCAGGAGACCGACCGGTTCATCGCCACCCACGCCGACGTCGCGCCGGTGTCGGAGTTCTTCCAGGCCTCCAACCTCTTCCTGCTCAACGACGCCGCGAAGGAGTCCTCCGCAGACCACGCGGTCTTCGAGGACTTCGCGGAGACCTCCCGCAGCTACCAGCAGAACCTCTTCGCCTGATGATCCACCAGGGAGACGACACCGTGACCACCGAGCTGGACCAGCGTGAAGACGGCGAACTGATCGGGATCATCCTCAAGGCGGCACACTGCCGGGACTTCGAGACCATGGCGCGCACCGCGACCGAGGTCTCCGAGATGACCCGTAACTGGGCCACCCACATCCCGTGGGACGACCTCGCGTCGCTCGAGGGCGCCGACGACGAGCTGGCCCAGGTGGTCGCCGACCTCACCGAAATGTGGGAGCCGGCCCACCTGCGCAACCCCGTCGACCCCGACGAGGAGTACGCCCTGGACAAGAACGCGTACGACTTCTACCGACCCGCCGGCCGCAACCTGCTGACCCGCACCGGGGACTTCTACGGCTGGGTGCAGGCCCGTCGACGCACGGAGACGTGGCAGTACTCCCGGGTGCTGGAGGCGGCACCGGACAGCGTCGCCCAGATCACCAACGACCTGGGCCGGCGGGCCCGCGGCATCAACTTCAACTCGCAGGACTACCTGTCGTTCAACACCCACCCGGCGATCCGGGAGGCGGCGGCCAAGGCGATGCACGACTACGGGCCGCACAGCGCCGGCTCGCCGATGGTGCTCGGCAACACCCGCATCTCCGACGATCTGGAGGCTGCCCTCGGCGATCTGGTCGGGCTCGACCATGTGACGCTCTTTCCGACCGGCTGGGCGGCCGGCTTCGGCGCGGTCGTCGGTCTGGTCCGGCAGTCCGACCACATCCTGATCGACCGGCTGGCCCACTCCTGCCTCCAGCAGGGGGCACGGGCGGCCACCCGGAACGTGGTCCGCTACGAGCACCTCAACGTCGAGGCGGTACGCCGCCACCTGACCGAGATCCGGGCCACGGACACCCGCAACGGCATCCTGGTCGTCACCGACGGGCTCTTCTCGGTGGACGCGGACTGGCCGGACCTCGTTACCCTGCAACGCGTCTGCCGGGAACACGACGCCACGCTGCTGGTCGACGTGGCGCACGACCTCGGCTCGATGGGGCCCGGTGGCACGGGCGTGCTGGGGATGCAGGACCTGCTCGGCAGCGTCGACATCGTGATGGGCGCCTTCTCCAAGACGTTCTGCTCCAACGGTGGCTTCGTCGCATCCAACTCGCCGGCGTTGAAGCAGTACATCAAGATGTTCGGCGGCTCGCACTTCTTCTCCAACGCGCTGTCGCCCGTGCAGACCGCGGTGGTGCGGGAGGCCACCAGGATCATCCGGTCGGCCGAGGGGGACGCGCTGCGGGCCCGGCTCTTCACCGCGATCCACGCCCTGCGCGACGAGCTGACCGGCCGGGGTCTGACCTGCATGGGTGAGCCGTCACCGATCGTGCCGCTACTGATCGGCAACGAGAAGCTGGCGCGGACGGCGAACCGCCTGCTCTTCGACCGGGGGGTGCTGGCGTTCATGGTCGAGTTCCCGGTGACCCCGACCGGCTCGTCCCGGTTCCGGCTTCAGGTGCAGGCCGGGCACCGGCCCGAGGAGGCCCGCGAGGCGGCCCGGATCATCGAGGGCGCCATCGCCGACTCCCGGGCGTACCTCTCCAGCGCCTTCGGCAGCGCTCCCCGCTGAGAGAACGTCTCGTAACGCGATGAAGGCGAGATGCCCGGCGCCCGGACTGGACCGTCAGCCGGCGGATGCCCGTTCCGGTCTGTGAGCCGTTCAATGCGGTGATCGGATCCCGGTACCGCCCACCATCGGATCAACGCAGAGGAGGCACCCTCGGATGAGGGTGCCTCCTGCTGCTCGCTCCGCCTTGCGCGGGAGACACGGGGCGGCCCCGTTCTCAAAACCGTCGCAGAATCAGTCTCATTATTTGGCGGCGGCCGGGTCGAGGTGACGGTAGACGGTGGCCCGCGAGACCCCGAGCGCGGCGGCGATCTCGTCCGCCGAGTGGTCGCCCCCGGCGTGCATCCGCCGGGCCGCCTCGACCTGCTCCGGGCTCATCGCCCGAGGCCGACCGGGCCGGCGTCTGCCCTTCGCCGCCCCACCGCCGGAGGTCGGTGCACCCGCGCCACCGCCGGCCGCCCGCGTGTCCCTGCCGACTCCGGCCGCCGCCGTGCCCACGCCGCCCCCGGCCGCCCGCGTGTCCGTGCCGACGCCTGCCGCCGGCGTGCTCGTGCCGGCCGGCGTGCCCATGTCGCCCGGCGTGCCCATGTCGCCCGGCGTGTCCGTGCCGTCAGCCGGGCCGGGCTCGACCGGGTCGCCGAGCAGGCGGCGCACGCCGTCCAGCATGTCCGCCCGCAGCACCGCGTCCGGCACGTCGACGAAGAAGACGACCGGATCGCTGCACGCGGCGACCGCCTGCACTGCTCGGACCCGCTCCCGGCGCCCCGCGTCGGGCCCGGCGATCAGGTCGTTGGCGCGCATCGCGATCCGTATCAGGCGGTGGTACGTGTCGCCCCGGCCGACGAGCGCGATGTCGTGGAAGAGCATGCCGAGTGGTCGGCGGTGGCCCAGGATGATGTCCACCCAGCCTTCCAGCACCGTCCACCGGGCCCGCTCGGCCGGCCCCTGCTCGGCCGCGTCGAGCAGCGCCTCGAAATCGGCCACCATCGGCTCGATCAGGGCGGTGAGCAGGTGCTCCTTGGTGGGGAAGTGGTAGAGGATCGCGGCCTTGGTCAGCCGCAGCCGCTCGGCGATCTGGCGCAGCGGGGTGCGCTGGTAGCCGTGCTCGGCGAACAGGTCGAGCGCGGCGCGCAGGATCCGGGTACGCGTGTCGTCGGGCGCCTCGGCGGTCATGGCGGCAAGCGTAACGGCGTCTGACCGGTGGCAGGCAACGCTGTTGATTCGGCTGACCGCCGGTCAGTACAGTGTGGTCGTCGGCACCGCCAGCGACAGGAGGGCCCATGCCCGTCATCTCCATCGACAACCTGGTCAAGACGTTCGGCAGCGTCCGCGCGCTCGACGGGCTCGACCTGACGGTCGCGGCGGGGGAGGTGCACGGCTTCCTCGGACCCAACGGCTCCGGCAAGTCCACCACCATCCGCGTCCTGCTCGGCCTGCTGCGCCGCGACGCGGGCGACGTGCGGGTCTTCGACGCCGACCCGTGGCGCGACGCGGTCGCCCTGCACCGCCGGCTCGCGTACGTGCCCGGTGACGTGAACCTGTGGCCGAACCTCTCCGGCGGCGAGGCGATCGACCTCTTCGGCCAGCTGCGCGGCGGCCTCGACCGGCGCCGCCGCGACGAGCTGCTGGAGCGCTTCGACCTCGACCCGACGCGCAAGTGCCGCACCTACTCCAAGGGCAACCGGCAGAAGGTCGCCATCGTCGCCGCCTTCGCCTCGGCCGTCGAGCTCTACGTGCTCGACGAGCCGACCTCCGGGCTCGACCCGCTCATGGAGGCCGTGTTCCAGGACGAGGTCCGCCAACTCAAGCGCGACGGCGCCACCGTGCTGCTCTCCAGCCACGTGCTGGCCGAGGTCGAGGCGCTCTGCGACCGGGTCAGCATCATCCGCGAGGGCCGCACCGTCGAGTCCGGCACCCTCACCGAGCTGCGCCACCTCACCCGTACGGCCGTGACGGTCGAGACCGCGCGGCCGGCGACCGGCCTGGCGGCCCTGCCCGGCGTGCACGACGTGCGCGAGGTCGACGGTCGCACCCACCTGGAGGTCGAGCCCGCCCACCTCGACGAGCTGCTCGGGCACCTCGTGCGCTTCGGCGTACGCGCGCTGACCAGCGCCCCGCCCACCCTGGAGGAACTGTTCCTGCGCCACTACGGCGACGAGCGCGCCGCCGTCCCCGCTGGCGCCTCCGCCCCGGCGGCGGGCCCGACCGACGGTGACCGCCCCGACGCCGACCGGCCGGCGGGTGCCCGATGAGCGCGTTCACCGGCACCGGGCGGCTCGCCCGCCTCGTGCTGCGCCGCGACCGGCTCCGGCTGGCGATCTGGGTGCTCGGCACGCCCCTGCTCGGCTACGCCCTCGCCGGCAGCGTCAAGGAGTTCTACCCGGACGAGGCGTCCCGGGTCGGCTATGCCACCACGTCGGCGTCCAGCCTGGTCGCCCGCGCGTTCAACGGGCCGATCGCCGGCACCGACCTCGGCGCGGTGGTGACCGCCGAGACGTACGTGACGCTGGCCCTGCTCGCCGCGCTGCTGAGCACCTTCGCGGTCATCCGGCACACCCGGCAGAACGAGGAGACCGGCCGGGCGGAACTGCTGGGCGCCTCCGTCGTCGGCCGGTACGCGCTGCTCACCGCCGCGCTGCTGGTGATCGTCGCGGCGAACGTGGCCGCCACCGCCCTGCTCGCCGCCGCGCTGGCCGGCGCCGGACTGCCGCTCGCCGGATCGGTCGCCGCGGCCGCCGCCATCGGCGGCGTCGGCCTGGCGTTCACCGGCGTCGCCGCCGTCGCCGCCCAACTGTCGGTCACCTCCCGGGGCGCCAACGCGCTCGCCGCCGCCGCCGTCGGGATCTCCTTCCTGCTCCGCGCCGCCGGTGACGTGCTGGGCGAGCAGACCGACGGCGGGCTGCGGGTGGTCAGCGCCTGGCCGTCCTGGCTCTCCCCGCTTGGCTGGGGCAACCAGGTCCGCGCCTTCGGCGGCGAACGCTGGTGGACGCTGGCGCTGCCCGTCGCGCTGCTGGTCGCCGGGGTGGCGGCGGCCTACGCCCTCGCCGAGCGGCGGGACATCGGCGCCGGGCTCGTCGCGCCCCGGCGCGGGCCGGCCACGGCCGCACCCGGGCTGCTCAGCCCCGCCGGGCTGGCCTGGCGGTTGCAGCGCGGCGCGCTGCTCGGCTGGGCGGTCGGGGTGGCGGTGCTCGGGTTCTCGATGGGCATCGCCGGCGACGAGTTCAACGCCATGATCGAGGAGAACCCGGCCGCCGCCGAGGCGATCAGCGCGATGGGCGGCGGCGCGAAACTCATCGACGCGTACCTGGCAGCGATGCTGGGGCTGTTCGCGCTGACCATCGGGGCGTACGTCGTGCAGGCGCTGCTACGCACACGCAACGACGAGGCCGACGGGCTGCTGGAGGCGGTGCTCGCCACGGCGGTCAGCCGTACCCGCTGGCTCGTCACCCAGGTGGTCGCGGCGACGCTCGGCGCGCTCGCCCTGGTGCTGCTGGGCGGGCTCACCACCGGCCTCGGCTACGGCCTGGTCGCCGGCGACCCCCTCGGCCGGGCCGTCGGGCTGGGCGGGGCGGCGCTGGTACGACTGCCGGCCCTGCTGGTGGTCGCCGGGGTGGTGACGGCGCTGTTCGGCCTGCTGCCCCGCTGGTCGGTCGCGCTGTCCTGGGCGGCACTGATCGTGTTCCTGCTGCTCGGGCAGCTCGGCGCGGTGCTCGACCTGCCGCAGGCGGCGCTGAACCTGTCGCCGTACACCCATGTGCCGTCGGCCCCGGCGGTCGACCCGGCGGCGCTGCCGCTGGTCGTGCTGACGGGGGTGGCGGTGCTCCTGCTGGCGGCCGGGACGGCCGGCTTCCGCCGCCGCGACGTCCCGAGCTGACAGGGGCGCGCCGACGTGTTCTCGGCCGCTTCAACGGGCACCACTTGGCCAGCTTCCCTCGGCAGCACCTGCGGGGCGCAGGCTCCGATGCGGGGTCTGAAGGGCCCGGCTCCGTGCGGTGATGAGACGCGGCGGCGTCGGGACGAACTGTCCCGACGCCGCTGTTCGTCGTTAGGGGTCTGGGAGCGACAGGCCAGAGGTGCCCGGTCGAAGTACGGCGGTCAGGACTTCTTCGGTAGTTCCTCGGGCCACCGCTGGCGGGCGACGCTGTCCTGCCACTCGGCCACCGGGCCCGACCCGCCAGCACGGGCCGCGGCCCGGTCGACGACCGGGAAGTCCGCCCCGCCCACCAGTTGATGTGTCTCGCGCCCCTGCTCCGTCTTCGCCGCCAGCACGTAGGTCGTGCCGGGCCGCAGCAGCGGCTCGCCTTCCACCCGCCAGGTGTCCTTGCCGAGGGTTCCACCAAGCTGGACCACCCGCAGCGTCTTGACCGGCTCGCCCTTGAGGGACTTGTCCACGGTCACCTCGAAGACGGTGTAGGGCGTGTCGTCGCGTTCCTGCACCTCGACGACACGGTCCACCGTCGCGACGACGACGTAGTCGGCGAAACCGGCCACCTTCGTCTCATCCTTCACGTCGAACGCGTAGGACGAGTGCACCGAGTGCGTCTCGCCCGGGCGCAGCGAGTCATAGGCCAACCACCCGCCAGAAGCCACCGCGACTACGGCGGCGCCTGCGACCAGCGGTCGAACAAGGCGCTTCATTGTCAGCACCCCCATACGCTGTGATACGAGCTGATGTCCCACGACTGCAGGTTGTTGTTCATGTTCGGGTTGTAACAGCCCGGGCAGGAGTCCATCACCGCGATCTCCGGCCCGTGGCCAAGCTTGAGGGAATGGCCGAACTCGTGAGTTCCATTGATTCACCGCGTGTGACAGCGAGTTGTTGTACTTGGTGAAGTCGTCGTAGACCAGCTCACCACCATCGACCGACGTGCAGTGATCCAACGGCCCCAAATCGGCCGACGCCGCTGATGCGAAACCCCCCGTGGCAGCCAGCGTCGAGGCCACCCCAGCTATGGCAAGCATCGTCGCGCAGTTGCCCGCTCTCATCGGCGTGCTTATCGGCACCGTCGGCACGATCGTTGCGACCTCCGTGGCCGATCGAGCCCGATGGAAGCGGAACCAGGGTGTCCGCTGGGACGATCGTCGGCTCGACGCGTACGTCGAGTTCGCGCGGGTGATCAAGGAGATCCACGCCGTGGCGGTACGAATGCTCGCCGACGAGCGACCACACTCCCGCGGGCACCGGATCGACCGGGAGGAAGGCCTCGCGCAACTGGCCGACGCGGACGTCCGGCGCACGCTCGCCTGGGAGAGCCTGCTGCTGCTCGGGAACGCCGCGACGGTGTCGGCGGCGCGCGACTGGCGGGATGCCGTGTGGGGGATCGAGATGGTTGCTCGCGGGCTTCGCCAGGGCGACGACCATGCCGACCTGCTACAGCGGGCCAACGAGGCGCGGGACCTCTTCTATCGCGCGGCCCGTGGCGGCCTCGGCGTCCGTGGCGGTTCCGTCGCCCAGGCCAGGGCGCTCGAACCGAGGCTGGACGAGATCCGGGCGAGCCGGACGTCCGAGAGGTCCGCGCAGGCCGCAGGATGACGGTCGAGCGCGACCGGCCGGCATGCGTGGCGAAGGTCGGCTGCCGGCGGGACGGTGGACGACGCGCGGGCGCGACGCCCGGGTGTCAGCCGGGATAGCGGGTCCGCCACCAGGGATCGCACGGCAGGGACCTCTGGATCGTGCCTCTGCACCTACGCTCTCCCTGCGGAGCTGACCGCACCGTCCGAGTAGGAGGAAGCGTGCTGCGACAGCGTGGGTACTGGCGGGAGAACGGCGACCAGATCAGCGCGCAGGAAGCCTGGGACGCCTGGGCCGAGCACGCGTACGACATCCTGGTCGAAGTGGCCCGGGGCTACCACGCGATCATCACCTACGGCGAGTTGAGAGACAGATTCCAAGCCGCCTCGGGCATTCGGACGTCCGCTCTGTTGCAGAACTGGATCGGCAGCGTCCTCAACCGGGTCATCCGCGAGGCCCGCCGTCGGGGTGATCCGCCGCTGAGCGCGCTGGTCGTGCGGGCCGACGACGGGATGGTCGGCCCCGGATACGACGAAGTCCTCCGGATCATCGGGGAACCTCAGGTGGCGGACGAGATGGCCAGGGAGGAGCATGCCGCCCAGGCCCGGCTGGCTTGCTACCACCACTTCGGGGCGGCTCTGCCGGCAGGTGGCGGCGTACCCGCGCTGGCGCCGAAGCTGCGGGAGACCCTGAAGCGCCGACGCGATCAGGCCCCCGAGCCTCGCCGGCCGGTGTGTCCCACCTGCTTCGTCCAGCTTCCAAGGAACGGTGTCTGCGACTGCGGGTAGGGGCCGGCGGGCGGAACGGGCGCCGTGGCGACCACCGGAACGGCGGTCACCGCCACCCGCTGACCTGCCCCTAGGATCTCTGGCATGCAGGAGGGCCGGTGGACGACGATCACGCCGTCGCAGTTCACGCACGAGCGGGAGGCGCTGGCGCACGTCCAAGCGCTGCTGCCCGACACCGAGCCCTACCGCGCCTGGTCGAACTTCACCTTCACCGCGCAGACCGGCCACCCCTACGAGGTTGACCTGCTGGTGGCGGGCCCGGGTGGGCTCTACCTCATCGAGGTCAAGAGCCTGACTGGCCGGCTGACCTCCAGCGGCTCCAACTGGATCCTGTACGGCCCGAACAGCACCCGCACGTTCGACAACCCGTTGCACCTCGCCGACGCCGATGTCGTACGTGCAGCGTCGTCCGTCGGCTACGGCCGCGCCGAGCCGGTGGACGGCGGAGTCGCCGGAGCTGGCGGCAGCGATGCGGGCAGAGGAGCGGCTGACGGGCGCCAGGTCCGCCGGTGGGTTCCGGGCACTGACGGTACGCCTCAACCGGTACGCCCCGGCCCGCGAGGAACTCATCCGGCGTTTCGACGCCCGGCCGGTCAACGTGGCGGCCCGCTTCCTGGACCACCTGCACGCCCTCGTCGACGCGCGCCCGAAGCCGACCTGGGAGACGGTGCTGAGAGCCGACATCGCGGAGCCCGGCTCCCGGCCGGCGATCAAGCTGGGCGAGTACGCCGAGCAGGCGTGGCAGCTCGCCGTGCCCGAGCTGCGCGCGGAGCTGCGGGCCGGGGAGGGGCCGGTGCTGCTGCACGACGCGGCGGTGCTGGCGCGTTACCGGGCGGTGGACCGGCTCTACGCGCTGGCCGACGCGGCGCGGGGCGGGGCGGGGGACGTGTGGCTGCTCTGCCCGATGGAGGATCCGGCGCTGCTGCCCAAACTGGACGGTGCGGTCGTGCGGGTGGGCGACAACGAGTGGATCGCCCTACCGGACGCCTGGGTCGTCAACGCCCACCGCAGCGCAGTCACCGCTTGACGACCGGCCCGTCGGTTGATCAGGCGCGGGTGCGGTGCCGCAGCCGGGTCGAGACGACCGCGCCGACTGCCATGAGGACCGCGACGATCAGGGACGGCAGGGCGTCGGGCCGGTGCAGCAGTTCCCCCGCCGACCCGGCGTTGCCCAGTTGGTAGAGCGTGCCCAGCAGGAGGGTGGGAGCGACGGCAATCAGCAGTCGCTGGTCGGCCGTCGCCACCCACAGGAAGGCGCCTGCACCGACGATCACCATGGTGGCGGCAATGATCTGCGAGCTCATGTCGACCCTGCGGAAGCCTTCCGCGGGGATCAGATGCAGGGCGAGTATGCCGGCGGTGACCAGAATGGCGTTGGCTCGGGGCGCCGGCGGCACGTCCGCCGGACGCCGCAGGCCCACCATGATCAGAGGAGTGGCGACAACCGGTGCCCACCACTGCGGCAGGCCGTTGAGGAACAGGTACTGAGAGATCGCGGTCGGCACCACGACCGCAGCTACCACCAGGACGGCAGCGGTGCGGGTGCGGCCCGTGACGAGCGCCACCAGCGCCGCGATCACCATGACCGCGTGGATGCCCTGATCCCGCAGGACGGCCAGGGGGTCCGCGAATCCGCCGAACTGGAACGCCTCGACGAGGTCGTCCAGGCCGATGAGCGCACCCAGCGCCAGCACCGCCATCGCACCCAGGTGGATGCCCTGCCAGAGCAGCACGGCGGTGGGCCGGGCCGCGGTGCTGCCACCGTGCACCTGTAGGGCGCCCCGGATGAGCGAGGCTGTCTCCCGGATGCTGGGCCAGCGGCGGGTGGTGGATTCCTCGCCGATCAACGTGTCGATCAGTTCGTCGGCACGTTCGCGCCGATAATCGGCCGGATAGGCCCGCAGCAGCATGCGGTAGCGCTTCTCCAGGACATCAGAACTCATGCTGGTCTGATCCTCGCGATAGAAGGTTGATGGGTGCTTCCCTGCGGGAAGCTCTGGTGCGGCAGGCGATCCGTGACCACCCGGGCGGCTCGGGCGAGCCGGTCGGCTTCCTCGGCGAGTACGCGGTAGCCCTCGTCGGTGAGCCGGTAGTAGCGGCGGGCACGCCCGTTGACGATCTCTTCACCATCGGCGGTGATGAGTCCCTCGCCGAGCAGCCGGTCGATCACCGAGTACAGCGAGCCGGCAGCGAGGGTCACCCGCTCATCGGACAGCTCAGTCACCCGCTTGATCACGGCATAGCCGTGGAGAGGGCCACCGAGTAGGGCAGCAAGGACGAAGTACGACGGTTCCCGCAACGCGGGACGCGATGTCGATCGCATGATGCGAATATACAAGTCACTTGAATATCTAGGCAAGATGACCGTACGTCCTGGCCGTCTCACCCGAACGTCCCCACTAGACGGCGCACGCCGGGGCGTCTGGGCCGGCTCGGCAGCTGCCGCGAAAGCGCACTGGGCGGACGACGATCGGCATCCCGCCCGCCGGCACCTTGCCACCCGTCGCGCCGATCGCGTCACCGAGCATCAGCCCGAGCACGCAGCCCCGCGCGGCTGCGAGCTGCTCCGCCGTCACCTTGGTCACCCGGGGAAGCATGGGAGCGGATGGCACGCGGGCGTTGCGGGGTCGGCGGGCTGACGACCGGACGGAGGCCGGCGAGCTGGACGTATATCTCGCGCTTGTCGGTCGCCTCGCCGCGCCGGTTCAGGACGTAGCCGGTCAGCCAGATCCAGCCGGCGTACGTCGGTTGGTCGCAGACCGAGACGACGCGGAAGGTCAGGGCGCGGTCCCCGGCGAACTGCACCGAGGCCCGGCCGTCGACGGCGAGCAGGTCACCGGGGGAGGGGCACGCGGTCACCAGCGGCCGGAGTTGCGGTGGTGCTCCTCCGGCGGCCGGCACTCCCGCGCGTGCATGGTCTGCCAGTCGCGCAGTGCCCGCCTGATCCGGTCGTTCTCCTGGGTGAGCAGCCGTACCGTCTCGTTTAGCATGGCCAGCTCGTCGGCCACCCGGGCCTGGAACTCGCGTACCTCCACCTGGTCGACACCGCGCCGGCGCGCGGCGAACTCGCGGGTCCGCACCTCGTGTGGCGTCAGCCGGCCCGGGTAGCCGGCGGGATGGGGCTGAGCACCTCGGTACACCTGAGCCACGACGATCCTCTCTGCGGGCAGGCGGGAGCGCGGAAGCTCCGCGCGGTGGGTCTGGAAGGGCGGGTCGTCCGCGTGGGGGCCGCGGACGACCCGCCCGCTCGGCCGCCGCAGCCCGATTCAGCGGTACGACAGCAGAGCAGCCGGACAGGGCCGGGACGGGCACGGATACCCGCCCCGACCAGGGGGATGAGCCGAACTCGTTGCCACGCGAGGAGCGGCTCGACGCCAACACTAACGACTTACTCGTGTATGTCAACCACTGGTTGTTGTCGCGCGTGGGCGGTTCGTGATCGAATTGGCGAGCCACGCAAGGAGCGCCATGCCTACAACACCCGATTACATCCGCATCGCCGACGACATCGTCGCTGGTGTCAGGGCCAAGAGGCTCAAGCCTGAGGACAAGCTGCCGCCGATCGCGCAGATGGCGACGGACTACCGGGTCGGCACGTCCACCATCCAGATGGTCTACGTGCGGCTCGAAGCGTTGCGCGTCATCCGCCGGCATCAGGGCAAGGGCATCTTCGTTACAGACCCGAAGACCTGGATGCGGGAGCCGTAGGTAGCGGACCGACAACGGGAACGGGCCCGATGGGTACCCCGTCCCGTCGGCCGTAGAGCTGTCGTCAGGTGATCGACGGGACGCTGCTCTCGTCCGACCTGCGGGAGCAGGCTGAATCGTGCAGCCGCGCCCGCTGACTATCGCTCAGCTCGCCGACGGGTCGCGTCGTGACGACGTGCTCGCCGTCGCCGACCTGTATGCGCCCGGCCAGGATCTCGGCAAGGTGCCGCCGACGAACGCGTGTCGCACCTGGCCGCGCTGAGGTACATGGACTCCGGGCTGGCCGAGCGCGCCGACTGGGAGCACGTGTGGGTCGACCCCGAGTGGGGCGCCTCGCCGGCGGACATCTACGTCGGCTTCCTCGCCGAGACCACCAACCGCCTCCACCTCACCGACGAGGCGCTCACGTCGTGGTGCCCTGCTCGCCGGGGATGGTGCGCGGCTGCCTGCCCGACGACGGCGACACGGCCGAAAGGCACCGGGGTTGCAAGACGAAGGCATGACCGAATGGCTGCCGTCGAGTGTTGGGGATGACCATGCGCGGCCAACTGTCGGGTCGTCAACCTCTCGACGAGATCGCCGACCCGACGCAGCGGTACGACGATGCCTCGATCCGGCTGCGGCCCGATCTCGACCGGCACATGGTGCGGGCGGCCAGGTCGATGCCGCCGACCGGTCTACCTGCCTGGCGTCAGCGAGGAGGCACTCGCTGGCCTCAGGTTCAGCAGCGCCCCGCCCCATCGGCTGGCGGTGGCGGCCCTGGCCGCCGGCCGCGACGTCCCGAGCTGACGGGGGCGCGCGAAGGTGGTCACGGTGCGGCGAGGGGTTCCCGGGACCCGGCGTCGAGCAGTGTGCCCACCCGTGCGATCGCCTCGCGGATCATCGTGCCGTACGCGTTGTCCGGCAGCTCCGCGACGAGGGGCGCCGCGACCGTCAGGTGCTCCCGGGCGCGGGCAACATCGCCGGCACGGCGGTACCCGTCGGCGAGGTTGAGGTGCAGCGACGGCAGCAGGGCGCGGACCCGCAACGACGCGTGGTCGCGCTGGACGCGCTCGTCGCTGAGGTAGGCGACGGCAGCGAGCGCACGGCGGTCCCACGCCACCTCGTCCGTGACCGAATCCTGCAGGTCGGCCAGGTGATGCGCGATGGTGCAGCGGTGCAACGCGTCCCCGGTGTCGCCGACCTGCTCCCAGACCTCGGTGAGGGCCACGCGTGCGGCGGTACGGTCGCCCGCCGCACCCAGGTCCAGGGCGCGGCCGATGCGCGTCATGACGTCGGCGTCGTCGGCGTCGTCGGTGTCCACTGTGCTCCTCGCGGTGGGGCCGGGCAGCCGGCCGTCGGGCTCTCGCCGCACAGGCTGCGGGCTCGACCCACTCGAGGGTCAAGCGCTCGTCGCCGACTGCATCTCTGGAGGTGGGACCAGGCCCTCCGACGGGTGCGCCAGCTGGGGTAGCGGATGACCTGGCCGCGGCGAGGGCCGGAGCCACCGAACGATGCGAGGCCTCGGAGAAGTCCCCGGGATCCGACGCCACGCTCTTCAGCGGCTAGCGCAGCGCGCGCCGAACTCGCGGGTCCGCACTTCGTGCGGCGTCAACCGGCCCGGGTGACCGGCGGATTTCGGTGTCTCGGCGGGTGGCGGGCTTGGGCTCATGATCGTGTGAGTTGGAGCCGGCCACATTGGTAGGTGGCTTCCGGGTGAGCGACAAACGATCACCGGTGCTCTAGCACAACACCGAACGCGAGCGGAGGTCGTCCACAGCGGGGCCGTTGTCCACAGCGCTCGTGTGGGCGAATGGCGGGCGGTGGCCGTGTCCGGCACGGTCGGCGGCGTGAACCCTGTGCTGCGGGCCATGCTCGACCGTAACGGCGGGCTCGTCACCCGACACGCCACCTCGCAGGTGCTCCCGCGCTGGGTGCTGGAGGATGCGTCGCGTTCCGGACGCCTGCTCCGGGTCCTGCCCGGGGTCTACGTGGACGCAGCCCTGGCCGACGGCAGGGGGAGCGCGCCTCCGCTGGCCCGGGTCACCCCGGTCCTGGCCCGGCGGGCGGCCGTGGCCTACACGGGTGGGCGTGGCGCGCTGAGTCATCTCACCGCACTCGAGGTGTGGAAGCTGCGCCGTCAGATGCCCGGCGAGCCGGTACACCTGGATGTGTCGACCCGTGCCGGGCTGCGCAGCGGACCCCACCTGGTCGTACACCATCGGCGGTCCTTCGCCCCGGAGCCACCTCATGTGCTGGTCCGCGACGGCGAGCCGGTCACCCGGTTGGATCGGACGCTCGTCGACGCCTGGCCGTTGCTGCATCCGGCGGACCGGCCGGCGGCCATCATCAGGGCGGTCAACGACCGGCTGACCACCCCGCGACGGATCGCCACAGCGTTGGCGACCGCGCCGAAGCTGGCGGATCGTGCCGCACTTCGAGGGCTGCTGGACCGGCTCGACGCCGGCTGCCGCAGTCCGTTGGAGATCTGGGGGCACGACCGCGTCTTCGTCGGGCCGGGAATGCCGGCGTTCCGACGACAGGTGCGGGCGCGGCTGGGCGGACGGGTGGTCTACCTCGACCTGTTCGCCGAGGCCGAGCTGGTCGACATCGAGCTGGACGGCGCGACGACCCATGGCGACCTGCGGGAACGGGAGATCGACCTGCGACGCGACGCACTGTTGGCGGCCCGGGGCGTTCTCGTGGTCCGCTTCAGCCACCGCCGGCTGCTGCACGAGCCCGACGAGGTGCGTCGCGAGACCCTCGCCATCCTCGCGAACCGCCGCAGGACTCCACGCCCCGACGCCGGACTGGGATGAGCTCAAGTCGAATGAGGGGCATGGGCGGCCGTCTCGGCACGGCTCTGCCGACCATGATCGTTTGATAGGAAACCGGTGGAATCCATCCCCACGCCCCGGTTGGCCATCAACTGATCATGAGAGTGATCGAGACAGATGAGCTGTGCCACCTGTGGAGGCGTCGGCTGTTCGGGGGGTGGCGTGGAGATCGACATGACGGCACGCTTGTCGGCGTGAAGGCCTTTGTGGGGGTTACGGACGAGAAGTGGTACCGCTTCCTGGCCGCCCGTCCCGAGCTGAACGAGGTCAACTTCTGGCGGCCTTCGGGCGGCGGGTTCCGCGCGCTCACCGCAGGCGAGCCGTTCTTCTTCAAAGCCCACCATCCGCTCAACCGCGTCATCGGTGGTGGCTTCTTCAGCGGCTTCACCCAGCTGCGAATCTCGGAGGCATGGGAGCTTTTCGGGGAGGCCAACGGCGCGGCGAGCATCGACGAGATGCGCCGCAGCGTCGGCCGCTACCGCAGGCAGCCGATCGCACCCGACGAGGACCCCGTCATCGGCTGCATCTTCGTGCGTGACGCCAACTTCTTCCCGGACGAATCCACCGTCGGTCCGCCGCCGGAGTTCAAGTCGAATGTGGTGCAGGGCAAGACGTACGACCTTGCGGACGCCGCCTGGGGCGACTACTTCGAACTGCTGATCCATCGCCTGATCGGCACGACTGTCGAACTCGACCTCAGTGAACCCTGGCATCGGCCCGGCCCGGTCTACGGAGATCCACGGCTGGTGCCACAGCGGCTGGGCCAGCAGTCGTTCAAGGCCGTGGTGCTCGGGGCGTACGGCCGACGCTGCGCGATCACCGGCAACAGGGTCCAGCCGGTGTTGCAGGCCGCGCACATCCGACCGTTGCCGAAGGGTGGTGAGCATCGCCTGGACAACGGCCTGCTCCTGAAGTCGGACGTGCACATCCTCTTCGACAAGGGCTACCTGGGCGTGGATCCCAAGTATCGACTCGTGGTCAGCCCTCGGCTTCGCAGCGAGTTCGGCAACGGTGACCAGTTCTATGCCAAGGCGGGCGAGCAGATAGCTGTTCCAGATCGCCGGCCCGACCGCCCGAACGCGGAGTTCCTGGAATGGCACCTCGACACCGTCTACAAGGCGGCCTGACCCACAGCCGGGGTTGAGCGTCAGTCGACGAGGCTGACGTCGTCAGTTCGGGTGGGGTGGTTCGTCGAGGATGGCGCTGAAGCGTTCCTCGGCCAGGTCGAGCTGGCCGAGGATGTGCTCCTTCACCGGCGCCGACAGGGGAGTGTCCGGCCGGGTGACGAGGTCCCGGTAGACCGGCACGAGCGGCCGGTACTTGCGGGCCGACGAGGTCACCTTCGGGCCGACGGTGTGGATGACGCCCACCCCGTTGTCCGTGAAGTCGGAGATCTTGATGACCCGCGCCCACGGCTCCCGGTCCAGGCTGGCCGCCACGTGCTCCCGGTACTGGACGTGCTTGTCGCGCCCCGGGTCGTACGCCGGATTGGTGACCGCGCCGACCAGGCGGGCCACCCTTGGCCCGAACCGCTCCGCGAGCACCGCCAGGGCGGCGGCGGTGACGTCCTCGCCGTCGTGCGCCCCGGCACGTTCGCCGCAGGACGCGGCGGCCAGCTCGTCGGGGTGGTCCTCCACCGCGTCGTGCAGCAGGCCGGCGACGATCACGTCGACGTCGCGGACCTGGTAGTGGTGCATCATCCGGATCGCGACCCGCAGCAGGTGGTTCAGGTAGGGCTCGCGTACCCGCCGGTCGTCGCGGTGCAGCTCGGCGGCCAGGTCGAGGGCCTCGGTGAGCCGTTCCCGGGCGGCCTCGTCGAACGCGCGCAGCTCCAGCCGGAACCGGGCCAGCAGGCCGGGCTCGCCGTGGATTTCGGTGATCGCGTGCATCGGCATGGTGGCCAGGTAGGCGGGAAACTCCATCCGCCACTTATAGCCGATCTTCACCCTTCCGGGGGTCCCTGCCGTCGGCCACCCGACGCGGGACCCCGGCCGATCGTCACCGCGACGCCGGGTCGGACGCGTCCGGTCAGGTGCCGCAGACGCGCTTGACCAGGCGTACGGTGGTGCCGTCGGCGCTGCCGGCGACAGTGGCCTCGTCCATCAACCGGGTCATGATCAGCCGGCCACGGCCGCGCTCGCCGTCGTCCGGGCTGGCGTCCCGCCACCCGCCGGTGTCGCTGACCACCACTTCCAGCCGGTCGGCGCGCAGCCGCCCCCGGACGGTGACCGACGCGTCCGGGGCGAACCGGTAGCCGTGCTCGATCGCGTTGGCGCACGCCTCGCCGGCCGCGATCAGCACCGCGTCGACGTCGGCCTGGCCGATGCCGAGGCCGGTCAGCCACTCCCGCAGCGCCTCCCGCGTGGGCGCGAGCTGCCCGGCGTCGGCGGTCAGCGTCGCGGCGAAGACCGCCGGCTCCCGATGCCGGTAGACCAGCACCGCCACGTCGTCGTTGCGGGTGTCGGGCAGCAGGTCCCGGACCATCCGGTCGGCCAGCGCGCCCTCGGGCAGCTCGCGGCCCTGAGTGAGCGCGGCGACCGCCCGGGAGATGCCGGCGTCGATCAGTTCGCGGCGTCGCTCGATCAGCCCGTCCGTGTAGAGCAGCAGCGTCGAACCGGATTGCAGCCGCGCCCCGGCCTCCGGCCGGCGGGACACCGCGACGCTGGCCAGCGGCACCGAACCGGCGTGGGTCAGCAGGTCGGCGGAGCCGTCCGGGTGCACCAGGATGCCCGGCGGGTGGCCCGCCGAGGAGTAGCGGAGCACGCCCAGCGAGCGGTCGATGATGGCGCAGAAGACGGTGGTGCAGGCGCCGCCGGGCACCATCCGGGCGAAGTCGTCCAGCGCGGACAGCACCTCGGCGGGGCTCTTGGCCTGCAGGAGCAGGGCGCGCGAGGCGCTGCGCAGCTGCCCCATCACGGTGGCGGCGGGCAGGCCCCGCCCCACCACGTCGCCCACCACCACGCCGACGAGGTCGCCGGGAAGCTGGACCACGTCGTACCAGTCGCCGCCCACCTCGAGCGGCGCCACCGCCGGCTGGTAGCGGGTCGCGAACCCGGCCGGCAGGTCGACCGGGCCGAGCATCGCCCGCTGCATAGCCAGGGCCACCGTCCGCTGCGTCTCGAAGGCCCGCGCGCGGACCAGCGCCTGGGCCAGCGCCGCGCAGAGCTGTCGTACGAGCGGCAGGTCCACCGTCTGCACCGACCGGGGCGGGTCCAGCTCCAGCCACACCCCGCCGGGTGCCCCGCCCGGCTCGACGCGTGCCCCGAGCGCGGTCACCCGGCCCGCGTCGTCGACGACCAGCTGCGGCTCGCCCTCGGTGGGCAGCCCGTCGAGCGCCCGCTGCACCTGCGGGGTCAACGTCAGGCCCTGGGTCACCGCCAACGGCGTGCCGGCGGCGTCGGCGCAGACCGCCAGGCCGCGGGTGCCGTCCAGCAGGGTGCACAGCTCGGACAGGCCGGCGTCGAGCACCTCGGCCACGTCGGTGGCGCGGGCGAGCCGGCCGGAGAGCGCGGCCAGGGCGGACTGCCGGGCGGCGGCGCGGACGTCGGCGGTCACGTCGCGCAGGGTGGCGACCCAGAGGCGGCGGCCGGTACGCGGCTCCCGCAGCGAGTTGTAGACCGCCTCGGCCCAGATCCGGTGCCCGTCGGCGTGCCGCAGCGGCAGGGTGGCCCGTCCCCGGCCGGAGCCCCGCGCGGTGCGCAGCACCTCGATCAGCAGGCGCCGGTCGGCGGGCGCGGCGTCGGCCTCGGGCCACCACGGGTGCGGTGGCGCGACCGGCGTCGCCAGCTGGGCGGTGCCGACCAGGCGGCAGAACGCCTCGTTCGCCTCGACCAGCGCGCCGCCGGCGTCGACCACGGCGAACGCGTCCTGCAAGGACTCGATCAGGGCCGCCCGCCAGGTCGCCTCCTCGTTGCGCAACCGGGCCAGCTCCAGGTGCGCGCCCACCCGGGCCAGCAGCTCCTCCGACGAGAAGGGCTTCGCCAGGTAGTCGTCGGCCCCGGTCCGTAGCCCCTCCACCGCCGCCTCCTCACCGGCGCGCGCGGAGAGCACGATGATCGGCAGCCCGGCGGTACGCCGGTCGGCGCGCAGCGCCCGGACCAGCCCGAAGCCGTCCAGGCGGGGCATCATCACGTCGGTCAGCACCAGATCGGGCACCCGCTCGGCGATCCGGTCGAGCGCCTCCCGGCCGTCGGCCGCGACGACCACCCGGTGGTGGGGTGCGAGCAGGCTCGCGAGGAACGCGCGCAGGTCGGCGTTGTCGTCCACCACCAGCACCGTCGCGGCGTCCCGGGCGTCGTCGTCGGTCGCGTCCGCCTGGGCGGGCGCGGCCTCCGGCAGCCAGTGCAGGGCCTCGGCGACGTACGTCTCGTGGGCCGGCTCGTGGGCCCGCTCGCGGCGCGTGGCCGAAATGGTGGGCCGGCCGTACGGCAGGCGGACGGTGAACGTCGAGCCCTCGCCCTCGACCGAGCGCACGCTGACCTCGCCGCCGTGCAGGTGGACCATCTCCTGCACCAGCGCCAACCCGATGCCGGTGCCCTCGTGCGACCGGCCGCCGGTGCCGCGTACGCGGTGGAAGCGGTGGAACAGCAGCGACTGCTGGTCGGCGGGGACGCCCACGCCGGTGTCGTCGACGGTCAGCGTGACGTGCGCGTCGTCGCCCCGCAGCCGCAGCCGCACCGCGCCGGCCAGGGTGTACTTCAGGGCGTTGGAGAGCAGGTTGACGACCACCTTCTCCCACATGTCGCGGTCCACGTACGCGGTGCGCGGCAGCGTCTCGACGTCGACGCGGTAGGTCAGCTCGGCCTGGCGCATCGCGTACGCGAACGACTCGGCGACCCCGACGGTGAGCGCCGGCAGGTCGGTCTCCACCCGTTCGGGGTCCAGCCGGCCGCCCTCCAGGCGGGCGAAGTCGAGCATGTCGTCGACCAGCTTGCGCAGCCGGCCGGTGTTGCGGTGCACCAGCTCCAGGCGTTCGCGCTGGCCCGCGGGGAGCGGCTCGCGCCGGTCGGTGAGGCTCTCCCGGACCGGCCCGGCGATCAGCGTCAGCGGGGTGCGCAGCTCGTGGCTGACGTCGGTGAAGAACTCCGTCTTCGCCGCGTCCAGCTCGGCCAGCGCGGCGGCGCGACGCCGCTGTGCCTCGTACGCCAGCACGTCGCCCAGCGCCGTCGAGACCCGGCTGGCCACCAGGTCGAGGAAGCCGCGGTACGCCTCGTCCAGCTTCCGGAAGGGGCTGATGCCGACGACCAGCACGCCGGCCGGGTGGGTCTGCCCGGTGGCCAGCAGGGGCAGCACCACCACCTCGTCCACGGGCACCCCGACGACCGCCCCGGCCCTGGCGCGGGGGCCGCCGGGCAGGGCCACTCCCCGGATCCGTGCGGGGCGGCCCGTGCGCGCGACCTCGCCGATCTGCGGCAGCCACCCGGGACCCGCGGCGGCGTCGTCCTCGGCCACGCCGACCGAGGCGGCCAGGACCAGGTCGTCCGCGTCGGCCCCTCGGCTGCCGCCCGGCCCGGGGCCGGTGAGGTGGCCGTCGTCCGGCGCCACGCCCCCGGGACGTAGGTAGATCATCGCGGCGGGCAGGTCGGCGGGGCTGCCGGTGAGGACCCGGGCCGCCGCCCGGACGGCGTCGCGGGTGGTGTCCGCCGCCGCGATGGAGATCGAGCCCAGCTCGCGCAGCGTCTCCAGCCGCCGGTCACCCAGCACCCGGGCCGTGACGTCCGTGGTGGCCACGAAGACGCCGGGAACCCGGCCGTGCCCGGCGCGTACGGGGCTGTAGGAGAAGGTCCAGTACGTCTCCTCGAGGTAGCCGTGCCGGTCGAGCAGGAGCAGCTGGTTCTGCGCGTAGGTGGCACCGTGGCCGGCGAGCACGTGGTCGGTGAGCGGGCCCAGCTCGGCCCAGACCTCCGGCCAGCACCGCGCGCCCGGCTGACCGATGGCGGCCGGGTACTTGTCGCCGAGGAGCGGGGTGTACGCGTGGTTGAAGATCTGCACCAGTTCGGTGCCCCACCACAGCAGCATCGGGATCTTCGACGGCAGCACCGTGCGTACCGCCGCGCACAGCTCCGGCGGCCAGGTCTCCACCGGACCCAGGGCGGTGGCAGCCCAGTCGGTGGCCCGGTGCGCGGCGCTGGTCGGGTCGTCGCCGGCGAAGAGGTCATCGACGGACGCACCGGCGCCCGCCGGTCCGACGAGCTGCTTCGAATCCACGTCCCGGCCCCCTGTCCCCGCGCTGGTCTCCGGGTCGCAAGCAGCCGCCGTATCCTGCCCCTCATCGTCCCGCCGGAGTCACTTTCCCCAACCGGTCACGCCCGAACCGTCGATCGACGTGACCCGACCCGCACCCCGACCGGCACCCCGACCGGCGGCCCGTGGGGGCGGGGTCGGGGGTGGGGTCAGGTGGTCAGCCAGGTGGTGGCGCGGGTGCGGATGGGGGCGGGGATCTCGTGGGGGCCCGGGAACTCGTCGTAGGTGACGTCGTAGCCGAGCGAGCGCAGGCGGGGGACCAGGCGACGGCTGCACACGTCCACCGGCAGGACGGGGTCCCGAGTGCCGTGCGAGACGTAGACCCGGGGCCGGCCGTGGGTCACCAGCGGCGCGGCGAAGCCGGGGGAGAAGGCCAGCACCGCGTCGACCAGGTCGCCGTTGGTCAGGCCCAGGGAGAGGGCGTACGAGGCGCCGTCGGAGAACCCGCCGAACGCCACCCGCGCCACGGGGTAGCCGGCGAAGGCCGTGGCCAGCAGGCCGTCGATGCGCCGTACGTCCGTCCCGAAGCCCTCGCCGCCGATCAGGTCCCAGCTGCTCGCCACCGCCTGCGGGGCGACCAGCAGCAGCCGGTGCGCGTCGGCGACCGGCAGCAGCAGGTCCAGCCCTTGCCGGGCCGAGCCGCCGGCCCCGTGCAGGAGCAGCACCAGCTGGTACGGCGGCCCGTCGACCGGCTCCGGGGCGTACACCATCGCCAGCGCGGCACCCCGCGGGTCGGTCAGCGACGCCAGCCCGCCGGCGGCCAGGGCGGTCGGCGGTGCCGGACGCGCGGTGAGCCGGCCGTGCCGGGGGTTCTCCGCCGGCTGCCGGTGCGGCGGCGCGGGCTCGGTCACCGGATCACCGCTCCTCGTCCTGGGCGGGCATGCGCCGGCGGTTACCCGCCAGCCCGACGCGCAATCCCACCGGCGCGGCCCGCCAACGCGTCCCACCACGCGGCCTGCCACGGCGCGATCGGCCAGCGGCGGCCCGCCACGGGCGTGCTCGGCGAGCGGCGCGCCCGCCCACCGGCGGGTCCCGCCGGCGCGGCTGCGGCCGGGGACCGGCTCATCCGCTCACCCGGCGGACCAGCCGGGACGGGAACATGGTCGCCGGCGGCACCGGTCGCCCGCCCAGCACGGCCGTCGCCGCCGCCGTGGCGATCTGCGTCACCGGATGCGTCGCCGTGGTCAGCGCGGGGGTGGTCATCGCGGCGAGCGGGATGTCGTCGAAGCCGGTGACCGCGACGTCCCCGGGCACCTGGACGCCATCGCCGCGCAGCCGGTCGATCACCCCGAGCGCGGTCGCGTCGCTGCTGCCGACGATCGCGTCCGTGTCCGGCCAGCGCTCCAGCACCTCCCGGGCCGCCGCCCGGCCGCGGTCCGCGCTGAAGTCCCCCGGCACCAGCCGCTCCGGCAGGGCGGCGTCGCGCACGATCCGCCGGTACGCGCCGACCGACCGGCCGGCGCAGGACAGCCAGCGGGGCCCGGTCACCATGGCGATGCGGCGGCGCCCGGTGGCGTACAGGTGCCGGACCACGGCCTCGGTGCCGCCGCCGTTGTCCACGTCGAAGGCCGGGACGAGGGCGGAGCCGATGCCGATCGAGGCCACCCGACCGCGCAGCCGTGCCGGGATCGCGTCCAGCACCCCCTCCGTGGTGTTGATCAGGACGACCCCGCCGACGCTGCGGTCCCCGGCCAGCCGGCGCACCTCGCCCGGCGACCGGGTGGGCAGCCAGTGCAGCGCCACCCCGAGTCCGTGCGGCGCGCAGACCCGGGCGCACGCGCCGAGCACCCGGTGGACGTACGGGTCGTCGAGGACCGTCGCGGCGGTGCCGGTCACCGCCACCACCAGCCGGAACCCGGTGCCCTGGACGAGCGCGCGGGCGACCGGGTTCGGCGCGTAGCCGAGCCGGTCGGCGGCGACGTTCACCCGCTCGCGGGCGGCGGGGGAGGCGTAGCCGGTGCCGGCGAGCACCCGCGAGGCGGTGGCCCGGGAGACGCCCGCCGCCCGGGCGACGTCCTCCAGGGTCGGTGTTCGGTGTGTCGTCGCCATTCCGGTCCTCCCCGTGATCGGCCGTCGCGGCGTGGACGGTCGACCGAATCATCCCCCTCCGGCGCGCTGACGGTAAGGGGTGAGACCGGGTTGTCCTGAGAGCGCTCTCAGGTGTGGGATCGGGCGGTAGACCACCCGAGGCGAGAGGACCGCCACGTGAGCCGCACCGTCGCCCCGCCCGCCACGCCGCGCCCGGCCGCGCCCCGGGCGGTGCTGGCTGCCCGTACCGGCGTGGCCGTGGTCTTCGCGCTCAACGGCCTGGCCGTGGCCACCTGGTTCTCCCGGGTGCCCGCCGCCCGGGACGCGCTCGGGCTCAGCGCGGGCCGGCTCGGGCTGCTGCTGCTGGCCATGTCCGTCGGCGCGCTGCTCGCGATGCCCACCGCCGGCCTGGTGGCCCAGCGGCTCGGGGCGGCCCGCACGGTCGCGCTCTCCACCCTGCTCCTCGCGGCCGGGCTGACGGTGACCGGCGTCGCCGCCGTGGCCGGCTCCCTGGCCGGGGTCGCGGTGGGGCTGTGCGCACTCGGCTACGGCTCCGGCACCTGCGACGTGGCGATGAACGTCGAGGGCGCGGCGGTCGAGCGGCGGCTGGGGCGTACGGTCATGCCCCGCTTCCACGCGGCGTGGAGCCTCGGGTCCGTGGCCGGGGCCGGGCTCGGCGCCGGGGCGGCCCGCCTCGACGTGCCGGTCGCCGCGCACCTCGCCGCGCTGGCCGCGGTGGTGCTGCTCGGCACGCTGCTGGCCGTCCGGTCGTTCCTGCCGGTGGCCGAGAGCGGCACCGCCTCCGCGTCGGCCGCTCCGGCCGAGCGCCGCCGTGAACTGCTCGCCGCCTGGCGGGAGCCCCGCACCCTGCTCGTCGGCCTGCTGGTGCTGGTGTCGGCGTTCGCCGAGGGCAGCGCCAGCGACTGGCTGGCGGTCGCCTTCATCGACGGCCACGGCCTCAGCGAGGCCGCCGGGGCCGCGGTCTTCGGCGTCTTCGTCGTCGGCATGACCCTGGGCCGCACGGCAGGCACCGTCGCGCTGGACCGGTGGGGCCGGGTGCCCGTCCTGTCCACCACGATCCTGCTCGCCACGCTCGGCGCGGGCGTCGCGGTGCTCGCCGACTCCGGGCCGGTGGCGATCGCCGGCGTCGCGCTCTGGGGGCTCGGCGCGTCGCTGGGCTTCCCGGTGGGGATGAGCGCGGCGGCCGACGACGAGCGGCGGGCGCCGGCCCGGGTCAGCGTGGTCGCCGTGATCGGCTACACGGCGTTCCTCGCCGGCCCCCCGCTGCTCGGCCTGCTCGGCGACCGCGTCGGCACCCTGCGGGCCCTGCTCATCGTGCCACTGTTGCTGCTGCCCACCCTCGCCCTGGTGCCGGCCACCCGCCCGCCGGCCCGCTGAGCGGTCACCCGGCCCGTGCTCGTCCGCCGCCCCGCCGGGGCCGGGTCCGCGCGGCGACCCGGGAGGACCTGGCCGCGCTGGAGGCGTTCGTGGCCAGCCGCCGGGGCGCGGAGTCCTACCTGGAACCGGAGACCACGGCGACCGACACCACCGTGGTCGCCATCGCCCACGACGGCGAGTGGATCCGCCGTCGCACCGGCTCGCCGCGCGCCGCCGGCTCCATCGCCCGCAAGCACGCGGTGCCGCTGTACGAGGCTGCCCGCACCGGCTACCCGGAGCGGATGCGGGCGTGGAACCGGGCCCACCCGGAGCGCCACGCCCGCTGAGCCGCCCGCTGGACCGCCCGTTCAGCCGGCGACGGCCCGGGCCAGGGCGAAGCCGACGGTGGCGGCGCCGAGGCCGGCGGCCACGCTGGACAGCACGTTGACCAGCGCGAGGAACCGCCGGCCCCGGCGCGCCAGCCGCAGCGTCTCGTACCCGAACGTGGAGTACGTGGTCAGCGCGCCGCAGAAGCCGGTGCCGAGCAGGGCGCCGGCGGTCGGGCCGACGGGCAGCCCGGCCAGGAGACCGAGCAGCAGCGACCCGGTCACGTTGACGGTCAGCGTGCCCCACGGGTAGGCGCTGCCGAGCCGGGCCTGCACCGCCCGGTCGGTGAGGTAGCGCAGGGGCGCGCCGACGGCCGCGCCGAGCGCGATCAGCAGGACGGTCACCGGCCGGCCCCGCGCTGCGGCCGGCCGTGGCGGGCGGCGTCGAGCAGCCGGCCGGCGACGGCGTCGCCGAGCCAGACCGCGACCAGCGCCCCGAGCAGGGTGGCGGCCAGGTAGCCCAGGGCGACCTCCGGTGCGCCGGCGTCGAGCGCCAGGCGGACGTCCACGGCGTACGTGGCGAAGGTGGTGTAGCCGCCGAGGACGCCCACGCCGAGGAACGGGCGCAGCAGCGGTCGACGGCCACCGGAGCGCTCCAGCGCCGCCATCAGGACACCGATCAGCAGGCACCCGGTCAGGTTGACGGCGAAGGTCGCCCACGGGAAGTCCGTCGGGCCGTGCGGGACGGCGTGCTGGAGGCCGGCCCTGGCCAGGGCGCCGAGCGCGCCGCCGGCCGCGACGGACCCGAGCACCGCGCCGGGGCGGGTGGCCAGCTCGCCCCGGTCGGCGGGTACGCGCAGGTCGACGTCGGGGTCGACCCGCGGATCCGGTCCGGTCACCTCGCCCTCCCCGCCGGTGCCACAGGGCGTGACCTCGGCGCGCGCCCGCCAGCCTAACGTCCGGCGCGGCGGTCGTCGGGGCGTCCCGGGGGCGTCAGCGCACCCCGGCGACGGCTGCCCCGCCCGATGCCACCACTCCTCCGACCAGGACAGCGCGGCGCGACCGCGACCCGGAGGCCCGTGCCGGTGCCGTTGGTCCCGGGCGGCGCGGGCCGGCGTACGGTACCGGGACCGGCGGTCGAGGGGGCCGCCCCGGACGGGCGTGGAGCGGTTGATGGGCGGGACGGGGCGGTCGTCGAGCGACGGCGGGACGGCTGAGGTGGCCGGCCGCGACGCCGCGTACGCCATGTTCGCCGCCGACGTCGCCAGCCGGGGGCTCGGCATCGAGCTGGTGGAGGCCGCCGGCGGCGCGGCGGTGGCCCGGATGCGGGTGACCGGCGCGATGGTCAACGGCCACGCCATCGCCCACGGCGGGTTCGTGTTCCTGCTCGCCGACACCGCCTTCGCGCTGGCCTGCAACAGCCACGGCCCGGCCACCGTCGCCGCCGGCGGCGAGATCAGCTTCGTCCGTCCCGCCCACGAGGGCGACCTGCTGACGGCGCACGCCACCGAGCGCACCCGGTACGGCCGCAGCGGCATCTACGACGTCACCGTCACCCGGGACGACGGCGCGGTGGTGGCCGAGTTCCGGGGCCGCAGCCGCACGCTGCCCCCGACCGCCGGCTGACCCCGCCGGCCGCCCCCGGGCCGCGTCTCCCGGCGCCCCCACGACGGGCTCCGGCGCGGCTAGCATCGGCGCGGTGCGAGTACTGGTGGTCTCCGCGCCGTTGATCGGGCACGTCGCTCCGCTGCTGCCGCTGGCCGCCGCACTGCGCGACGCCGGGCACGAGGTGCTCGTCGCCACCGCCGCCGACGGGCTGCGGGCGGTGCGCCCCGGGCTGCCGGCGCGCGACGTCGCGCCCGCGTTCGACTTCGGACGCATCGCCCGCCGTGTGCTGCTGCGCCACCCGTTGACCGCGCGGGCCGAACTGGCTGGCACCGCCGGCACCCGGGGCGCGGGGCTGCTCTTCGGCGCCGTCAACGACCAGCTCGCCGACGGGGTGGTCGCCCTCGCCGGGCAGTGGAGACCCGACCTGGTGGTCCACGAGCCGTTCGCGGTGGCCGGCGCCCTCGCCGCCGCGATGCTCGGCGTGCCCGCCGTACGCCAGGAGAACGCCCTCTTCGACGGCCGCGAGCTGGCCCGGGCGACCCTGGCGCGGCTGGGCCCGGCGCTGCGCCGGCACGGCCTGACCGAGCTGCCGCCGCCGGCCGCCGCGATCGCCGTCGCCCCGCCCAGCGTGCTGCGTCAGGACGGCTGGCCGATGCGCTACGCCACCGAGGCGGGCGGCGAGCTGCCGGACTGGCTGCGCGAGCCGGGGGAGCGGCCCCGGGTGCTGGTCAGCCGCAGCACCGTCGCCGGCCCCGGCAGCGCCGGACCGATGCCGGCCGTCGTCGCCGTCGCCGACCGGGTCGACGCCGAGTTCGTGCTGGTCCGCCCGGAGGCGCGGCTGGCCCGTCGGGCGCTGCCCGGCAACGTGCGTACGGTCGACTGGATCCCGGTCCCCGCGGCCCTGCCGGCGAGCGCGGCGCTGGTCCACCACGGCGGCGCGGGCAGCGTCCTGAGCGCGCTGATCGCCGGGGTGCCGCAGCTGGCCACCGTCGGGGCGGGCGACCGGCGGCACAACGCCGAGCTGGTGGCCGCGCGCGGGGCCGGCATCGCCGCCCGCACCCGCGACATCACCGCCGACACCCTGACCCGGCTCGTCACCGACACCGCGCTGCGCGACGCCGCGCGGCAGGTCGGCGCCGAGATCGCCGCCATGCCGGCGCCGAGCGAGCTGGTGCGGCGACTGGAATCGCTGGGCTGACCCGGCGCCGACGACACCGCCAGCGCCCACGACACCGCTGGCGTCGGCGGCCCGGCCCGCGCGGCGGCCCGGCCCTGTCGCATTCGTCAGACAGAATGTCCCGATGGGACACGTCGTGCTGTTTCATTCCGCCTACGGGCTGCGGCCCGCCGTGTTGACGGCCGCCGACCGGCTGCGCGCCGCCGGCCACCACGTCGTCACCCCCGACCTCTACGGCGCGCCGGCCGTCGACACGATCGAGGCGGGCTTCGCCCTGCTCGACGAGGTCGGCGAGGTGGCCGTGATGGGCCGGGCCAGAGCGGCGCTGCACGAGGCGCCGCCCGAGGCGGTGCTGGCCGGGTTCTCCATGGGGGCCGCGGTGGCCGGCGCGCTGCTGGCCGAGCGCCCCGCCGCCGCCGCGCTGCTGCTGTTGCACGGCGCCGGCGGTGCGCCGGAGGCGGTCCGTCCGGGCCTGCCGGTGCAGCTGCACATGGCCGACCCGGACGAATACCCCCCGGAGCCCGAGCTCGGCCGGTGGCAGCGGGCGATCACCGGCGCGGGCGCGGAGCTGAGCGTCCACCGCTATCCCGGCGTCGGTCACCTCTACACCGATCCCGACCTGCCCGACCACGACCCGGCGGCCGCCAGCCGGACGTGGGAGCGGGCGGTCGCCTTCCTCGACGGTCGCTGACGCGCCACCACGCCGCGCGGGCGGGGCGCCCGCGGTCAGCGGAGGCGGGCCAGGTCCTCGGGGGTGAGCCGGATCGCCCCGGCCGCCACGTTCTGCGCCAGGTGCGCCGGGTCGCCGGTGCCGGGGATGGCCAGCACGTGCGGCCCCTGGTGCAGCGTCCAGGCCAGGCGGATCTGGTGCGGGGTCGCGTCGTGTGCGCGCGCCACCGCCCGTACGGCCTCGTCGTGGTCGCCGCCCGCGCCCGCCTCCCGCCCGACGCCCGCGATCGCGAAGAACGGCACGAAGGCGATCCCCCGCTCGCCGCAGACCCGCAGCAGCTCGTCGGCCCACCGGTTCACGTCGAGGGCGTACGCGTTCTGCACGCACACCACCGGCGCGATGTCCCGCGTCTCGTCCAGGTGATCCACCCGCACGTTGGACAGGCCGAGATGCCGGATCAGCCCGGCGTCGCGCAGCTCGGCCAGGGCGGCGAACCGCTCCGCCACCGAGTCGCGCCCGGGTCGCCGGACGATCCGCAGGTTCACCACGTCCAGGTGGTCCCGGCCGAGCCGGCGCAGGTTCTCCTCCACCTCCCGGCGCAGCTCCGCCGGGCCCAGTTCCCGGTGCCGGGTCGCCTCGTCGAAGGACGGCCCGACCTTGGTGGTGACGACCAGGTCGTCCGGGTACGGCGCGAGGGCCTCGCGGATCAGGTCGGTCGCGTACCGGGGCGAGCCGGTGCCGACGCCGAGCGGTCCGCCCGGCGAGACGTAGAAGGCGGCGGTGTCGATGTGGTTGACGCCCAGCTCGACGGCCCGGCGCAGGACGCGGACGGCGCGCGCCCGGTCCGGGTCGACCGTGAGCCGCATGGAGCCGAACCCCATCCGGTGCACGGTGCGGTCGCCGAGCGTCCAGGTACCGGCGGCGGAGGCGGTGATGTCTTCGACAGGCATCGGGCGAACCTAGCCAGCCGACCCCGGGGCGCGCACTCGGTCGGCCGCCCGATACCGCCCGGATCGAATCCCCGTTAGTTTGGATCGTGGGGGAGATCCCCCTGGCCGCCCACCTCGCCGCGGCGTCCGGCACACCGCCCGCTCACGCCGCAACCGGCCTGCCGCGTGGCAGGGCCCACCTCGGCCGCTGCCCGCGCCCCTGCCAACGCGCCGAACCGCCCGCCCCGAGGGCCGCCGTCGCGGCGGAGCCGGCCGGGTGCTCGGCGCGGTCGTCGGCCGTGCCGGCGGTGGGCTTGCCGGTCTTCAGGTCGACGACGACGCGGTCGCGCGCGGTCGACGGGGCGGGGCCGGCCGCGGGGCGGCGACCGCGGGCCGCGATCCAGCCGCGCAGCTCCACCACCCGGCCGCCCCCGACCCGTTCCGCGGGGACGGCGACCAGCGGACCGGGCGCGGAACGCGCCCCCGGCAGCACCGCGACCCGGGGCGCGTCGCCGACCCGGAACGCGAGGGCGGGCCGGGGCGGGGCAGCGGGACGGGGTGCGGCGGCGGGCCGCCGGAGCGGTGCCGGGTGCGACCCGCGAGCGTTCCGGGCCGCCGGACGGTCGGCGTCGACGCGCGCCGGCCGCACGTCAGCGGTGGGGGCGGGGACGCCCACGGACACCGACGGCGCCGCCTCCGCCGGCCGCCCGGCCCGGCGGGCGAACGCGGCCCGCGCCGCCCTCGGCAGCCGGGCGTACGCGACCTCGCGGACCACCGCGTCGACGACGGCGTACCGGCCGTCGGGGCGGGTGACCAGCAGACCCGTCGCGGCCAGGGCGCGCAGCACCGGGGCGGCCCGCCCGGGGGCCCAGTCGAGCAGGCGCGCCACCGTCGCGGCGGTGCTCCCCGCGCCGACGGTCGCGACGGCCATCAGCACGGCCCGCCGCGCCCCGTCCAGGCAATCCAGCCGGGCGTCGACCTCCCGGCGCACCGACTCCGGCACGGACCGCCCCGCGTCCGGCGACGCCACGTACGCGGCGGCCCGCCCCGGACTGCCGCCGACCAGCGGCAGCAGCCGGGCGATCGTCGCCGTCGGCCGGTCCGCCCGGCCGAGCAGGTGGCGCAGCAGCCGTCCGGTCTCCACCGGGCGCAGCGGCGGCACCGCCAACCGGTGCCGCCGTTCCCGGGGGCCGGACAGCGCATCCGTCCACTCCGGACGGTGCAGGGTCACCACCACCAGCGGCAGCGACCGCGCGGTGGCCGCCGCGAAGAGCCGGTGCAGGAAGCGGTGCAGCGTCGCGGTGGCCCGGTCGAGGTCGTCCACCGCCACCATCACCGGCTGCCGGGCGGCGAGCCCCAGCAGCGCCTCCCGCGCCACCTCGACGCCCCGCGTCGCGTCGCCGGAGCCGTCCGGCGTGACCAGCAGCGCCTCCAGCGCGTACACCGCCTCGGTCAGGCCGGCGGGCGGCACCAGGTCCGTGAGGGCGGTGGTGAGCCGTCGCCGTACCGTCGCGGGCGGCTCACCGGCGCGGAGGCCGGCGATCCCGCGCACCAGGTCCGCGACGGGCGCCAGGGGCTCCGGGTACGGCGGGCAGTGCGCGACGCACCAGCGCACCGGCGCCCCGTCCACGGTCCGTACCGCCCGGGTCAGCTCGTGCAGCAGCCGGCTGCGCCCGCTGCCGGCGGGACCGACCAGCGACAGCCAGCGCGGGTCGCGGCCCCGCACGGCCCGGACGATCAGGTCCCGGGCGGCGGCCAGTTCCCGTCGCCGCCCGACCAGCGGCCCCTCGTGCCGGGTCGGGGCCGGTCGGATGGTGCCGGTGGCGTGCCACACGTCGACCGGCAGCGCCTTGCCGGCCAGGGCCACCGGCGGTACGCGGCGCTGGTCGACCAGCCCCACGGTGGCGCGGTGGGTGGCCGTGCAGAGCGCCACCCCGCCCGGCGGGGCGTACTCCTGCAACCGCGCGGCGGTGGTGATCACCGCGCCGCTGGCCACGCCGTGCCCGCCGTCGCGCGCCGCGGCGAGGTCCACCAGCGCCTCACCGGTGGCCACCCCGGCGCGGACCCGGAGGCGCGGCGCGCCGGGCGGCGGTCGCCGGTCGAGGGCCCCCTGGATCTCCAGCGCCGCCCGCACCGCCCGGTACGCGTCGAACCCGTCGGACCGGCGGGCCCCGAACAGGGCCATCACCGCGTCGCCGACGTACTTCTCGACCACCCCGTGCCACCGGCGCAGCACCCCGCCCACGGTGTCGAAGTACGCCCGTTGCAGGATCCGCACGTCCTCGGGGTCGAGCCGGTCGACGAGCGCGGTCGACCCGACGATGTCGACGAACAGCACGGTGACCAGGCGTTTCTCCTCCGGTACCGGCCAGCCTGCCGACGTGAACCGCTGCGAACCGGCGACGATGGTGGCCATGGGCATCGCACCCGCCTTCCCCACGGTGCTGACGACGCCTCGGACACTGTCACCGATGGGCCGACGGGGGATCTGCCGAACGACGTATGTCCACCCTGCGCAACCGTCGGTCGCGATGTCGACGCGAGGAGTACCACAGGCGCGAAAGACCCGTAGAACGGTGCGGGGGCACTTGACTAGGCTGCGTGCCATGGCCAGCGACGTGGACACCGCACCACTCGTCGGCCGGGCCGACCTGGTGACGACAGTACGGTCCGTGCTGCTCGACGACGTCACGCAGGGAAACACCGCCGCCGTCTTCCTCACCGGCGAGAGCGGCGTCGGCAAGACCCGGCTGCTGCGCGAGGTGGGCACCCGGCTGCGCGACGCCGGGGCCCTGGTGCTCACCGGCTCCTGTCTGGACATCGGCGACGCGTCGCCCCTGCACCCGCTGCTCCAGGCGCTGCGCCGCCTCGACGCCGAACTGACCGGTGCCCAGGCCCGGACCTCCTCGGCGGTCCGTGACCTCCTGGGGGTGTTCGCCGAGGAGACCGCCGGCCCGGACGGCGCCGGGGCGCTGCTGGAGCGGGTCTCGCGGGGGCTGCACCTGATCGCCGAGGGGCGGCCGCTGGTGCTCGTCCTGGACGACCTCCAGTGGGTCGACCGCAGCACCCGCCAGCTGCTGCTCTACCTGCTGGCAGGGTTGGGCGACCTCCAGTTGTCGGTGCTCGCAGCGGTGCGGGCGGAGTCGTTGCAGGGCGCGCACCCGCTGCGCCGGGTGCTCACCGAGCTGCGCCGGCTGCGTACGGTGCGGGTGCTCGACCTGGCCCCGCTGGACCGGGCCGGCACCGACCGGCTCGCCACCGCCGTGGTCGGCCGGGCGCTCACTCCGGAGGCGGCGGAGCTGGTGTGGCGGCGCAGCGGCGGCAACCCGTTCGTGGTGGAGGAGCTGGCCCGCGACGTGCGCGACGGGCGGGACGGGCTCTCCGACACGCTGCGCGAGATCTTCCTGGCCCGGGTGGACGCGCTGCCGCAGCACGCGCACGCCGTGGTGCACGCGGTGGCGGCCGGCGTCGAGCCGGTGGGGCACTGGCTGCTGGCCCGGGTGGTGCGGCTGCCCGAGGACGAGCTGATCGAGGCGGCCCGGGCGGCGGTCGCCCACCGGCTGCTGGTGAGCGCGGACGACGGCTACCGCCTGCGGCATCGGCTGGTCGCCGAGGTGCTGGAGCACGAGCTGCTGACGGCCGAGCGGGCCGCCCTGCACCGCCGCTACGCCGAGGCGCTCACCGCGGCCCCGGCGGAGCTGCACCAGGCGCGCCTGGCGCACCACTGGCGGCTGGCCGGCGAGCCGGCGCGGGCGTTGCCGGCGGCGATGGCCGCGGCCCGGGAGGCCGAGCGGCTGCACGGCTGGGCCGAGGCGCACCGGCACTGGTCGGTCGCGTTGCAGCTGGCCGCCGCGCCGGGCGTCGCACCGCCGGACGTGGACCGGGTCACGCTGCTCAGGCACGCCGCCGAGGCCGCCCACCACTGCGGCGAGCACGCCCGGGCGCTGACGCTGATCGAGGAGCTGGCCGCCGCCGACGCCGGCCCGTCGGCCTGCGCGCTGCACATCCGCCGGGCCCGCTACCTGGCCGCCGCCGGCCGGTCGGCGCCGGCGGAGGCGGAGTACCGGCTGGCCCTGGAGGCCGCCGACTGCACGCCCCGGGAGCGGGCCACGGCCGCGGCGCACCTGGCCGAGCTGCTGCTGCACCTCGGCCGGTACGCCGACGCCGGCCGGCGGGCCCGGGAGGCGCTCGAGCTGGCCGCCGAGGTGCCGGGCTCCACGTCGGAGGTGGTGCTGGCCAGCGCCGCGCTCGGCTTCTCCGAGGCGTACCTGGAGGACCCGGACGCCGGGCTGGCGGTGATGCGCCGCGCGTTGGAGACCGCCGAGCGCTCCGGTCGCCCGGAGGACGTGGCCTGCGCGTACCTGCACCTGGCGGAGCTGCTGACCGGCCCGCTCAACGTCCTGGAGGAGGGCGTCGTGGTGGCCCGCCGGGGCGCCGAGCGGATGGCCGAGCTCGGCCTGGGCCGCACGTACGAGACCCGGCTGCTGGCCATCGCCACCAACGGGCTGTTCCGCGTAGGGCAGTGGGCCGAGGCGGAGAAGGTCGTCGCGGCGGCGTTGCGGCACCGCCCCTCCGGCGCGGACGCGGTGGAGCTGCTGCTGGCGCGGTGCCGGCTGTCGGTGGGCTACGGCGACGTCGAGGCCGCCGACCGCGACCTGGACGCGGTGGCCACGATGCTCGCCGGCGGCGGGGCGCGGCACGTGATCCCGCTGCTCACCTTGCGGGCGGGGCTGGCCATGTGGCAGGGCCGGCACGACCTGGCCCGGCAGGCGGTGCAGCGCGGCCTGACCGAGAGCCGCTCCGACGACGTGGGCATCCTCGCCGCGCTCGTCTGGCACGGCCTGCGGGCCGAGGCCGAGGCGCACGCCGGCCGCGCCGTGGCCGTCGACCCGACGGCGGTGCGGCGGCTGCGGGAGGTGGCCGACCGGGTCGCCCGCAAGAGCGAGCACGCCGCCCGCCCGGTGCGCGACGTGGTGGACGGCTTCCTGGCGCTGTGCGCCGCCGAGGTGAGCCGCCTCGACAGCAGCGACCCGGAGCTGTGGGCCCGTTCGGTCGCGCAGTGGGACCGCCGTCACCACCCCTACCCGGCGGCGTACTCGCGGCTGCGGCAGGCGGAGGCGCTGCTGGCCCGACGCAGCCGCAGCGCCACCGCGGCCAAGCTGCTGCGGCAGGCGTACGCGGTGGCACAGGGGCTCGGCGCGGTGCCGCTGACCTCGGAGATCCGTACCCTCGCCGGCCGGGCGCGGGTGTCGCTGGAGGAACGTCCGGCCACCGGCGCTCCGGCCGGCGGGGCGGACGGCGACGAGCTGGCGGCGCTGACGGCCCGTGAGCGGGAGGTGCTCACCGCCGTCGCCGAGGGGCTCACCAATCGGGAGATCGGCCAGCGGCTGTTCATCAGCGAACGCACCATCGGCGTGCACGTCTCGCACATCTTCGACAAGCTCCAGGTCCGCACCCGGGTACAGGCCAGCACGATCTTCCTACGCAACCGGCCCGGCTGACGCGCGGCGCGGATACGTCGTTCTACTGATCCGGCCGGCCGTCGCCGGCTGGCAGGCTGTGCTGCGTCGCGACGGCACGGGGGTGCCGGGGGAACCACTGTGGAGGAGAGATGACGGAACCGGTGTGGGGGCCCGTGCATCGGGACATCGTCGATCTGCTCGCCGACCATCCGGCCGACGTGCCGGCGGTGGTCGACCACCTCGCCAAGCTCCAGGACATGCTGGTCCGGCTGCCTCCGCTGGAGGCGAGCTGCCCGCTGGCCGACTTCAACCGGCTGTACCTGACGATCACCGAGAGCGTGCTGAACGGGCTCTACGACGACCGGTTCGCCGACCCGGTGTTCCTGTCCCGGCTCGACGTGGAGTTCGCCGCCCGCTACTTCGACGCGATGCGGCTGTGGACCGACTCCAGCCCGGGTACGCCGAAGGCATGGGCCTGCCTGTTCCAGCGGATGCGCGGGCCGGACGCCCGCCCGCTGCCGTCGGCGGCCGCCGGGGTGAACGCGCACATCAACTTCGACCTGCCGTTCGCGTTGGTGACCACGTTCGACAGCCTGGAGTCGGAGCCGGTGGACGGCACCGACCAGCACCGCGACTACCTGGAGATCAACAACATCTTCGCGGACAAGATCCCCGGTCTGCGGCGCGGCTACCTGGAGCGGTGGCAGCTGCTCATCGACATGCTCAACGGCGACATCGACGACTGGTACCAGGGGGAACTGGTCGAGTACACCCGCGACGTCGCCTGGCGCAACGCGCAGAAGATCTGGCGGTGCCGGCACGACCCGGCCGCCCACGAGTGCGAGCGCGCGCGGCTGGACGACACCGCCGCGGCGCTCGGTCGGTTGCTGCTCTCGCCCCTCGGGGCGTTCCTGCAGTAGCCGTGACGGGGGGTCCCCGCGCTCCGCACCCGGCACCCGGCGGAGCGCGGGGACGCGTCCCCGCCGGACCAGGGCTCGTTCGCCGGGGGGCGGCGGGCCCGGGTCGGGAAACGGTCCGCGCGGCCCGGGGGGTCCGCGCGGCCCGGGACGGGACGAGGGGTTCGCGGGTCGGCCGGCCCGGGGGGTGTCGGCCGGCCCGCACGGGGTACGCGCGCGCCATGAGTCACCCGGCCCGTCGGCCCGCCGCCCGACCCCGTCCCCGGCCCGTCGCCCCGCCCCGTCCCGCCCGACCGGGCGACGCCCGCCCCGCCACCCGGGGCGGCGCGCGATGACCGGCGAGGCGCACCGGTTCGCGTTCCGCTTCGACCCGGTCTTCCGGCCGGCGCTCGCGCTGGTGGGCGTCCGGCCGGCGACCGCCTGGGTCGGCGTCGACCGGGCCGAGCTGGTGGTCCGCTTCGGCCCGTGGCAGCTGCGCACCGCCCGGGGCAACGTCGTCGGCGTCGCGCCCACCGGGCCGTACCGCTGGTGGCGGGGGATCGGCGCGCGCCTCTCGCTGGCCGACGCCGGCGTCACCTTCGCCAGCAGCACCGCCGCCGGGCTCTGCCTGCGCTTCGCCGAGCCGGTGCCCGCCCTGCTGCCCGGCGGGTGGCTGCGGCACCCGGGGGCGACGGTCACCGTGGCCGAGCCCGACGCCCTGGCCCGGGTGCTGGCTGCCCGCGACGGCGACTGAGCCGTCCCGGCTTCACCGTTCGGGCGGGCGGCCGGCCGGCGACCGCCTACGGTCGGGTCAGGACGGCCGAGGGTGGGGAGGGGGCATGCGTGACGAGCACGGGCCGAGGTCGCGGCGCACGCGTGGTCGCCGGCCGCCGCCCGCCGGCCCGCCACGGGACCTGCGCGCCGCCCGGGACCCCACCCGTCCCGGGGACCGTGCCGGGCGCCCGGTCGCCGTCCCGGAGGCGCAGGCCAGCCCCGCCCGGCCCGCCGCGCCGCTGAGCCCGCTGCGCCGGTGGCTGTTCGCGCACCAGGTGCAGCCGGTCGGCCCCGAGGCGGCGGAGGGGCAGGCCCGCTCGCGGGCGTGGTGGCAGGTCATGTGCCTGACCGGGGTGGACTACTTCTCCACCCTGTCGTACCTGCCCGGGATCGCGGCCGTGGCCGCCGGGGCGCTCTCCCCGCTGGCCACCCTGCTCATCGTCGCGCTGACGCTGTTCGGCATGCTGCCCATGTACCGCAGGGTGGCCCGGGAGAGCCCGCACGGGCAGGGCTCGGTGGCGATGCTGGAGCGGCTGCTGCCGTTCTGGCGCGGCAAGATCTTCGTGCTGGTCCTGCTCGGCTTCGTGGCCACCTCCTGGATCATCACGATCACCCTCTCCTCGGCCGACGCGACCGTGCACCTGCTGGAGAACCCGCGCATGCCCGAGAGCGTCGGCGGCACCGCCGTGGCCGTCGGCGTCACCGTCGTACTGCTGCTCGTCCTCGGCGGGGTGTTCCTGCTCGGCTTCCGGGAGGCGGTCGCGGTGGCCGTTCCGCTGGTCGCGGTCTTCCTGGCCCTGAACGCGCTGATCGTGGCGGACGGGCTGGCCGGAATCGCGGCGGACCCGCGGACGCTGTCGGACTGGACCGCCGCGCTGAGCGTCGGTGGTGGCCCCGGGGAGGTGGCGGTGACCGCCGTGCTGGCGTTCCCGCTGCTGGTGCTGGGGCTCTCCGGCTTCGAGACGGGGGTGAGCATGATGCCGCTGGTGGCGGGCGGGGGCGCGGACCGCGAGGCGCGGCTGGCGGCGCGGATCCGCAACACCCGCCGGCTGCTCACCACCGCCGCGCTGGTCATGTCGGTGTACCTGGTCTCGACCACCCTCGTGACCACCGTGCTGATCCCCGCCCGGGAGTTCGGGCCGGGCGGGGCCGCGAACGGCCGGGCGCTGGCGTACCTCGCCCACGCGCGCCTCGGGGAGGCGTTCGGCACCGTCTACGACGTCAGCAGCGTGCTGATCCTCTGGTTCGCCGGGGCCTCCGCGATGGCCGGCCTGATCAACATCGTGCCCCGCTACCTGCCCACCTACGGGATGGCGCCGGAATGGGCCAGGGCCGTGCGGCCGGTCGTGATCGTCTACACGGTGGTCAGCGTCGCCATCACCCTGGTGTTCGGGGCCGACGTCAACGACCAGGCCGGGGCGTACGCCACCGGCATCCTCGCGATGATGGTCTCCGCCGCCGTGGCGGTCACCATCTCCGCGGCCCGCCGCCGGGAACGCGTCGCGGCCGGCGGCTTCGCCGTGCTGACCATGGTCCTGCTGTACGCCCTCGCCGAGAACGTCGTCGCGAAGCCGGACGGCATCGCCATCTCCGCGCTGTTCGTTCTCGGCATCGTGGCCGTCTCGCTGGTCTCGCGGGTGACCCGGACCACCGAGCTGCGCACGGACCGGATCGAGTTCGACGAGCCGGCCCGCCGGTTCATCGCCGAGTCGGTGGCGCACGACGGCCGGCTGCACCTCATCGCGCACAAGCGGGCCGGCGGCGCGGTCAAGGAGTACACGGTCAAGGAACGGGCGCAGCGGGCGATGAATCCCGTGCCCGGCGAGGGCGACATCCTCTTCCTGGAGATCGACGTGGTCGACCCGTCGGACTTCAGCCAGGTGCTGCGGGTGCGCGGCGTGGAGGTGGGTGGCTTCCGGGTGCTGCGCGCCGGCAGCCCGGCCGTCCCCAACGCCATCGCGGCGATCCTGCTGGCGCTGCGCGACGCCACCGGCGTACGCCCGCACGCGCACTTCGAGTGGTCGGAGGGGAACCCGCTCGCGCACCTGCTGCGCTACCTCATACTCGGCCGCGGCGACACCCCGCCCGTCGTGCGGGAGATCATCCGCAAGTCCGAGCCGGACCCTGCCCGCCGGCCCGGCATCCACGTCGGCGGCTGACCCACGCTGTGCCCTCTCGTCCCTGTCGAGGTGAATAGTTCGCTTATTCACGTTCGACGGACTTGCCCGATTCTCGTCCGTATCGTGACCTCCGGTGGCTGTCGCGACGTCAGCCGCCCCGCGTCCCGTTCGACGCGGCCGTGGCACGCATGCACGAGAGGCAGGGAAGCCTGATGACGACGTATCAAGGGGGCCGGCGGGCAGCACCACTCAGGCGGCGGTCGAGGTGGTTCTTAGCCGGCGGCCTGGTGGCGGGCAGCCTGGTGGCGGGGGCGGCCGGGCTCACGGATGGCGCCGCCTTCGCCGCCGACCGGGAGATGCCGACCGCCTCGCCGACGTCGTCGTCGTCGCCGACGTCGTCGTCGCCGTCGCAGTGGGCCGGCGACCACTCCGGTGGGCCCCGCGGCGACGCCGTCGAGGACCGTGACCAGGCGCGCGAGGAGCGGCGCGGCGGGCAGCCGGACGACCGACCCGGACGGCCGGGCCGGGGGAACCGCGCGGAGGTCGCGGTGCCGTGCGACTCGGCGAAGCTGATCTCGGCGCTGGTCCGGGCCAACGCCGAGGGCGGCGCCGACCTGCGGCTGGCGTCGAAGTGCACGTACGAGCTGACCCACGCCTTCCAGCAGCCCGACGAGTACGACGGCGGGATCCGCGACGCCCGGGAGACCGCCGACAGCGCCGAGAACCCCGGCGACGCCGAGGCGCCCCCGCGCAACCCGCAGCACGACCGGGCCGGGCTGCCCGTCATCTACCACCCGATCTCCGTCCGGGGCGAGGGGGCCACCATCGTCCGGAACGGGCACGCCGAGGCGTTCCGGTTCTTCACCGTCCGCGACGGCGGGGAACTGACGCTCTCCGACGTCGTGCTCCGCAACGGCCTCTCCGCCGCCGAGGGTGGCAGCATCCACATCGTGCACGGCGCGTCCGCCGTGGTCGAGCGCACCACGATCGTCGACAGCACCTCCCTCTCGGCGGAGGGGGGCGGCGGCGGGATCTTCAACGACGGGCACCTGGTGGTCACCGGGAGCACGTTCGTCGACAACCACGCCGCCGGCACCGCGGGCAAGGGCGGGGGCCTGCTCAACGGTGGCGTGCTGAGCCTGGAGACCTCGCAGTTCCGGGGCAACAGCGCCGTCGCGTACGGCGGCGGCTTCGCCAACTACCGGGGCGCGGCAGAGGTGCACTCGAGCACGTTCGCGCGCAACAACGCGGCGCAGGGCGGCGGCGTAGCCAGCTTCTCGGCCCGTACCCGGGTCGCCGACACGAAGGTGGTGGCCAACACCGCCCAGACCGGCGGCGGCATCGCCAACTCGGACGCGCTGATCTTCCTGCGCGGCCTGGAGGTACGCGACAACACCGCCACGGGCAACGGCGGCGGCATCTCCACCGTCCAGGGCCTGGTCCCGCTCGACGACAGCGTCGTGTCGGGCAACACGGCGCGGGGCTCCGGCGGCGGGATCCACGCCGAGAAGTCGAACCTCCTGCTGCGCCGCAGCGAGGTCCACCGCAACCACGCCGTCGGTGCGAAGTCCACGGGCGGCGGCGTCTTCGCGACGCTGGGCCAGGTCTCCCTGTACTCCAGCAGGGTGACCGGCAACGTCGCCACCGTGAAGCCGAGCGGCCTCCTCGCCGACAAGGCGCAGGTCAAGGTCGACGACGAGACCGAGATCATCGACAACGAGCCGACCAACTGCGAGGGCAGCCGGGTGCCGGTCGCGAACTGCTTCCGGTGACCCGTCGCGGGGGGGGGCGGGGCCGGCCCGCCCCCCCCCCCCCCCCCGGGCGGCGCGGCCCCCCCCCGCCAGGGCTGCCGGCAGTTTTCGATTCAGGCGTGCATTCATTTGCCCGCTCCTTTCCTCCAGTTGTGGCTCGC
>NZ_JBNCOB010000018.1:0-61700 GCF_049847285.1 Micromonospora sp. DT62
CCCCTAGAAGACACCACGGTCAGTCAGAGGCTGAGTCAGACCGACCGGGTGACCCGCTCCCACATCATCACTGTCAGAGGCCGCCGGCGACGCGCAGGACGGTGCCGGTGGTGTAGGTGGCGTCGGGGCCGAGCAGCCAGGCGATGGCGCCGGCGACCTCGTCGGGTTCGCCGGGGCGGCCCAGTGGGATGCGGGCGGCGGCCCGCTCGGGTCGGTCGGGTTGGCCGGAGAGGGCGTGGATGTCGGTGCGGATGATGCCGGGGGCGACGGCGTTGACGCGGATGCCGCGGGGGGCGAGTTCCTTGGCGAGGCCCGTGGTGAGGGTGTCGGTGGCGGCCTTGACGGCGGCGTAGTGGACGTACTCGCCGGGGCTGCCGAGGGTGGCGGCGGCGGAGGAGACGTTGACGATGGCGGCGCCGTCGCTCATCCGGCGGGCGGCCTGCTGGGCGCAGAGGACGTAGCCGATGAGGTTGACGTCGACGACGTGGCGCAGGTCGGCGGGGTCGAGGTCGACGAACGCGCCGATGGGGCTGGTGACGCCGGCGTTGTTGACCAGGCCGGTGATCGGGCCGAGGTCGGCGGCGGCGTCGAACAGGGCGGTGACCTGCTCGGGGTCGCGGGTGTCGGCGGGTACGGCGAGGCCGCGTACGCCGGTGGCTTCGATGTCGGCGAGCACGGCGGTGGCGGCGGTGTGGTCGCGGCGGTAGCTGAAGGCGACGTGGTGCCCGGCGTGGGCGAGGCGGCGGGCGGTGGCGGCGCCGATGCCGCGGCTGCCGCCGGTGATGACGGTGACCGGTCGCATGTGCCCCTCCCCTGTCGTGGCTGCGGGGCCGACGCTACCGGCGGGCGGCGTGGGGCGGGCCGGTGGGTGGGCGCATAGGCTCGGGCGCGTCGGTGGACGGTGACGTGGAGGTGCGCGGTGGCGGGTGTGGGTGTCGGCGACGTGGTGCGGGACTTCGAGTTGCCCGACGAGACGGGTACGCCGCGGCGGCTGTCGGAGTTCCTGGCCGCCGGTCCGGTGGTGTTGTTCTTCTATCCGGCGGCGTTGACGCGGGGGTGCACGGCGGAGAGTTGCCACTTCCGGGACCTGGCGGCGGAGTTCGCGGCGGTGGGTGCGACGCGGGTGGGCATCAGCCGCGATCCGGTGGCGAAGCAGGCGGAGTTCTCCCGCCGGCACGGGTTCGACTATCCCCTGCTGTCGGACGTCGACGGCACGGTCGCTGACCTGTTCGGGGTGCGGCGGCGGCTGCCGTTGGGTGCGCTGAGCACGCGGCGGATGACGTTCGTGATCGGCACCGACCGGCGGGTCGTCGAGGTGGTCCACAGTGAGTTGAACATGAACGACCACGCGGACGCGGCGTTGCGGGCGCTGGGGGGTTGATCTTTCGCTTGTCGGCGTGGGCTGGTATCAAGGCAGGCGTCTGAACAGGTGTACGAGGGGAAGAGGTTGCTGATGGGTGCTGCTGGCCAGGGTTTGTCCACTGACGAGGTGCAGAGCATCCGGGAGGCGCTGGCGGCGGGCCGCAAGCCGAAGGTGGTGTTCACCGCCTCGGCGGGTCAGGTCGCCGGGCAGGTGGGTCAGGTGGTGGAGCTGACCGACCCGGCCGTGTCGGACGAGTTCGTGGTGGTCCGGTTCGGTCGCGACGAGTTGCCCTTCTCCCCCGCCGACGTGGCGGTGGCGCCGCGCGGCGCCGGGCGCAAGGCGGCGGAGCCGCAGCCGGAGACGCCGGAGCCCGAGCCGGTGGCGCCGGCGGAGCCGGAGTTCGTGTTGGACCGGGTGCCGCAGCAGCGGCGGGAGGAGCCGAAGGTGGAGACGGCGGAGCCGAAGCCCGCCCCGGCGCGCAAGGCGGTGAAGGCCGTGAAGCCGAAGGGGCCGGCGGGGCTGACGGTGACGCTGGCGTACGCCGACGGTGAGTGGACGGTCGCGGCGCAGCAGGGCAGCAAGTCCCTGGCGAAGCCGTACGTGGTGAAGCCGGCGGAGGCGCTGCGGATGGTGGCGTTGGTGGACGTGCCGGGCGTGCAGGAGGCGGTGGAGCAGATCATGGCCGCGGAGCGGGCCGAGGCGGAGCAGCAGGCGGAGAAGCTGCGCGCGGAGCTGGCGGAGATCGAGGCGCGTCTGGCGGAGCTGCGCGAGGCGCACTGACGCGGACGGCCGGCGGGGTGGGTGGCGGTGCCGCTCGCCCCGCCGGCGCTGGCGGTTGTGGTGGTCGACGAGCCTGCCGACGCGCCGGGTGGCGGCGAGGTCGGGCTGGCTGGCGGGCGGCTTTGGGTGGTCAGGCGCGCGGGCCCAGGAACAGGCCGCCACTGGCGTCGATGACCTGACCGGTGACCCAGCGTGCGGCGTCGGAGGCGAGGAACGCGACCACGTCGGCGACGTCGCCGGGCTCGCCCAGCCGGTCGAGTGCCGTCATTGCGGTGATCAGCTCGGCCAGGCCCGGTGTCTCGAAGACCGGCCCGTTGGTCGCGGTCCGGGTGGCGCCGGGCGCGACCGCGTTCACCGTGATGCCCCTGGCGCCGAGCTGGTTGGCCAACGTCAGGGTCATCGTCTCGACCGCGCCCTTGGTCATGGCGAACGACGTCTGGGTGGCGTTGGCCATCCGGGTCGCCGCGGACGAGATCGTGATGATCCGGCCGCCGTCGCGCAGCAGGGGCAATGCGCGCTCGATGATGAAGTACGGCGCCCGTACGTTGACCGCGAACAGATGGTCGAAGGCTGCTCGTGTCGTGGCGCCGAGCGGGCCGGCGGGTGGCGCCGCCGCGTTGTTGACGAGGATGTCGAGTGGTCGCCCGGCGAGGCTGGCCTCGACCCCCGCGAACAGTGTCTCGACATCCGCGTCCACGCCCAGTTCCGCGCCGACGGCGTACGCCGTTGCACCGTCCCGCAGGATCTGGTCGACCGTTGCCGTCGCGCCGTCCCTGTCCGTGCCGAAGTGCGCGACGACGACCGCTCCCCGCGCTGCCAGCCGGATCGCGATCGCCTGGCCTATGCCGCGTGACGCGCCGGTCACCAGGGCTGTCCTACCCATCAGATCACCCATGATGTTAGGTACTCCCAACTTGTTAGTGACTACCAGTGCGATAGTGTCTACCACATGAGGGAGCGGCACTCGACACTGCGGGAGCAACGACGGGCCGAGACGCAGCGCGTGATCCAGGCGCACGCGGTGCGGTTGTTCGTCGAGCGCGGGTACGACGGCACGACCGTCAACGACGTCGCAGCGGCCGCGGGCGTGTCTGCGATGACGGTGTACCGGCACTTCCCGACGAAGGAGGACCTCGTGCTGGTCGACCAGAACGGCCCGCTGGTCGCCGAACGGATCGCCGCGACGCCGGCCGGGCAGCCCCTGGTGCGCCGCATCGGCAGCGCGCTGGTCGACTCGGCGCGGACGCTGACCGCCGGCGACGACCGGCTCCTGCTGGCCCGACTGCGGCTGATGATCTCGACGCCCGCCCTGCGCGCCCGACACCTGGACAACCACTACGTGCTGCAACAAGCGATCGTGGACGGCCTCGGGGACGAGGCCGCCGATCCGGACACGGCCTTCCACGCCGCGGCGGCGGCCAGCGCCTGCCTGGCCGCCATGCACACCGCGCTGGTGCGGTGGGCGAAGGACGACGGGCGTACCGATCTGCCCGACCTGATCGCGAAGGCGTTCGCGGCGGCCTTCGGCGACATCACGCTCCGGCAGGAGCAATCCCCGCACGCGAGCCGCTGAGCGCGGTGTCACGCGAACGCGCGATCCACCTGCGCGTCGAGCAGCGCCAGCGCCTCGTCGGCGGTGTAGTGGCCGATCAGCACCGGCCCGAGCAGTCCTTGGGTGAGCCAGAACAGCACTGTCGCCTCATCCTGTCGGCCGGCCGGCAACCGGGCCGCCACCAGGGCCAGAACGCGGCGGTAGCTTTCGCGTAGCGCCTGTGCGTACGCCGGAGTCACGACAGCGCGGTTGAAGAAGGCGATCGAGACGGCCGCCTCCTGCCGGGACGCCTTCGTCGACGGCAGCACCTCGGCAAGCATCGCCCGAACCACCTCCTTGGGCGTGGGGTCCGGTAGTGCCTCGAGCCGATCCTCCAGGCGACGGCTGACCCGCTCGCCCAGGTGCTCGAGGGCGAACATGAGCATCTCGTCCTTCGTGCGGAAATAGTGCTGCACCATCCCCATCGAGACACCGGCCTCGGCGGCGACGTCGCGCAGGCTCACCGCTTCGCTACCGCTTGTCTCGACCACACGGAACACGGCCTCCGCGAACGCCCGCCGCCGCTCATCGACATCCACCCTCTTCGGCAAGCCGCGCCCTCCCCCTGTCGACCGTTGCAATGCGGGTGCATTGCAACGGCGCCTCACGCTGTTAGCATGTCAAGTGTATTGCAAAACGGAAGGCGGGCGAATGATCAGGACGGCACGCAGCGGAGACGTCAGCATCGCGTACGAGGAGTTCGGGCGGCCTGACGGCGAGCCACTGCTGCTTATCATCGGCCTGTCGTTCCAGATGGTGTGGTGGCCGGAAGACTTCTGCGAGCAGCTCGCCGAGCGGGGCTTCCACGTGGTCCGGTTCGACAATCGCGACAGCGGTCTGTCCTCACGATGCGCCGGGACCAGGTACACCGCGCAGGACATGGCCTCCGATGCCCTGGCTGTCATGGACGACCTGGGCTGGGAGTCGGCCCACGTCGCCGGCGCTTCGCTCGGCTCGGCCATCGCTCAGGTCGTCGCGATCACGGCGCCGAGGCGGGTCAGGAGCCTGACCTGCATCATGAGCGGTGGCGTCGGCGGAGCCTGGAACACCCTGCGCGTCCTGCGCTTCGGCACCTTGGCCAAGCTGATGACCAGGCGCCACTCGCCCGACCGTGAGGGCCAGATCCAGGCGCAGATGGATGTCATCCAGGCGATGTCGTCACCGCACCATCCCTTCGAGGCGGAGTGGACGCGGCGTGCTGCGGCCACCGCCGCCGATCGCGGCGGTCTGGACAACGCCGCGATGCAGCGCCAGTTCGCCGCCGGGCGCACGACCGGCGATTTGACGACACGACTGCGCGGGCTGGACATGCCCGTGCTCGTGGTGCACGGCGAGGACGACCCGCTCATCCGCCCGCGAGCGAGCCGGGACATCGCCTCAGCGATCCGCGGTGCCCGCCTGGTCGTGTACCCGGCGATGGGACACGAGATTCCCCGCCACCTGTACGGCACGCTGGCAGACAGGATCCGCGCGATCGCCAGGGTCGGTCAGCCGTAGCTCGGTGCTGCGGTGAGCGAAGGCCCCTCACGGTGGCCGGCGTGCTCGTGCGCGCCGCCCTCGGCTCCGGGCCCCGGTGACGCGACGCGGCCGCGGGGTCGGCGCGGGAGGAGGGTCGCGTCGACCCTGCGGCCGGCGCGGGCGGTGGCGGCGGGACCCGCCGTCACCCGCCGTGGGCGGGTCAGTGGCGCGGGATGTGGGCCACCCCGATGCGCTTGCGGAACACCCAGTACGTCCAGCCCTGGTAGGCCAGCACGATGGGGGTGAACACCACCGCCACCCAGGTCATGATCTTCAGGGTGTAGGGGGTGGAGGCGGCGTTGGTGGCGGTCAGCGTCCCCGCCGCGTCGAGCGTGGAGGGCAGCACGTTCGGGAAGAGCGCCGCGAAGAGCGTCGCCACGGCCAGCGCGATGGCCACGGCGGTGCCGGTGAACGCCCAGCCCTCGCGGCGGGCGCGGGCGGCGGTGAGGCCGCCGAGCAGGGCGAGGGCCGCGCCGACGGCGAGCACGACGGCGGCGGTGCTGGAGCGGATGGTCAGCGTCCAGGTCAGGAACGCCACCGCGAGCACGGCGGCGGCCACGCCCACGCGTACCGCGAGGGCGGCGGCGCGCTCGCGGACCTCGCCGACGGTCTTCAGGGCGATGAACACGGCGCCGTGGGTGAGGAACAGGGCCGCGGTGGTGGCGCCGCCGAGCAGGGCGTACGGGTTGAGCAGGTCGAGCAGGCCGCCGACGTACTCGTGTTCGGCGTCGAGCGGCACGCCGCGCAGGATGTTGGCGAACGCCACGCCCCACAGGATCGCCGGCACCACCGAGCCGACGAAGATGGCGGTGTCCCAGCGGCGTTTCCAGGACGCCTCGGGGCGCTTGTGGCGGTATTCGAAGGCGACGCCGCGGATGATCAGGGCGAGCAGGATCAGCAGCAGCGGCAGGTAGAAGCCGGAGAACAGGGTGGCGTACCACTCGGGAAACGCGGCGAACATGGCGCCGCCGGCGGTGATGAGCCAGACCTCGTTGCCGTCCCAGACGGGGCCGATGGTGTTGATCAGGACGCGGCGTTCCCGGTCGTCGCGGCCGAGTACGGGCAGCAGCATGCCGACGCCGAAGTCGAAGCCCTCGAGGATGAAGTACCCGGTGAACAGGACCGCGACGAGCAGGAACCAGATGGTGGTGAGTTCCACGGTTGTCTCCGGTGATCAGTAGGCGAACGCGAGCGGGCGCTCGGCGTCGTCGTGGGTGCCGTCGATGTCGGGGTCGGGGGTCAGGTCGGGTACGCCGGCCTTGGCGTAGCGCAGCAGCAGTTTGACCTCGACGACGGCGAGGGTGGCGTAGATGAGGGTGAAGGCGGTGAAGGAGGTGAGCACCTCGGTGAGCGAGACGCTGCGCGAGACGCCGTCGCGGGTGAGCATCTCGCCGAAGACGATCCACGGCTGGCGGCCCATCTCGGTGAAGATCCAGCCGAAGGAGTTCGCCGCGAGGGGCAGCAGGGGCATGACCAGGCCGGCGCGCAGCAGCCACTTGCTGGTGGGGGTGCGGCCCTTGCGTTGGCTCCAGAGCACCAGCAGGGCGATGGCGGCGGCGGCCATCCCGAAGCCGATCATGAAGCGGAAGCTCCAGTAGGTGACCGGGATGATCGGGGTGTAGCTGCCGGCGCCGTACTGGGCGGCGTACTGGGCCTGCAGGTCGTTGATGCCGTGCACGGTGCCGTTGGGGTCGCCGGTGCCCAGCCAGGACAGCAGGTGCGGGATCTTGAGGGCGAACAGTTCGCGGCTGCCGTCGAGGCTGCCGACGGTGAGTACGGAGAACGAGGCGGGGCTCTCGGTGGTGTAGAGGCCCTCGGCGGCGGCCATCTTCATCGGCTGCACCTGGGTCATGATCTTGCCCTGGATGTCGCCGGTGATGGCCACGGCGGCGGCGGAGACCAGGGTGACCCAGGAGCCGAACTTCGCGGCGAAGCGGTAGGCGGGGGTGTCGGTGGATTCACGGTTGCGTACCAGGTGCCACATGGCGACGGCGACCAGCAGCGAGCCGGCCACCAGGAACGCGCCGGCGATGGTGTGCGGGAAGGTGATCATGGCGACCTTGTTGGTCAGCACGGCCACGAAGTCGGTGAGTTCGGCGCGGCCGGTGTCGGGGTTGATCCGGTAGCCGACCGGGTTCTGCATGAACGAGTTCGCCGCGAGGATGAAGTACGCGCTGAGGTTGCTGCCGATCGCGGCGGCCCAGATGGCGGCCAGGTGCAGCCGCTTGGGCAGCCGGTCCCAGCCGAAGATCCACAGGCCGATGAAGGTGGACTCCAGGAAGAACGCGACAAGCGCCTCGATCGCCAGGGGGGCGCCGAAGATGTCGCCGACGAAGCGGGAGTAGTCGCTCCAGTTCATGCCGAACTGGAACTCCTGCACGATGCCGGTCACCACGCCCATCGCGAAGTTGATCAGGAAGAGCTTGCCGTAGAACTTGGTGAGCTTCAGGTACTTCTCGTCGCCGGTGCGGTGCCACATCGTCTGCAGGATCGCCACCAGCACGGACAGGCCGATGGTCAACGGCACGAAGAGAAAGTGGTAGACGGTGGTGACACCGAACTGCCAGCGGGCGACGTCCAACGCGTCCACCAGTGACCCCCAGGCTGTGCATACTACGAGACGTAGTAAATACTACCGCTCGTCGTAGACGAATCGGCAGGGGCGGGGGTCCCGAAGCGACCTGGGACCAATGACCCTGATCACCTCTGCCGGACGGCCCCGGCGCTGCGCGCCCCGCGCCATGCGGGGTGGCGCGCGCGTGCGACCATGCGCGCTGATGGACACCACCCGCCCGACCTGGCAGCCACCGCTGATCTGGCGTGCCGCGCAACTGCTCGCCCGCGTCGTCGTCGCGCTCCTGGCCCGCCTGGAGGTCAGCGGCGACGTGCCCGAGGCGCTGCGCCGGGGCCCGCTGATCCTGGCCGCCAACCACATCAGCCCGTGCGACCCCGTCGTGCTCGCCGCCGCCTGCCGCGCCCGGGGCGTCGCCCCCCGGATCATGGCCACCGGCGGGCTGTTCCGCACCCCCGTCATCGGCGCCGCGATGCGCCACGCCGGGCACCTGCGCGTCGACCGGGGCACCGCCGCCGTCGGCCGGGCCCTCGACGACGCCGCCACCGCGGTCGCCGCCGGCTCGGTGATCCTGGTCTACCCGGAGGGCCGCATCGGCCTGGACCCCGGCTTGTGGCCCGAACGCGGCAAGACCGGCACCGCCCGCCTCGCCCTGGCCTGCGGGGCGCCGGTCATCCCGGTCGCCCAGTGGGGCTCCCACGAGGTGGTGCCCTACCGCGCCCCGAAGGGGCTGCTGCGCGGCATCGCCCGTTCCCTGGTGCGCCGTCCTGTCGTGCGGGTGCACTTCGGCGACCCGGTGGACCTCGCCGACCTGACGCCGGCAACCCCGGGCGCCGCCCTGCGCGCCACCGACCGGATCATCGACGCCATCACCGAGTCGCTGGTGCCGTTGCGGCCCGACGAGCCCGACAGGCCCCGCCACGTCGACCCGGGTCGCCCGATCGACACCAGCCGCTCCCAGCGCTCCGGAAGAACCTGATCCCCGGCGTGGGCACAATGGCGAGGTGACCCGCCTGCGCCTGCCGCTGCTCGTCGTCGCCCTGCTCGTCCTCGTCTGCGCAGGCGGGTACGCCGTCCTACGGTCGGCGTACCACGACGAGAAGGACCGCCGGGATCTCATCGACCTGACCCGCCCCTCCCCCTGGCCTCCCGACGACCTGCTGGTCCCCGACGACCTGCCCCGCTCCGGCGCCCTCGGCTGGCTGGACCGGCTCGGTCTCGACATCGCCTACGGCCTGCGCACCCACGACGGCCGTACGGTGCCCGTGGTGTGGCAGCAGCACCACCCGGCCCCCGACGGGTCCCTGGCCGACGGGGTCGACTGCGGCGTCCGGACTATCTACGTCTGCACCGACGCCGGCGACGGTCTCACCCTCGTCGTGACCCGGGACACCGACAACAGCGACCCCGCCACCGCGCTGTACCTCTTCGCCCGCGACCAGGTGCTCAGCGTCAGCGTGCAGGGTCCGGATCCGGTGACCGTCGACGACCTGCGTGGTCCGCTCACCCGCACCCACCACCCCTCCGACGGCGAGCTGCTCGCCCTGCTGCGCGGACCCGGCTACCAGACGGACTGGAGCTGACCCGGTCTGGCCGCCGGCCGGTCACCCGCCGGCCACCGCGCCCCGGCATACTCCCCGCGTGACCCACGCCTACCTCGACGGCCCCGCCCCGCTGGCCTTCGCCCACCGGGGCGGCGCCGCCGAGGGCGACGAGAACACCGCCGCGGCGTTCGCCCGGGCGATCGGGCTCGGCTACCGGTACGTCGAGACCGACGTGCACGGCACCGCCGACGGCGTCGCGGTGGTCTTCCACGACGCCACGCTGGCCCGGGTCACGGGCGAGCCGGGGCGCATCGCCGACCTGCGCTGGGCCGACCTGGCCTCGGTACGCGTCGGCGGCGCCGCCGTGGTCCCCCGCCTCGACGAGGTCCTCGACGCCTGGCCGCAGGTGCGCTTCAACATCGACGTCAAGGCCGACGGCGGCGTCGAGCCTACCGTGGCCACCGTCGCGCGCGTCGGAGCCGGCAACCGGGTGCTGCTGGCCTCGTTCAGCGACGCCCGGCTGGCCCGGCTGCGCGCCCTGACGCAGGGGCAGGTCGCCAGCAGCCTCGGCATGCGCGGGGTGGCCCGGCTACGGATGGCGTCGCTGACCGGGCGGGCGCTGCGACTGCCCCCGTCGGTGGTCGCCGCGCAGGTGCCGGTGCGCTACGGGCGGGTGCCCGTGGTGGACCGCCGGTTCCTGCGACACGCCCACCGACTCGGACTGCACGTGCATGTCTGGACGATCGACGAACCTGCCGAGATGCACGAGTTACTCGACCTCGGAGTGGATGGCATCATGACCGATCACGTCGGCGTGCTGCGCGACGTGTATCACAGCCGCGGCCACTGGGCCGCCTGAACCGTTCGAAGGACCCCGATGGCCGAGACCGTCACCCCCGCCGTGGACGACACCCCCGCCCCGGCGAGCACCCGCCGCGAACGCAGCGGCTGGTACTTCTACGACTGGGCGATGTCCGCCTTCTCCACCACCGTCATCACCGTCTTCCTCGGCCCGTTCCTGACCACCGTCACCGAACTCGCCGCCGGCTGCGAACTGGGCGCCGACACCTGCGACGGCTACGTGTACCCGCTGGGCATCAAGGTCGCCGCCGGCTCGTACTTCCCGTACCTCGTGTCGCTGTCGGTGTTCCTCACCGTGTTCGCGCTGCCGATCGTCGGCGCGATCGCCGACCGCTCGGCACACAAGAAGCGGCTGCTCGCCGCCGCCGCCTTCATCGGCGCCGGCGCGACCGTCGGCATGCTCTTCGTCACCGGCGACCGGTACCTGCTCGGCGGGGCGCTGTTCATGGCCGCCAACATCGCCTTCGGCGCCGGTGTCGTGGTCTACAACTCGTTCCTGCCGCAGCTCGGCGGCCCCGACGACCGCGACGGCATCTCCAGCCGCGGCTGGGCGCTGGGCTACCTGGGCGGCGGCCTGCTGCTGGCGCTCAACCTCGTCGCGGTCAGCATGCTCGGCGAGGAGGGCAACCACCAGCGCACCCTCGACCTGGCCCGCTGGTCGATCGTGTCCGCCGGCGTGTGGTGGGCGGCGTTCACCCTGATCCCGCTGCGCTGGCTGCGCGAGCACCCCACGGCCGCCGCGCGGGCCGGCGGCAACCCGGTCACCGACGGGTTCCGGCAGCTCGGCCGCACCCTGCGCGAGATCAAGGCGTACCCGCTGACGCTGTTCTTCCTGCTGGCGTTCCTGGTCTACAACGACGGCATCCAGACCGTCATCGCCCTGGCCAGCCAGTACGGCACCGAGGAGCTGAAGCTCGGGCAGAGCACCCTGATCGTCACCATCCTGCTGGTGCAGTTCCTGGCCTTCGGCGGCGCGTTGCTGCTCGGCGCCCTCGCCAAGCGCATCGGCGCCTGGAAGACCGTGCTGATCAGCCTGGTGCTGTGGACCGGGGTGATCCTCGGCGCGTTCCGACTGCCCGCCGAGGCGCCGGTGCCGTTCATGATCCTCGGCGCCGCCATCGGCCTGGTGCTCGGCGGCAGCCAGGCCCTGAGCCGGTCGCTGTTCAGCCAGCTCATCCCCGCCGGCAAGGAGGGCGAGTACTACGGCTTCTACGAGATCAGCGACAAGGGCACCAGCTGGCTCGGCCCGCTGGCCTTCGGCATCGTGTTCCAGCTCACCAACTCCTACCGGGTGGGCCTGGTCTCCCTGCTGATCTTCTTCGTCGTCGGGTTCCTGCTGCTGCTGGCCGTGCCGATCCGCCGGGCGATCGTCGCCGCCGGCAACACCCCGCCCCGGGTGCTCTGAGCAACGCGGACCCGTCCGCACCGGCCGGATCAGCGGGCGTCGATCGGCTAGGCTGCCCGACCGTGACCGTCCACGCCACCGCCCCGACCTGCCTGGCGCGCCCGCCGCTGGGCCCCGACGACTCCCCCGCCGGGTGCGCCGCGGCGCGGGGCGTGGACGGGCGTCCGCTGCACGCGGCGGCGTTGAAGTTCTTCTGGGGGCCGATGGACTGCGGCAAGTCCACGATGGCGTTGCAGATGAACCACAACCACTCCCGGCAGGGCCGCCGCGGCCTCGTCACCACGCGCATCGACCGCTCGCTCGGCCCGCAGGTCACCACGCGCATCGGCCTGGCGCACGAGGCCGTCGAGGTCACCGACGAGCTGGACCTGCGCACCCTGGTGCGCGACACCTGGGCCGAGGGCGTCCGCGTCGACTACCTGATCTGCGACGAGGCGTCGTTCTACAACCTGGAGCACATCGAGCAGATGGCGGAGCTGGTCGACAGCTACGACGTCGACGTGTACGCGTTCGGGCTGGCCACCGACTTCCGCTCGTGCCTGTTCCCGGCCGCGCAGCGGCTGTTCGAACTGGCCGACGAGGTGGCCCGCATCCAGGTCGAAGTGCTCTGCTGGTGCGGCCGGGAAGGGCTGCTCAACGCCCGGGTGGTCGACGGCCGGGTGGTGCGCGAGGGCCTGCAGGTGGTCATCGGGGACACCGTGGACAGCGCCGAGGTGCGCTACCAGGTGCTCTGCCGCCGGCACTACCGCGCGGGCGAGCTCGGCCCCCGCCGCTGAGGCGTCAGTACGGGTCGCCGCACACCCGCCAGTCGCCGTCCTCGCGCACCACCGACAGCTTCCGCTCCTCGGTGAGGCCGCTGTCGCGGGTCAGCCGCACCGCCACCGTGCCGCGCGGGCTGCCGCCCCGGGTCGCCACCGACACGTCGACGATCTCGTAGCCGTTGACCAGCGGCGGGGTGCGCAGCCAGCTCGTGAACCCGATCGGGCTCCACCGGCTGCGCGCGTCGGCGCAGAGCCGGTCGTACGCGCCGTCGGTGTCGCCCGCCGCCACCGACCGCAGGAACCCGTCCGCGGTCTCCCGCACCGGGCCGCTGGCCTGCGTGACCACCTGCACGTTCCAGGCGCCCAGCCCGGCGACCCCGATGCAGCACAGCAGCACGGTCACGCCCGCGAACACCAACCCGGTACGCACCGGGCGGCCCCGACGGGCCGGCCGGCTCCACGGCTGCTCAGCGCCCACCCGTCGACCGTAGAGAACCGGTGGGCCCGCCCGCAGGAAAGTCGGCCCTGTCGCCCCCGTACCGGCCGGTCGGGTCGCGGTCGCCGCCGGCGCCAGGCACGGCCGGGGCCGGGCACGGCACGCGCGGTCACGGCTCGATGAGCCCGGCCCGGATGGCGTAGCGGGTCAGTTCCAGCCGGTCCCGGAGGCCGAGCTTCTGCAGCAGGTTGGCCCGGTGCCGCTCGACGGTCTTGACGCTGATGAACAGCAGGCGGGCGATCTCCTTGGAGGAGTGGCCCTCGGCGACGAGCTTGAGGATCTCCTCCTCGCGTTCGGTGATGGCCCTGGCCGGCACGCTCTCGCCCCGCGCGCTGCGTTCCAGGTAGGTGCGGATGAGGGCGTTGATGGCACCGGGATAGAGGAACGGTTCGTCGCGTACGGCGGCGCGGCAGGCCTCCACCAGGTCGCGGTCGGCGACGGACTTGAGCACGTAGCCGTTGGCGCCGACCTTGAGGGCCTCGAAGAAGTACTGCTCGTTGTCGTACATGGTCAGGATGAGGATGCGCAGGCCCGGCTGCTGCCGGGACATCTCCCGGGCCGCCTGGAGGCCGGTCAGCCGCGGCATGGCGATGTCGAGGATGGCCAGGTCGGGACGCTCGGTCTGGGCCAGGGCGATGGCCTCCGCGCCGTCGCCGGCCTCCGCCACGACGGTCAGGTCCGGTTCGCTGTCGAGGATGAGGCGCACGCCACGGCGGACGAGGGCGTGGTCGTCGGCGAGCAGGATGCGGGTGGTCACGGCCGGCCCTCCCGGTCACCGACCGGCACCCGCAGCCGCACCTCGGTGCCGCCACCCGGGCCGGATCCCACGCTGAGCTGGGCGCCGATGAGCAGGGCCCGCTCCCGCATGCCGCGTACGCCCGCGCCCTCGGCGGCGTCGCCGATGCCCCGGCCGTCGTCGCGGATCCGCAGCTGCACGTGGCCCGGTCGACGGGTCAGCGACAGCTCGACGGTGGCGGCCCGCGCGTGCCGGACGGTGTTGGTCAGGGCCTCCTGCGCCACCCGGTAGATCACCAGTTCGGCCTCGCCGTCGAGGGCGGGCAGGTCGGCGTCGAGGTGCTGGCGCACGGACAGGTCCGTGTGCCCGGTGACCTCCGTGACGAGCGCCTTGAGGGCGCTGGTCAGGCCGAGCTCCTCCAGTACGCCGGGGCGCAGCCGGCGCGCGATGCGGCGGATCTCGTCGAGGCTGTCGCGGGTGGTCTCCTGCACCTGGGCGAGTTGGGCGCGGACCGGTTCGGGCGCGTGCCGGGCGACCTGCTTGAGTTCGAGCAGGACCGCGGTCAGGGTCTGGCCGACCTCGTCGTGCAGTTCCTGGGCGACGCGCCGGCGCTCGGCCTCCTGGGCGGACAGGGCGCTGGCCGCGCTGGTGGCCCGCTCCGCCTCCAGCCGGTCGATCATGGCGTTGAAGGCGCGGATCAGGTCCGCGATGCCGGCCTGCCCGGCCGGGACCGGGCGAGGCTCGGGCTGCAGCAGGTCGATGGTGGTCATGGCGCGGGTCAGCCGGTGCAGCGGCGCGAGGCCGACGCGCAGCAGCGCGGCGTTGGCGACCAGCATCGCGGCGAGGCCCACGGTCAGCACGAGGGCCTCGGTGAGCAGCACGGGGGTGGACACCGTGACCGGGCCGAGCAGCAGCAGCGTGGCGGCGACGAGTACGGCGGCGTTGAGCAGGAAGATCCGCCAGAACAGCGACACGACGGCACCTCCCCTCCCGCTCCGGTTCCGACGCCCTGCGACTCCGGCGCTCGTCCGCGCTTCGTGACGCGGCGGGCCGGCACACGCCGCGGCGGTGATCACCCTCGTCATGGCCAGCCTGTCGGCCGGGGCGCGTCCTGTAAATGCGTGCCGGCACCCATTATCGCCGCAGGTCCGCCGGGCCGCCGACGGGCCGCGTCGACCGGGTCGGCGGCAAATGGGTGTCAGCCCCGATGTCGACCCGCAGCCGACCGATGACCATGAACGCGAGCCCGGGGCCGGGAGCCGCTCCGGGCTCCGATCCCTCGTGCCCGGCTCCCACTGTCGCCGCCCGTGCGGGCGTTCCCCGCCGCGCCGCGCCGAACCCGGGAGGACCCTGTGAACCGTCATCCGATGGTGACCGAACCCGCGCCACCGGAAGCTCAGACGGTCACCTGCGCGCAGCGGCGCGCCGGGGTGGAGCACGGTCCGCCGGGCGGGTGCCCGTGAGCGCGTGGCCCGCCCTCGCCGCGATCGTCATCTTCACGGTCGCCTTCGTCTTCATCGCCACCGAGAAGATCAACCGGGTCGCGGTGGTGCTGGGCGCCGCCGGCCTGATGGCCGCGCTCGGGCTGGTACCCGGCTCGGACGTGTTCTACGCGCACCACGCCGGCATCGACTGGGACGTCATCTTCCTGCTCCTCGGCATGATGATCATCGTCGGGGTGATCAAGCAGACCGGCGTGTTCGAGTTCATGGCGATCTGGGCCGCCCAGCGCTCGCAGGGGCGGCCGTACCGGCTGATGGTGCTGCTCGTCGCGATCACCGGTATCGCCTCGCCGGTCCTGGACAACGTCACCACGGTCATGCTGGTCGCCCCGATCACCATCTCCGTGTGCCGCCGGCTGGGCATGCCCGCCGCGCCGTTCCTGATCGCCGAGGTGCTCGCCGCCAACATCGGCGGCGCGGCCACGCTGATCGGCGACCCACCCAACATCATCATCGGCAGCCGGGCCGGGCTGAGCTTCAACGACTTCCTCTGGCACATGGCCCCGGTCACGGTGCTGATGTTCCTGGCGTTCCTGGTGCTGGCGCGGGTCATGTTCCGCCGGGCGTTCGTGCACCGCCCCGAGCAGTTCGAGGCGGTACGCGACATGGACGCCCGCGCCGCCATCACCGACCCGCGGTTGCTGATCCGCTGCCTGGTCGTGCTCGGCCTGGTGATCGTCGCCTTCACGCTCCACACGGTGATCCACATCGACGTGGCCGTCGTCGCGCTGCTCGGTGCGGGGCTGATGGTCCTGGTGTCCAGGACGGACAAGTCGGCCTACCTGGGCGAGGTCGAATGGCCGACGCTGGTGTTCTTCACCGGCCTGTTCGTGATGGTCGCCGGCCTGACCGAGACCGGGGTGATCAGCTGGATCGGCGAACGGGCCAGCGACGCCGTCGGCGACAACTACTTCGCGGCGGCGACGGGCCTGGTCTTCGGCTCGGCGGTGCTCGGCGCGTTCTTCGACAACATCCCCTACGCGGCGACCATGGCGCCGATCGTGGAGGGCCTCGTCGCGGGGGCCCCGGATCCGGGTACCGGCCAGGCGCTGTGGTGGTCCTTCGCCCTGGGCGCCGACCTGAGCGGCAACGGCACGGCCGTGGCGGCCAGCGCCAACATCGTCGTGCTGGGCATCGCCGCCCGCGCCAAGGAGCCGATCAGCTTCTGGCAGTTCACCCGGTACGGCATCGTCACCACGATCATGACCACGGTGATCGCCTGGGTGTACGTGTGGCTGCGCTACTTCGTGGCGTAGGCCAGTCCGCTGTGCGACACGACAGGAGGCAATGATGCAGATAGAACGCATGCCGCTGCCCGGCATCGGGGTCGGCTACACCCTGCACACCGGGGAAGGACAGGTGATCGGGGTCGTCTGCCATCGCGGCGGCCGGCGGGACGTCGTCGTCTACGCCCCCGGCGACCCGGACACCGTGGAACGGTCCGTGACCCTCAGCCCGACCGAGGCGCAGGAGGTGGCCGAGCTGCTGCACCCCATCGCCACCATCGATCACGTCACGCACCTGGAACGCCACCGGGAGGCGATCAGCGTCGTCGAGCTGCCGGTGACGGCGGCGTCGCCCTACGACGGCCGGACCCTGGCCGAGGCCGTGGCGCGCATCAACGGGGTGAGCGTCGTCGGCGTCGTCCGCGACGGGCGGACGGTCACCGCACCGGGGCTGGGGCACGTCCTCGCCCACGGCGACGTCCTGATCGTCGCCGGCGGCCAGCAGAGCATCGAGGCGCTGAGCCGGGCGCTGATCCACACGGACCCGTAGGCCGCTGCACACGGAACCCCGTAGGCCGCGCGGGCACCGGCCGGTGGATGCCACCCAGGCGCGGCATCCACCGCCCGCCGGCACCTCAGCCGCGGCGGCGGGCCCGAGCCGCCCAGATGGCGTACGCGGGATCGCGGTCGAGGTTGTGCCGGTCCCGGTCGTAGCGGCGGGTGGTGCGCGGATCGGCGTGGCCCATCGCGTCCTGCACGTCCTCCAGGGGCACGCCCTCGGCGCGGGCGGTGGTGGCGAACGCGTGCCGCAACGAGTGCGGCGACAGCCTCGCCCACGCCGGGATGCCGGCCGTGCGGGCCAGCCGGCGCACCAGCCGGAACATGGCGTGCCGGTCCAGCCGGGCCCCGCTGGCGGTGACCAGCAGCGGGCCGGTCAGCTCGTGCACCGCCACGCCCTGCGCGGCGGCCCGCTGGGCCAGGTACGCGTCGACCGCGTACGCGGTGCCGGGGGTCAGGGCGCGGCGGCGGGACCTGCCGCCCTTGCCGATGAACCGCACACTGCGGTGGCCCCGTTCGGCGCCGAGGTCGGCCAGGTCGAGTGAGACCAGCTCCCCCACGCGCAGGCCGAGGTCGGCCAGCAACGCGATCGCGGCCCGGTTGCGGGCGGCGGTCGGCCCGGTGTCGGCCTCGGCGGCGGCGAGCAGCGCGTCGACCTCCTCAGGGGCGAGCCCGACGGTCGCGGAGTGGTCCCGGTCGATGCGGGGGCGGTCGGCGCCGGCGACCGGGTTGGCCTCGACCGCGCGCAGCTTGACCAGGAAGTCGTACCAGCTGGACAGGGCGGAGAGCCGGCGGGCGACGGTGGCGGGGGTCAGCGGCTTGCCGCTGCGCGCGCCGAGTGTGGCCTCCAGCGCCCGGCCGTACTCGTTGACGTGCAGGAAGTTCGCCTGCAACGGGTCCAGTTCGCGGGCCGCGCACCATGCGAGCCAGCCGGCGACGTCCCGCCGGTACGCGTCGCGGGTGTGCTCGGACAGCCGCCGGTTGCGCAGCCACGCCTCGGTGAAGTCGACGGGCCCCCCGGGCAGGGCCAGCGGGGTGGGCCGGCTTGGCCGCGCCGGAGCGTTCGGGGAGAGCATGTGAAAAAGGTTCTCAGCTTCGGGTCGAGAACGGGAGGAGGCGCGCCCTACGCGATCGGGCCGGGCCGCCCGGTGGCCCTACTGATCGGGCGCGGGGCACGATCGTGTCTCACCGTTGGCAGTGGGCTTCTTCGCGTACCCCACTCAGATCGAGCTACGGCGTACCCGGTAGCGCAGGTGCAGCACCCGGTTGCCCTGGATCGTCACGTCAGGATCCTCCAGCAGGTGCTGCGCGTGGACCGACCCGAAGTAGCGCTTGCCGGACCCGAACACGACGGGTACGACGTCCATGCGTACCTCGTCGACCAGGCCCGCGGCAAGCACCTGGCCACCGACGTCGCCGGCGGCGACCTCGACTGTGCGGTCGCCCGCAAGCTCCTGCGCCTTGGCCACGGCTGCCTCGACGCCGTCGACGAAGTGGAACGGCGCCTCGGGGTCCCAGCCCTCGGGCTCCGGCCGGTGCGTCACGACGACCACGTGGTCGACCTCGCCCGGAGGCTTCCCGTCCCAGCCGTCCGTCATGTCGAAGACGTGGCGGCCGACGATTGTCGCCCCGATCTGGTCCCAGTACGCCCGGGTGTAGTCGTAGGACGTCTGCGACACCTTCAGCTCGCCGCTGGAGTCCAGCGGCACGTCACCGCTGGACAACCAGTCGAACAGCGGCCCGGGCTGGTCGTTCTCGTCCGCGACGAAGCCGTCCACCGACACCGAGCTGTACATGACCACCTTGCCCATGGGGCGCTCCTCTGCTGTGGGATGCCCCCATGTTGACGTGTCGTGAGCTGTCGCTCTTGTAAGAAATCAATCGGCCGGCAGCGGCCAGCTGTCCAGCACGTGGCCGGGATGCTCACGCAGGAACTGCCGCCGGACCTCGACGTACCGGGTCGGCGTGAGCCCGGTGAACGCCCGGAACTCGTGGCCGAAGTGGGCCTGGTCGAAGTAGCCCGCGCGACCGGCGAGGTCGCCCCAGTCGACCGGTTCGGCGGGGTCGATCGAGAACACGGTGGCGGCGAAGCGGTAGGTGCGGGCCAGCCGCTTCGGCGTGACGCCGATGAGCTCCTTGAACCGCAGTCAGATGAGTGCTGCTGACCCCGGCTGCCACCCTCAGGTCGCCGATCGCCACCGCCCCGCTGGTCGCCGCGATGACGCTGCTCGTACGGCGGACCAGTCCCAGGCCGGCGGTCTCGCACAGCCGTCGTGTCAGCTCCTCCTCGAGCAGCGTCAGCATCTCGTGCGGTCCGTCCGCCGTGTCCAGCCGGTCCCGCAGCTCAGCAACAGCGGGCCGGCCCCACACCTGCTCCACCGTCACCGGCCGGTCGCACAGCTCGGCCGCGGGCAGCGGCAGGAACGGCGCCAGCCCCCACGGCTTGAAGTGCACGCCGACGGACCGGGTCCGGAGTGGGTAGCCGAACTCGAAGGCGCGGGTGGGCATGGTGACCACACAGCCGTCGGCGTACCCGGCCGGCTCGATGTCGATGCCGGCGCGGATGCGGAACGGCGCGCCGAGGTTGACGATGAGCAACGCCCCCGGCATCGGCGGCAGCGTCAGCCGGGCGTACGGCGACACACCCTCCAGGTAGTAGAGGTCGTCGATCAGCCCGTCCAGCGGCGGTCGCGGCACTCTGGACACGTACTCCACGCCCACAGCATCGCCGACGCCACGCCGGTAGCGCGCGCCGACACGGGTCTCACCGACACCCCGAGAAAGAGCGAGGGGCGGGGCGGCCGCACCGGCCGTCCCGCCCCCACCCGCCGCGATCAGGCGTTGATCTCCTTGCGGCCGTTGCCGCTGGCGGTGGCCGTGACGGTGACCCGGCGGGGCTTGGCCCGCTGCGCGACGGGGATCCGCAGGGTCAGCACGCCGTTGTCGTAGCCGGCCTCGAGCTTGTCGGTGTCGAGGGTGTCGCCGAGGAAGAGCCGCCGGGTGAAGGTGCCCATCGGGCGTTCGGCGGCGACGAGCTCGACGTTCTCGCCGGCGGGCCGGCGGCGCTCGGCGCGCACGGTCAGCACGTTGCGCTCGACGGTGCAGTCGATGCTGTCCGGGTCGACGCCCGGCAGGTCGAACGCCGCGTAGAACCAGTCGCCGTCGCGGTAGGCGTCCAGGGGCATGACCGCGGGGCGCGCGGCGGTGCCGAAGAACTGCTCGGTGATCCGGTCGATCTCACGGAACGGGTCGGTGCGCATCAACATGGCCTGCCTCCTCGGTTCTCCTGGCCGAAGGTCCTTGAGTTGAGCCGATGGGACTCAACTTCCTGTTCTTTATTTAGCGCGTTCCGGCCGCGACGTCAACTCAGGACCTTCTCGAACCAGTGCTCGGCGTAGGCGCCGTCGTTGTACGCCGGGATCTCCCGGTAGCCGTGCCGGGCGTACAGGGCACGGGCCTCCACCAGGTCGCCCCGGGTGCCCAGCCGGATCCGGTCGGCCCCGGCGGCCCGGGCCCGCTGCGCCACGGCGGTGAGCAAGGCCGCCCCGCCGCCGTGGCCGCGGTGCGCGGGGCGCACGTACACCCGGGTCAGCTCCGCCCAGCCCGGCCGGTACCGCAGCCCGGCGCAGCCGGCCGGACGAGCGTCGCGGTACGCGAGCAGGAGGATCCCGGTGGGTGCGGCCAGGTCGTCGCTCGGGTCCTCGGCCATCGCCGCCGCGACCTCACCCGGCCGGACCGGGCGAGCGTGGTAGCGGCGGACCATCTCCTCGAAGTACTCCTCGAGCAGGGTCGTCGCCTCGGGCCGGTCGGGACGGGCCGGCACCGTCGTCCACTCTGTCGCGCTCACCCGTCGATCCTCGCCCTCGGGTCAACGGGATATCCGCCGGCCGCGACGAGGACGGGCCCGACGCGGCGGTCAGTCGCCGACGCGCCAGTAGACGCCCTGCTCCCGGGCCAGCAACTGCTCGTCGACCAGGTACCGGCGCAGCGCCACGTGGTCGGAGCCGCCGCCCTCGCACCAGCGCCGCAACACCTCGTCGACCGCCCGCTCCGGGTAGCGCACCCCCGGCTCGAAGGACCTCGCCACGTGCGCCAGCACCACCCGCCGCCGGCCGCGCTGCGCCGGCAGGCCGGTCAGCCTGTCGTCGCGCACGAAGGTGCGCAGCACGCGGTCCGTGGAGTCGCCGGCCGGCCGGGGCGCCGCCGGCGTACGGGCCGCCTCCCGCAGCCGCTCGGCGTCGACCCGCAGGTCACCGTCGCCGCCGGCCACCAGGCCCGCGTCGACGAGCCGGCGGATCGCGGTGAGCACCTGCCGCGCCGACAGCCCCGTCCGGTCGACCACCGCCGGGGCGTCGGTGCCGCCCAGCACGATCGCCGCGAAGACCTGCCGCCGTACGTCGTCGGCGAGTGCCCCCGCCAGAGCCTGCGCAGTCATGCCGGCCACCCTGCCAGCAGGCGTACGCGCACCGCACGTCATTTCCGCCCCCCACGGCCCGGTCACCGACGGATCAGCCCGCGGGCCCGGGCGACGGCGACGGCGGCGGTACGCGAGTCGACGTCGAGCTTGCCGTAGACGTGCACCAGGTGCGTCTTGACCGTGGCCTGGCTCAGGTGCAGCCGCCGGCTGATCTGCTGGTTGGACAGGCCCTCGGCGACAAGCTGCAGGACCTCCGTCTCGCGGCGGCTCAACGCGGTGCCCGGGGCACGCACCCGACCCATGAGGCGACGGGCGACGGCCGGGGCGAGGGCGGAACGGCCGGCGGCGGCGGCGCGCACGGCCGCCGCGAGTTCCTCGGGCGGAGCGTCCTTGAGCAGGTAACCGATCGCACCGGCCTCCACGGCGGCGAGGATGTCGGCATCGGTGTCGTAGGTGGTCAGCACCAGCACGGCGGGGCCGCCGGGGCGGGCGGTGATGGCGGCGGTCGCCTCGGCGCCGTCCATCCCCGCGCCGAAGCGCAGATCCATGAGCACCACGTCGACCCGCTCCCCCTCGGCGAGGGCGACGGCCCGCTGCGCGGTCGCGGCCTCGGCGACCACCTCGAAGTCCGGCTCGGTGGCCAGGACGGCGCGCAGCCCGGCCCGTACGACCGGATGGTCGTCGGCCAGCAACAGGCGGATCGGACCGCTCACGCGCCCGCCTCCTCGGTGCCCGGGCGTGCGAAGCCGACGGCCAGCCGGGCGCCGCACCCGGGCGCCGACTCCACGATCAGGTTGCCGCCCAACTCCTCGGCCCGGGCCCGCATGGCGGCCAGCCCGAACCCGCCGTCGCCGTCCGGCCGGTCGCCGGCCGCGCCCACGTCGAAGCCGCACCCGTCGTCGACCACGTCGAGGACGACGTCGCGCGCGCCGTACCGCAGCGTCACGTCGGCGCGCCTCGCCCCGGCATGGCGCACGGTGTTGGCCAACGCGGACTGCGCGATCCGCAGCAGCGCCACCTCGTGGCGGGTCGGCAGACGCACCGCCGTCCCGTCGACCCGCAGGCGTACGGTCAGCCCGGACGCGGCGGCGGTCGCGTCACACAGCCGCCGCAGCGCCGCCGGCAGCGAAGCACCGTCGAGGCCCGGCGGTGTCAGGGCGCGTACGAACCGGCGCGCCTCGACGAGGTTGTCCTGCGCGGTGCGGCGTGCCTGCTCGACGTGGCCCGCCGCCACGTCGAGCCGGTCGGGGAACCCACGCTGGGCGGCACGCAGCAGCAGTTGAATGCTCGACAACCCCTGGGCGAGGGTGTCGTGGATCTCGCGGGCCAGGCGTTCCCGCTCGGCGAGGACCCCGGCGGCGTGCTCGGCGGCGGCCAGTTCGGCGCGGGTGGCGGTCAGCTGCTCGATCAACCGCCGGCGGCGCTCGCTCTCCCGGTACAACGCCTGGTAGCCGAGGACGGTGCCCACCGACACCGCGGCGCCGATGGCGGGACCGATCACCGCGCCCGGCGTGAGCGCCCCCTGGTGACCGGCGACACCGGCGACCGCCGCCACGGTCGTCGCCGCCACCGCCACGATCCCCCAGCGCACGGGCAGCAGATGCAGATGCAGCAGGAACAGCGGAAACGCGAACCACACCCCGTCCGGGGTCAGGGCCAGCAGCACCAGCCACCCGCCGGTCAGCACCGCCAGCCAGGCCAACGCGGCAGGTCGGTGCCGGCGCACCAGCGGCAGCGCCGCCCCGACGGCGTAGACGACGGCCAGCGCCACGGCTGCGGCGAGCACGGCGGCACGCCGCGGGCCCGGCCCGGTGACGGCACGCACGGCGGCCACCGCGAGGAGGAGCCCGACCAGCAGGTGCAGGCAGACGCGCAGCACCCGCAGCGGCCGAGCGAGCGATTCCGCGTTCACGATGCCTCCAGGCTAGGACGCCGACGGCTGCCGCCATCAACCAAAAGGTTGATCCCGACGTACGCAGTTCGACGTCCCGAACCCGATCGGCGGCGCGATGGCGCCGGCCGCCATCCGGACGACGGTTGGTGCCGGGCCGCTACCGCGGCTTCAGGCACCTACCGGAAGGCTGATGCGATCGTGTTCGTCGCGTGGAGAGATCTACGGTTCGCCAAGGGCCGTTTCGCCCTGATGGGAACGGTCGTGACGCTGATGACGCTGCTGGTGGTCCTGCTGTCCGGGCTGACCGCCGGCCTGGGACGCGGCAGCACCTCGGCGATCACCGACCTGCCCGCCGATCACCTGGTGTTCTCCGCCCCGGCCGACGGGCAGAAGCTCTCGTTCACCGAATCCACCGTCAGCCGCGAGCAGTGGCTGCGCTGGCAGGACGTGCCGGGGGTGAGCGCCGCCGCGCCGCTGGGAATCGCCACCGCCCGCGTCGACGCGGGCGAGCGCAGCGCCGCGCTGTCCGTGTTCGGCGTCCCGCCCGGCTCGGGCCTGGCACCCGCCACCCTCGCCACCGGACGGGCCGTGCTGTCGCGGGGCGCAGCCGACGCGCTGCACGCCCGGCCCGGACAGACCGTGTCCGTCGGCACACACCGCCTCACCGTCGACGCGGTGGCCGGCGACGCCTCCCACAGCCACACCCCGGTGATCTGGACCGACCTGCACGACTGGCAGGCCCTGGCCCCCGGCGCCGACGGCGACGCCGCGACGGTCGTCGCGCTGCGCACCACCCGCGACGCCGACCTGGCCGCCGCCGACCGACACCTGCACACCCGTACGGTCCCCCGCACGGAGGCGCTGTCCGCGATCGGCTCCTACACCGCCGAGAACGGGTCGCTGCAACTGATGCGCGGGATGCTGTTCGGGATCTCCGCCCTGGTCGTCGGCGCGTTCTTCACCGTGTGGACCATCCAGCGCGCCCCCGACGTCGCCGTGCTGAAGGCGCTCGGCGCCACCACCGGCCACCTGCTGCGCGACGCTCTCGGGCAGGCCCTGGTGCTGCTGCTCGCCGGCACCGCCGCCGGCACCGCGCTCGCGGTCGCGCTCGGCGCCGCGGCGGCCGGCACGGTGCCGTTCGCGCTCACCGCCGAATCGGTGCTGTTCCCGGCCGCCGTGACGATCGCGCTCGGTGCGGCCGGCGGCGCCCTGTCCATCCGCCGCATCACCTCCGTCGACCCGCTGATCGCCCTGGGGAGCGCCCGATGAGCCTCGCACTCGCCGACGTCACGCTGACCTACCCCGACGGCGACGCCCGGCTGACCGCGCTCGACCGGGTCAGCCTGCGCGTGCCCGCGGGCAGCACCACCGCCGTCATCGGCCCCTCCGGCTCCGGCAAGTCGAGCCTGCTGGCGGTGGCCGCCACCCTGATCACCCCCGACTCGGGAACGGTGCTCGTCGCCGGCACCGACACCGCGGGGCTCGGCCGCGCGGGCACGGCCGCGCTGCGGCGGGAGAAGATCGGAATCGTCTTCCAGCAACCCAACCTCATCGCCTCGCTGACCGCCGCCGAACAGTTGCAGGTGATCGCTCACCTCGCCGGCGGTTCCCGCCGCGCCGGCCGCGCCCGCGCCGCCGAGCTGCTGGCGGCGGTGGGACTCACCGGCCAGGCCGACCGTCGCCCGCACCAGCTCTCCGGCGGGCAGCGCCAGCGGGTCAACATCGCCCGCGCCCTCATGAACGATCCCGCGGTGCTGCTGGTCGACGAACCCACCAGCGCGCTGGACCACGAGCGCGGCGCGGCGATCGTCGAGCTGGTCACCGACCTCACCCGCCAGCGCGGCACCGCCACCGTCCTGGTCACCCACGACCGGGAGCACCTGCACCGCGTCGACGCGGTCGCCGAGATGATCGACGGCCGGCTGCGCCTGCCGACCCCGGCCTGAGCGCCCGCTCCGCAGGTCCGGCGCTGCGCGGCGGCCCCCGGTGCGGCAGAGTGGCACCGACGGCCGGCGAGCGAGGAAGGGCGGTTACGCGTGGAGGGTCCGACCGGGGTGGTGTTCCCGAAGACCGGGGCGGGACGCAGTACGTCCGCGCTCGGGCGGGCGGTCGTCGCCGACGCCCTGCGCGCCGTCGATCCGGTCGGCGCGCGCTCGGCGGAACACGAGACCAACTGGCGCCACGGTTACCTCGGGCACTTCCGGCGGCTCGTCGAGGCCGGACTGCTCTCCCGCGAGGCCGCGGTGACGATCGCCCGCGACGGGCTCGCCTCGCTGCACCACCGGATGGCCGTGGTCCACGCCGACGGCACCGAGATCGGCCTTGGCGAGGTGTTCGCCACGCCCACCGAGGTCGCGCCGCTGCGCACGGCGACGGTCGCCGGCACCGGCGAGGTCGACCGTGAGTTCTCCCTGCCGTACCGGGGCCGGCGGCTGCGCGGCGACGAGCTGCGCCGCCGGCTCGACGCGTGGGTGACCGCCGGCGTCGTCGAGCCTTCCTGCGCCGAGGCGGTACGCGCCGTCATGGCCAACCCGGACTGGCTCGACCTGCGCGACCAGCGCATCGTGGTGCTCGGCGCGGGCGCGGAGATGGGCCCGCTGCCGTCCGTGCTGCGCTGGGGCGGTGACGTCGTCGCGGTCGACCTGCCGCGCCCGGAGATCTGGCGGCGCCTGCTGGACACGACGCGCCGCAGCGGCGGCCGGCTGCACCTGCCCGTCCCCGCCGGCACCGACCCCGACGACGGCGCGTTGGCCGCCCGGGCCGGCGCCGACCTGCTGCACAACCTTCCGCAGGTGGCCGACTGGCTGCTCGGCGTCGACGGCCGGCTCGTGCTGGGCAACTACGTCTACGCCGACGGCGCGACCAACGTCCGGGTCGCCACGGCGGTCGACGCCCTCACCCTCCGGTTGCAGGACCGCCGCGACGACGTGGCGCTCGCGTTTTTGGCCACCCCCACCGACGTGTTCGCCGTCCCCGGCGACGCGGTGCGCCACGCCGAACGCGGCTACGCGGCGCGCGGCGTCGTCCGCCGGTCGTTGCGGGTCGCCTCCGGCGGCAGGCTCCTGCACCGCAGCTACCCGCCGGGCGTCGACCCGGGCGTCAACGACAGCCTCGTCCCCCAGCAGGGCCCCAACTACGCGCTGGCCAAACGCCTGCAACGGTGGCGGGCGACGGTCGCCCGCGACGCCGGGGCGACCGTGTCGTTCACCGTCGCCCCGCCCACCCGCACCCGCTCGGTGCTGCGCAACCGGGCGCTGGCCGCCGCGTACGCCGGTGCGCACCGCTTCGGCATCGAGGTGTTCGACCCGGCCACCAGCAACACGCTGATGGCCGCGCTCCTGGTGCACCACCTGCGTACGGGCGGTCCGGCGCTGCCGCACCCGTGGCAGGACGAGGCGTACGGCGCCGCGCACGGCGGACTGTGGCGGGTGCCGTACGCCCCGCGCAGCGCCCTGGGCCTCGCCGTCCTGCTCGGACTCGGCGGCGCGCGGACCTGACCTGCCCCGATAGCTCCCGGCGACCGCTCAGCTGAGCTGGAGACGGTCGGCCAGGTCGGCCCGGGTGAACGCGGCGACCACGTCGTCGCGCCCCTCGGTGAAGTGGGCCCAGCTGTCCACGTGCACCGGCACGACCCGCCGCGCGCCCAGGATGCGGGCGGCCTCGGCGGCCTGGGCGCTGTCGAGGGTGAGCAGCGCCCCGTCGAACATGGGGGTACGCACGGCCCCGGCGAACAGCACGGCGGTGTCGACCGGCCCGAAGCGCTCGGCGATCTGCCGGACCAGGTCCAGCGAGGCGTTGTCGCCGCTGACGTAGACCGTGGGCAGGTCGGCGGCGGTCAGGACGAACCCGACGACCTCGCCGGTGAGCGGCTCGCAGCCCTCCGGACCGTGCCGGGCGGGCACGCCCGTCACGGTCACGGTGCCCCCGCCCGGGCGCTCCAGCTCGACGGACTCCCACGGCGCCAGGCCCCGGGCGGTGCCGCCGAGACGACCCGCGCCGCTGGGAGTCGTCACGGTCAGGGCGACGTCGGCCAGCAGGGCCCGACCGGCGTGGTCGAGGTTGTCGGGGTGCTGGTCGTGGGAGAGCAGCACCGCGTCGACGGGGCCGAGGTCGGCCGCGCCGGCGACGGCGGGGGCCGTCTTGGTCAGGACCATGCCGGGACCCAGCGGGTAGTCGCCGGGGGCGTCGAAGGTCGGGTCGGTCAGGAACCTGAGGCCGCCGTACTCGATGAGAGCGGTCGGGCCGCCGAAGACGCGGACGGGGACGGTCGTCGTGCTGGTGTCGGTCACCACGGTTCCTCACGGTCGGGGGATGGCTCTGCCGTGAGGAACCGTAATCGACCGTTCATCGCAGGGTGAGCGGGGTCTCCGACCCGATGCGGGTCAGCTTCTGCGGATTGCGGACACAGTAGAGGCCCCTCGAACGCCTCTTCGCGGCCGGACCCTCGGGGGGCGAGGGCTCTCATGACGGCCGGGCCGCCCGCGCCGTCGCCTCGACGCGTCTGGCCCGCAGCAACTGCTGGCGCGTGTCGTCCTTGATCCGCAGGGCGAGCGAACCGGGTCTGCGTGCCTCGTACGCCAGCTGCCAGATGATGCTCCTGCAGACCAGTTCCTTGAGCTTCGCGGCCGGGCGGCCGCCGAGATGCAGCCGCACCGCGGTGTCGTTGCGGCGGGAGAACTGGAACAGGCCGGCGCGACGCCCCAGGCTGACGCACTGGCCGGCGAACCCCACGTGGACCGGCGCGGCCTGCTCACCCGCGAGCCGGCTGAGTACCGTCTCGGCGGCCTGCGGGCCGAGCTGCATCGCGGCCTGGCAACTCATCCGGAACGGCAGGTCCGACGGCGCCGCCGAGTCCCCGGCCGCGACGATGCGCGCGTCGTCCACGCTCGTCAACGTCTCGTCCGTGACCAGCCGGCCCGACGAGTCGGTGCTCAGCCCGCTGCGGCCGGCCAGGTCCGGCACGCCGAATCCGGCGGTCCAGATGGTCACCGCGCTCGGCAGCCGGCGACCGCCGCCGAGCCGCACGGCATCGCCGGCGACGGCCGTCACCGTCGCGTCGGGGCCGTCGAGCACGCTCACCCCGAGCCGGGCGAGCCTCGCGGCCACCGAGCGCCGAACCCGCGGATGCAGGTACGGTCCCAGCACCTCACCGCAGACCAGGGTCACGGCGCGTCCCGCCTCCGCCAGCTCGGCGGCGGTCTCGATGCCGGTCGGGCCCCCGCCGACCACCGTCACCGGGGCCGCGGCGGGGGCGGCGGCGAGGACGGGCCGCAACCGCTGGGCCTCCTCCAGGCTCGCCACCGGGTAGGCGAACTCGGCCGCGCCGGGCACGTCCGGGGCGGCGCTGCCGCTGCCCACCGCGTAGACCAGGTAGTCGTAGCCGACCGTGCCGCCCGTCGCCAGCGTCACGCGGCGATCCGCAGCGTCGATCCGGGTCACGCTGTCGACGACCAGCCGCACACGCCCGGCCAGGACGTCCCGGTAGTCGACGACCGCGTCGTCGGTCCCACCCACCAACTGGTGCAGGCGGATCCGCTCGACGAAGGTCGGCCGCGGGTTGATCAGGGTCACTGTCACGTCGTCGCGCCGGGTCAGGCGATTGGCCGCCATGACGCCCGCGTACCCGCCGCCGATCACGATCACATCGGTGTTCCCGTTCATGGTGTCTCCTCCGTTTCCTGGGCCTTCGGTCTCAAGACACCGCGTGACCGACCGTTGTGACAGGCGTGGGCCAGATCACTGCCCGGGCCCCGGCGCGAAAAAGGAAGGCGGCGCGCCGCCATGTCGCCTAGCCTCGCGAGGACATCCACCCGACACGAAGCGGAGATCGATCATGAGGACGTCCGGCGGTTTCCCCGGTTCCCTGTCCGTCTCCACCGCCGGAAAGGCACTTCGTGTTCGGTCTGTTCGAAAACCCTGTTGATCCCTTCCCGACCGGCGACGACCGCACCCCGGCCGCCGGCGCCCGGCGGTTCCTCCTGGAGGAGTTGCGACCGCTACGACCGGTCGTGACGGCGGCCGTCGCCACCACCGTCCTGGCCGCCGCGATCGAGGTGTGGCTCATCGGGTACGCCGGACGCCTCGTCGACACGCTCGCCGCCGCGAGCCCGGACCGGCTCTGGGCCGACCACGGCACCGGGTTGCTCACCGTCGCCGTGTTCGTGCTGCTGGTCAGGCCGCTGATCCACGTCATCGGCGAGGCGCTGGACGACATCGCGTTCCGCGCCAACGCCCGCCCGCTCGCCCGCTGGCGGGCACACCGGCACGTGTCCCGGCAGTCCGTCGGCTGGTTCCGCGCCGACCTCGCCGGACGCATCGCCACCCTGGTACGCGACGGTGGCGATGCCGCCAGCACCGCCGCGTACTCGGTCGTGCACACGCTGGTGTTCGTGACCGCCTACATCGCCGGCTCGGTGTGGCTGATGTCCACGATCGACGTGCGCCTGCTGCTCCCGCTGGGGGCCTGGATACTGGCGTACGCGCTGCTCATGCGGTGGATCGTGCCGCGCTACCGGCGCGCGTCGGAGCGCCTGCAGGACGCGGAGTCCGCGCTGACCGGCCTGCTCGTCGACTCGTACGGCAACGTCGACACGCTCGCGCTGCTCGGCGGCCAGGACACCCGCACGGCGCACGACCGCCGGGTGTTCGCGCTGTCCCGGCGCGCACACCTGGACCTGCAGCGGGTCGAGGTGACGATCAACGGCACCATGATGGCGCTCAGCAGCGCGCTGCTCGTCGGACTGGTCGGATACGGGATCGTGCTCTGGCGTACCGATGCCGCGCCCCTGGGTCTCGTCGCGGCCGCGCTGGCGCTCAGCTTCCGGATCACCGCGATGGCGGAGTGGCTCCTGGACGCCGTGTCGTCGCTGTTCGGGTCGGTGGGCGCGCTCCGGCGGGCCCTGCGGACCGTCGCGCAACCGCTCGCGGTCGCGGACAAACCCCAGGCGACCCAGCTGCGGGTACGCGGTGGTGCCATCACCTTCGCGCAGGTCAGCCACCACTACGGCCGTGGCGGGGGCGGGCTCGACCGGCTCAGCCTCGACGTCGCCGCGGGTGAGCGCGTCGGCATCGTCGGCAGGTCGGGTGCGGGCAAGTCCACGCTGGTCGGGCTGCTGCTGCGGTTCCACGACGCGGAGTCCGGCACGATCATGATCGACGGCACCGACATCACGGACGTGACGCAGGAGAGCCTGCGCGGCCAGATCGCCATGGTCGCCCAGGAGGCCACCCTGCTGCACCGCTCGGTCCGCGAGAACATCGCCGGCCCCGACGCCGACGACGCACGGGTCGAAGCAGCGGTACGCCGGGCGTCCGCCGACCGGTTCGTCGCCACGCTGAGGGACGCGGACGGTCGCACCGGCCTGGACGCGCATGTCGGCGAACGGGGCGTACGCCTGTCCGGTGGCCAGCGGCAGCGGATCGCGCTGGCCCGCGCGTTCTACCGCAACGCGCCGATCCTGGTCCTGGACGAGGCCACGTCCGCGCTCGACTCCGAGGCGGAGGCCGCCATCCACGACACGCTCAGCGAGGTGATGACCGGCCGTACGGTGATCGCGATCGCCCACCGGCTCTCCACCATCGCCCGGATGGACCGGATCGTGGTCCTCGACGCCGGGCGGATCGCCGAGCAGGGCACCCACGCCGAGCTGCTGGAACGCGGCGGGCTCTACGCGGACCTGTGGTCGCGGCAGTCCGGCGGCTTCCTCGGCACGGCGGCGGTCAGTGCCGCAGCGGTCCCGTGACCTCGATCGGCTCCACGTGCCCGGTGAGCGGCGCACGACGGTGCAACTCGAGCCCGACGTCGATGACGACGGACCGGTCCAGGGTGCCCACCCGCGTCAGCGGAATCCACCGCGCCAGGTCGGTCGAACCGTCCGTCTCATCACGGAGTTCACCGCCGGTGACGCGTACGCGGTAGAAGACGCCCACGCTGTGCAGCTCCGCGCCGTCGGGGCCGCCCCGCAGCCGTTGCGCGACCACTTGCTCCCCCTCCGAACCCGACAACCGACCGTCACAGCCAGAGCATCGTCAGGTCAACCTCGATCACCCTCGCGCCAGATCACGCTTCTGTCGCAGGTCTCGACTCCGACACGAGCGGTGCGTCCTCCCGTGCCAGGAGGTAGCGGGCGGCCGCCATCAGCGCCTGGGGCGAGTCCTGAAACACGCCGAGGCCGATATTGCACTCACCGCAGAGCAGACCGCGTACTTGCCGGGAGTTGTGGCAGTGGTCCACGACGAGGCGAAACGGCTCGGACTTCGGTGTCCCGTCAAGTCGTGGCCGGCCCCTGGACCTGACCTTCAGTTCGCTCTCATGGCGACCGCAGATGGCGCACCGGTAGTCCTGAGTCACACGCCGCGCGTCGTACTCCTGCGGCCTGATCCGGTAGAAGGACCAGAGGTTGTCGGCTCGGATCTTGTCCGGATTGGCTCTGCGGTTCTTGTGGTTGTTGGCGCGGGCGTACTCGCGGCACGAGGCGCACGAGACCAACTCGCGGCCCGCCTTCATGAAGCTCTCGAGCGGCCGGGTCTTCTCGCACCGATTACACACCTTGGACACGCCACAACAATACTCCATATTGTTGTTACCCAAGAACAGTCATTATGATGTGCGGCCGATTTGCGGCTTTCGTGCCAGCTCTTTGCCGGCTTATCATTACCGGTAATCCGATAATCGGTCAGGAGGGTGCCCGTCTCGTCTCAGGTGGGCCGGGTCAGCCTTCGCGCGGTCGTCGGGAGAGCCGGCTGGGCGGGTGGGAGGGAATCGTCCATACTGGTCCGCCATGGACCTGGACGAGTACCAGCGCGGGGCCCTCCGTACGGCCGCCCCGCGTGACAAGAGGAACGAACTGCTCCACCTCGTGCTCGGACTCGTCGGCGAGTCCGGTGAGATCGCCGAGAAGTTCAAGAAGTGGGTCCGGGACCTCGACAGCGACGAGGCGCGCATCGATCGGGCCGACATCGCCAAGGAACTCGGTGACGTCCTCTGGTACGTGGCGGTGCTCGCCGACTACCTCGACCTGTCGTTGGACGACATCGCGACCGCCAACCTGGCCAAGCTGGCCAGCCGCCAGGGCCGCGGCGTGCTGGGTGGCAGCGGCGACAACCGCTGAGCCGGGGTGGCCTTGTGTGCGGTGGGCCGGCTGCGCCCGACCTGCGGCGGCCCGATGGTCACCACGCCTGGTCGACGGACCGCCTGGCTACCATGCTGCCATGATCGAGGAACTGGTCCGGGCGGCCGGAGCCGGCGACGACGCCGCGCTCGAGGAACTGATCGAGATCGCCGCCGCCGAGCCGGCACGCCTCGTCGGACACCTGAGTCAGCTGCTCGACGCGGGCGTACTGTGGCCGCCGACCTTGTATCGCGGCGCGACCGGAGACGTGGTCCGCCGGATCATCGACGACGTCGACGCCGGCCGGACGCCGCACCGGCTCAACCATCTGCTGCTCATCCTCGCGCACGCCGGCGACCCGCGCGCTGAGCAGGCCCTGCGGAGATGGCAGGAGCAGCCGCCGGCCGGTTCCGACAAACTGCACGTCGGGGCGCTGGCCTACGCCCACCAGGCCGGTTGGACGGTCGCTCCCGACGGCAGCCGCCGGGAGCTGTGCGCACCTACGGCGTACCGGTTGATTCCGCACGAGGTGCCAAGGTCCGACGACGGCCCTGCCTGCCCGTGGTGCGCCTCCCCACTGTGGACCATCGCCGACCTCGACACCGACAGCCCCGAGGTGGGTGAGGTCCTGGCCCACACCGGCTGGGCCGGCCGGCTGAGGATCGTGACCTGCCACCTCTGCGCCTGCTACACGACGCTGTGCTGCGAGGTCACGCCCGACGGCGACGCCGTCTGGTGGGCGGGCAACAGCCGCCCGGACTACGCGCCGGTCACCACCGAGCCGGAGGATCCGCCGGCCGTGCTTCCGGTGGTCGGCCCCCGCCGGGCCTCGCCGTTCGAAGCCAGCGCGTGGGACGAGGGCGGCTCCACCCTGGGCGGCCACCCCGACTGGATCCAGGACGCCGAGCACGTCGACTGCCCCGCCTGCCGGCAGCCGATGGACTATCTCGGCCTGGTCGGCGGAGCCGACGTGGACTTCGGTGAGGGCGCCTACTACCTGCACCTGCACGCGCCCTGCGGCCTGGCGGCGGTGAACTACCAGCAGAGCTGACCGCTGCGGCCGCCGGGACATGGTCGAGGTGCACCGAGGGGGGCAGCTGCTCGTGCAGCTCGGCCAGATCAAGCCCGGGCTGACCTCTCGCCCGTCAGCGGTGGTCGTTCTCCTTCAGCTCGATGACCCACGCGCGGCGCTCGGCGATCTTGCCGTCGCGCATGACGAACACCTCGGCCATCGACATGCGCATCTCCTCGCCGGTGTCGCGCCGCACCGAGCCGACGAGTTCCGCCATCACGGTGTCACCCTGCTCCACCATGCGTACGACCTCCAGCCGGGGCGGCGGCACGAAGCCCGGCCCCTCGATCGCGGCGTCGTACGCCTCCTTGCCCTTCAGGTGGAAGGCGCCGAACACCGTCCACTCGATGTCGTCGGTGAGGCAGGACAGGATCTGCGCGTGGTCGTTCTTTCGGAAGCCGTCCAGATAGGTCTCGACGGTCTGCGTGTTACGCGACATCGCGCGGTGTCCCCTCGTCTCGGCGAGCCTGCCCGACGGCAGACCTGCCGAAACTAGCCCCAGGATGTGACAGCCGGTGCGTGGGACGCGCCGGCCGCCACGAATCTCAGGACGAGCCCTGCCGGGACCGGTGGTTGGCGTGTTTGCGGGCGGCGAAGGCGTACGCCTCGGCCAGCAGTTGCCGCACCGTGTCCACGCTCGCCTCGCCGGGGTTCACGACACACACCCAGTGCTGCGGGGCGTAGACCGGATGCGGCAGCACGGTGTCCGGCACCGTGTGGTCGACATCCGGTCCGTGCCCCTGCGCAAACAGCGCCCCGTACGCCGAGCGGGTCAGCCCGACGTTGAGCCGCCACGCACCCGGTCGGCCCAGGTCGGAGGCGTCGTCGTAGTGGTCGCCGGTCACGATCGTCGCGAACGGCATCTGCCGCTCCGCGGGTAGGTCCCGACCGGGGTCGTAGATGTAGAAGGTGTCCCCGTTCGCCTCCAGGGCGTTCACCCCGTCGAAGGTCTCGCGGATGTAGCGCTTCATGTCCCCGATATCCATGCCTCAATTTTTTCATTGCGATGCTTCTTGAGGCTTCCGCCCGTTTTCAGCCACCGTTAGCCGGTGAACCCTCAAATCCGGGCACAACCCGGGTCGTACGCATCCGGCCCACGACGACCGGACCGGACTGCGCCCCGCGACCGGCTCCGGTCGCGGGGCGCAGTCGCCTGCCGTCAGCCGGTGCCGTCGAGAACGGGAATGAGCTGCTCCTCCTCGTACGTCAGATGGGCCTCCAGTTCGGTGCTGAGACGCTCGACCTCCCGGCGGGCCTCGTCGGGGTCGGCGTCGGGGTCGCCGACGACCTGCTGGAGGCGTTCGACGAGGGCCGCGATGCGACCGTGTTCCTCGCGCAGCCGGGCCAGCGTCGGGGCGAGGTCCGGCCGTTGCCCCTCCAGGCGGGCGAGCATCCCGTCGTCCTCGTTGCGGTGATGGTGGTGCAGGCCGTGGCAGAAGGTCAGGCAGTTCACCCGCAGCTGCGCGCCCAGGCCGGGGCCGCTGCGGGCGACCTCGTCGCGGATCAGCGCCAGCTCCCGACGGAACGCGTCGTGGACGAGTTTGAGCGCCGCTCCCCAGGACGCCGCCTCCGGCGGCCCGCCCGCCACCTGGTGCAACGCCACCACGGGAATGACCCGTGCCGTCTTCGCCTGGTACGCGGCCCAACCGGGGTCGGCCTCCACGGCCCGGGCGAAGATCTCGTCGCGTTCGGCGCCGGTCAACACGACCGCGCGGGCCTGGTAGGTGAAGACCCCGTCCTCGACGGTGACGAGCGGGTCGGCGAGGAGGTTGCGGTACCAGTCGGGGTGTCTCGGGCCGCCCCCGGCCGAGGCGATGACGAGGATGCGTTCGGTGTCGGGCAGGTAGCCGACCGGGGTGGTGTGCGGTGTGCCGGAACGGGCACCGGTGGTGGTGAGCAGGACCAGCCGGGCTCCCTCGAAGGGACCCCCGACCCGGCCGTGGTTGGCGCGGAACTCGTCGATGATCTGCTGGTTGAAGTCGTTGGGCAATGCTCTGCTCTCTGCTCGGGCAGGAATGTGCGGCCACGATGGATCGCCCGCCCGGCGACCGGTGGCGGCGAGGATGCGGATACGCCGGACGACCGGCGTGGACGGTGGGAAGCGCGCTGCGGTGGACGTGGCGTCGACACCGGCAATCGGGGGCCGGCGGGCCACGGGCCCGCCCCCGGCTCACCTGACGGCCGGGTGCCCTGTCCGCTCGTGGCCCATGGCCGACCCGGCAGTCACGGATTCGACCGTAGTGCGGGTTAGGACGGCTGGCAAGCGTCATCCGGTTGCGGCAGCGGTGGCGCGGTGGCACGGTCGGGAGGTGCCCGAGCTGACCGGCGTCGACGTGGACCGCGCCGTGACCGAGATGACCGCCGTCCTCAGCCCGCACGTCGGGCGGGACTGGGGCGTGCCGGCCGGCGAACTGGACTGGAGCTGCTGGACCACCGCCGCGCACGTCGCGCACGACCTGCTGGCGTACGCCGGCCAGGTCAGCGGGCGACCCGACGACGGCTACCTGCCGTTCGACCTGGCCGTCTCCCCCGCCGCCGGCCCGGCCGAGGTGCTTCGGATCGTCGTCGCCTGCGGCGGCCTGCTGCGGGCGGCCGTCGACGCCGCCCCGCCGCAGGCGCGGGCCTGGCACTACGGTCCCTGCGACCCGGCGGGCTTCGCGGCGATGGGGGTGGCGGAGACGCTGCTGCACACCGACGACATCGCCCGCGGTCTCGGGGTGTCCTGGCAGCCGCCGCAGCCGCTGAGCGCCGCCGTGGTGCGGCGGCTCTTTCCGGACGCGCCCGCCGGGCCCGCGCCGCAGGTGCTGCGGTGGCTGACGGGCCGTGGTGAACTGCCCGGCCGCCCCCGGCGCACGTCCTGGTCGTGGCGGGCGGCGGTGGACTGACGGGCTACGCCACCCGGCGGCGCCAGGGCGGTAGCCAGCCCCGCCGGCGCGGCGCAGCCGCCGGGGGCGGGACCGGGACCGCGGCGGTGGTGGTCTTCCGGTCGGCCCGCCATTGGCGGACCACCTCGTCGGCGTTGACCGGGCGCACCGCGACCCGGGGCCCGGTGGGCGTACGCAGCCAGGAGAGGATCTGGCCGTTGAGATCGGCGACGAACGCGCGCACGGACTCCTCGGTCGGCAGGTCCCGCACCTCGTCCGGCACCTGTTCGATGCGGCGGCGCAGTTGCAGTGGCGTCGGCAGCAGCAGGTCGGTGGGGAGCTTCTCCCGCTCCAGGAAGCTCTTGATCCACCACGACTCGTCGTACGGCTGGCCGCGACCGGGGATCGGCTTGCCCATGCCCGGCAGGTCGTCGAACTCCCCCTGCTCCTGCGCCGCGCGGATGCGCGCCTCGACCGTCGCTTCCCAGCTGTCCACCTGCCGACACCTCCCCCGGATCACCACGGTAACGCGGCCACCGGCGTCGGGGCCGACGGAAGACGTCAGCGCCCCGCCCCGGCCGGGCATTCCCGGTCTGACCGGGCCCAGCGGGCGTGCCGGTGGCCGTCGCGGGGAAACGGCGGGCAGGCCGGCAGCACCTCCTGGAAGGAGTAGCCGGCCTTCTCCGCGACGCGGCAGGACGCGGGGTTGTCGATCTGGTGCAGCAGGTCCAACCGCCGCAGGCCGGCGAACCGGGCGAACGCCCAGTCGGTGACCGCGGTCAGGGCGTGCGGGGCGACGCCCCTGCCCCGCGCGGGCGCGGCGGTCCAGTAGCCGACCTCGGCGTCCGCGCCGCCTTCGGTGACGTTCTTGAGGACCACCTGCGCCACCAGGGTCTCGCCGACCGGGTGCGGCTCCAGCACGGCGAAGCAGAACCGGTGGCCGTCGTTCCAGTCCCGGTGTGCCGCGGCCAGGAACCGGCGCGCCTCGGTGGTCGTGGTCACCGGCGCCCGGGTCCAGCGCAGCAGCACCGGGTCGCGGTACGCGGCGATCAGGGCGTCGGCGTCGTCGTCGCGCCAGGGACGCAGCACGAGCTCCGGCAGGGTCGGGGTGGCGGGGGCGTGCATCATCGGCCCAGTGTGCCCAACGTCGTGTCGACCGTGGGGGCGCGCGGCACGCCGGCACGGGTCGGCGGCGCGGCGACGTACGGCGTAAGGTCGGCGCGAGCAGCGGCAACGGGGGAACCATGGTCGGTACGGGTGCACTGGTGGGCATCGCGCTGGTGGCGCTGGGGATGGTGTCGACCCCCGGGCCGAACATGGTCTACCTGGTGTCCCGGTCGGTGACGCAGGGCCGGCGGGCGGGGCTGGTGTCGCTGCTGGGCGTCGCCGCCGGATTCGGCATCTACCTGGCCGCTGCGGTCGCCGGCATCGCCACGGTGTTCGTGCTGGTGCCCGCCCTGTACACGGCGGTCAAGCTGGCCGGCGCGGCGTACCTGCTGTGGCTGGCCTGGCAGGCGCTGCGACCGGGCGGGCAGTCGCCGTTCGCCCCGGCGCCGCTGCCGCCGGACCCGGCCCGGCGGCTGTTCACCATGGGTCTGGTCACCAACCTGCTGAACCCCAAGATCGCGATCCTCTACGTGTCGCTGCTGCCGCAGTTCATCGACCCGGCCCGTGGCCACGTGGCGGCGCAGAGCCTGCTGCTGGGGCTGACCCAGATCGCGGTGGCGCTGACGGTGAACGCGTTGATCGTGCTCAGCGCCGGCGCGCTCGCCGGGTTCTTCGCCCGCCGGCCGCTGTGGCTGCGGGTGCAGCGACTCGTGATGGGCACGGTGCTGGCGGGACTGGCGGTGCGGATCGCCGCCGACCGGTCCCGCGCCGCCGTCGCCATGCCCTGAGCGCGAGGGACGGGTCAGCGGTCGTGGCGACCCGGGTCGCCAGGGCGGCCGGCGGCCCCGGTCTCCCGGAGCACGGCCGCGCCCCCGGCGGGTAGGTGCACCTCCGTGGCGGCCGTCGCGCCGGTGAGCAGGTCGACCCCGGCCGCCGGGACCTGCTGCGGCCGGTCGGTGTGGTTGAGCAGGAACAGCCAGCTCGCCCCGGCGGCGCGTCGGCGCACCGCCTCGACCCCGGCCGGCGCCGCCGGGCAGACGGGTGTCGCGCCGGCCGCCCGCGCCGCCTGCGTCACCAGTCGACGGTAGGTGGCGTCGTCGGGTCGGGTGGACAGGTACCAGGCCGTGCCGGCGCCGCTGCGGTGGCGGGTGACCGCCGGCAGCCCCGCGAGCGGGCCGCCAGCGTACGAGGCCACCGGCTCCGCGCCGGCGAGGCGTACCGTCTCGGCCCAGAGGCGACCGGTCCCGGCGTCGGACAGGGGCACCGTCTCGCCGTCGGCGAGGGGGTGGAACTCCTCGACCCGTACGCCCAGCACGTCGCGGAACGCCCCGGGGTGACCGTCGAGCCGGACGCGGGCGTGCTCGTCGGCGACCCCGCTGAGCCACGTCACCAGCAGGTGACCGCCGCCGTGGACGTACCCGCCCACCCAGTCGGCGGTGGCTTCGGAGGCCAGGTAGAGGGCGGGCAGCACCAGCAGCCGGTATCCGTCGAGCCGGTCGCCGGGCAGCACGATGTCGGTGCCGAAGCCGGCGCGCCACAGCGCCCGGTGCGCCGCCGACATCTCGTCGCGGTGGTTCAGCCGCGGCGACGGCATCCCCGGGTGGCCCAGGGCCCAGCCGCTGGCGGCGTCCCAGGCGATCGCGACGGCGGCGTCGACCGTGCCGTCGTCGACCTCCGAGATCCGCTCCAGCGTCGCGCCGAGGTCGACGGCCTCCCGGAACACGCGGGTGTCGGGGCCGGCGTGCGGCACCAGCGCGGAGTGGAAGCGTTCCGCCCCGCCGGCCGGGGCCCGCCACTGGAAGAACATCACCCCCCGTGAGCCGCGCGCGACGTGGGAGAGGCTGTGCCGGGCCATCCGGCCGGGCTCCTTGGCGTGCATCCGCCCGCCGCTGTGGATCTGGTTGGGGGCGCTCTCCATCAGCAGCCACCGCGCCGGGCGGCCGACGTCGCCGGTGCGCCGACCGGCGCCGTGCCGCGCCCAGCCCCGGGCCAGGTCGGCGGCGAGGGCGGTCTGCTCCTCCGCACCGCCGTCGGTGGCGTCCGGGTAGTGGTCTATCGCCACCAGGTCCACCTCGGCGGCCCAGCGGGCGTGGTCGACGGGCACCCAGTCGGCGAGGACGTGGTTGGTGGTGACCGGGACCGCCGGGTTGGCCGCGCGCAGCAGGTCGCGCTGCTCGGCGTACGCGGCGAGCAGAGTGTCCGACCAGAAGCGGCGGAAGTCCAGCAGGTGCCCCGGGTTGGCCAGGTACTGCGTGGCGCGCGGGGTGTCGACCTGCGCCCAGTCGGTGTAGTGCTGGCTCCAGAAGCTGGTGGCCCAGGCGGCGTTGAGCGCGTCGAGATCGCCGTGCCGGTCGGCCAGCCAACGCCGGAACGCCCGGGCGGTGTGCGCGCAGTGGCAGGTGGTGCCGTACTCGTTGTGCACGTGCCACAGCGCGAGGGCCGGGTGGTGGGCGTAGCGGTCGGCGAGGGCGGCGGCGATGCGCCGGGCGGCGGCCCGGTAGGCGGGTGCGGCGGCGCAGTAGGTGTCCCGGCTGCCGTGGTGCAGGCGTACGCCGTCGGCGGTCACCGGCAGGGCGTCGGGGTGGGCCAGCGAGAACCAGGGCGGAGGCGACGCCGTCGGGGTGGCCAGGGCGACGGAGATGCCGTTGTCGTGCAGCAGGGCCAGCACCTGGTCCAGCCAGTCGAAGGTGTACCGACCGGGCTCCGGTTCGAGTCGCGACCAGGCGAACACGCCGACGGTGACCAGGTTGACCCGGGCGCGGCGCATGAGGGCGACGTCCTCGCGCCACACCTCGGCCGGCCACTGTTCGGGGTTGTAGTCGCCGCCGTAGCGCAGCCCCGCGTCGTCACCCCACATCGTCCACCGCCAGTTTGTTGAGGAGGCATCCAAAATATTGACGGGGTTTTCGCCTGTCAACGCCGATGCGTCGCCGATCCGGTGCAGCTCGCCGTTGACAGTTAGTTGGGAAGCCAAAGAAACTGGCGGGACCGCCGGAACCAGCCTGGAGGAGACGCCGATGCCCTACCGACCGCCGTTGGTCCCGTACGAGACCTTCGTGGCCGACCCACCCGACCTGCCGGTGCGCGGCCCCGGCGAGGATGCGGCCGCCGTCGTCGGTCGGGCCGAGGTCGTCGCGACCGACGCGCACGGGGTGACGTTCAAGGCCGCCCTCTCCGACGGCGCGAGCATGGTGGTGCGCGTCGACGCCGCCGGTGAGGGGGTGATCCGGGTACGCCTGTCCGACGATCCGCAGGCCCGCAGCCGCTCCGCACGGGCGCTGTCGCTGGTGCACCCCGGCACCCACCCGGCCACCGTCACCGTCGACGAGGCCCGCGTCCGGATCGACGCCGGCGCCGTGGTCGCCGAGATCCGGCTGGACCCGTGGCACCTGCGCTTCCTCGGCGCGGACCGGCGGCTGCTGCTGGAACAGGACCCGGGCACCCGCGACATCAGCGGCCGGCGGCGCACCCTGCCGTTCGGTCGTTCCACCGTCGACGGCGCGCCCGTCGCCTGGCACGAGAGCTTCGTGGCACCCGGCGACGAACGCTTCGTCGGCTTCGGCGAGAAGTTCACCCCGCTGGACAAGCGGGGCCAGCGGCCGCTGATGTGGAACTTCGACGCCTTCGGCGGCGAGTCGGACCGCTCCCACAAGAACGTGCCGTTCTACCTGTCGGACCGGGGCTACGGGGTGCTGGTCGACAGCGGGCTGCCGGTGCAGTTCGACGTCTGCCAGTCCACCCACAGCAGCATGCAGATCCTGGTCCCCGACGACCTGCTCGACTACTACGTGCTGGCCGGCCCGACCCCGGCGCAGGTGCTCGACCGGCTCGACCAGCTCACCGGCCGGCCGTACCTGCCGCCGAAGTGGGCGTTCGGCGCCTGGGTCTCCTCCGGCTTCTTCCCCGACTCGCAGGAGCGGGTCCTGGAGCGTGCCCGTCTGCTGCGCGAGCGCGGCATCCCCTGCGACGTGCTGCACCTGGACTGCTACTGGCAGGTCGCCGGCCGCTGGTCGGACCTGCAGTGGGACGCCGAGGCGTTCCCCGAGCCGACGCAGATGCTGCGGACCCTCGCGGGGCAGGGCTTCCGGGTCTGCCTCTGGATGAACCCGTACCTGATGACCGGCAGCCCGCTCTACGCCGCGGCGGCCGAGGCCGGCTACTTCCTGCGCCGCGCCGACGGCAGCCCGTACGTCGCCGACGTCTGGCACGGCAGCCATCCGGCGAGCGCCATCGTGGACTTCACGAACCCGGCGGCCGTCGAGTGGTTCACCGGGCTGCTGCGGCCCCTGCTGGAGCAGGGCGTGGCGGTGTTCAAGACCGACTTCGCCGAGGGGGTGCCCGTCGACGCCGTCGCCCACAACGGGATGACCGGCGTCGAGCTGCACAACGTGTACGCGCTGCTGTTCAACGACGTGGTCGCGCAGGTGACCGAGGAGGTGACCGGGCACCGCACGGTGTGGGCGCGCTCGTCGTACCTGGGCGGGCAGCGGCACAGCGCCCAGTGGAGCGGCGACGTCAACGCCACCTGGCCCGGGCTGGCCAGCACCCTGCGCGGCGGGCTGTCGCACGGGCTGTCCGGCGTGCCGTTCTGGAGCCACGACACCGGCGGCTTTCACGGCACCCCGACGCCGCAGCTCTACGTCCGCTGGACCCAGTTCGGCGCGCTGTCGCCGCTGGTCCGTCTGCACGGCACCACCAGCCGGCTGCCGTGGGACTTCCCCGCCGAGACCGAACGCGACGCGGTGGCCGCCCTGCGGCTGCGCTACCGGTTGATGCCGTACCTGTGGTCGGCGGCGGTGCGCTCGGCCGCCGACGGGACGCCGATGATGCGCGCGCTGCTGGTGGACACCCCCGACGACCCGACCGCGTGGACCACGGACCTGCAGTACCGCCTCGGCACCGACCTGCTGGTCGCCCCCGTCACGGACCCGTCCGGGCGGCGCGACGTCTACCTGCCCGTCGGCGACGACTGGGTCGACGCCGCCACCGCCGAGCGGCACCCCGGCGGGCGGCACCTGCGGGTCGCCATGCCGCCGCACCGGCTGCCGCTCTACGTCCGCCACGGCGCGCTCGTGCCGGTGGTCGCGCCGGGCGACACGGTGGGCGACGGGCCGTTCCGCGACGTGACCCTGGTGAGCTGGGGCGGGGTCGACGCCCGCACGGTGCTGCACGACGTCGACGGCGACACGGTCGTGACGGCCGTACGCGACGGCGACGCCCTGCGCGTGGACACCGACGGGCCGCTGCGGGTGACGCACGTCAGCGTCGTCGGCGCGGATCTGCCGGCCCGGCTGCTGCTCAACGGCGAGCCGGTCACCCCGGCGCCCTTCGACGCCTGGTTGCCCGACCCGGCCTGACGTGCCGCGGCGCCCGACCCGTCAGGGGTCGGGCGCCGCTCGGGCCCGGTCAGCCCTTCACCGCGCCGGTGATGACGCCCTTGGTGAAGTGCCGCTGCACGAACGGGTAGACGATCACCGCGGGTATCACGGTCACCACCACCACCGCCATCTTCACCGCCAGCGTCGGCGGGTACGCGGTGACGCCGGGCAGGCTGACCGCCGCCCCGGACACGTTCGGCGACTGCCCGGCGAGGATGTAGCTCTGCAACACCCGCTGGATGGGGAACTTGTCGTTGTCGTCGATGTAGAGCACCGCGTTGAAGTAGGCGTTCCAGTAGCCGACGGCGTAGAAGAGGCCGACGACGGCGATCACCGCCCTGGACAGCGGCAGCACGATGCGCCACAGGATGTGGAACTCCCCGGCGCCGTCGATGCGGGCGCTGTCGAGCAGCTCACCGGGGACGTTCATGAAGAACGCCCGGACCACCACGAGGTTGAACACGCTGATCGCGCTGGGCAGGATCAGCGACCAGATGCTGTCCTTGAGCCCGAGGCCGGTGACCACGAGGTAACTGGGCACCAGACCGGGAAAGATCAGGAAGGTCAGCAGGAAGAAGAAGAGCAGCCCCCGGTGCCCCACCGACCCGGGCCGGGACAGCCCGTACGCGGCGAGAACGGTGAGCACCAGGCTCACGGTCGTGCCGAGGACCGTGACGAGGGTGCTGATCCACACCGCCTGGGTGATCTGCCCGCCGCTGAAGATCGTGACGTACGCCGACGGGTCGAGCTCGCGGGGCACCATCACCATCCCGCCAGCGGCGTCGATCGTGCTGCGCGAGGCGAGGCTGGTCACCAACACCGCCCACAGCGGCACGAGCACGGCCGCCACGAGCAGCGTGAGCACCGTCGCCTTGGCCAGGGTGCCTGCCGCCGTGGGCGGTTCCTCCCAGGCGGGTCGCTGGGACCGCCGCCGCCTGGGCAGCGGATCGGGTGTCGGGCGGGCCGGCGCGGGGCCGACGCCACTGAGCTGTGCGGTCATGATTTCGCGTACACCCCCTGCTCGCCGAGCCGGTGCGCCACCTTGTTGGCGGTGAGGATGAGGATCAGCCCCACCACGGCCTTGAACAGGCCGGCGGCGGCGCCGAGGCCCCACTGCTGGGTGCTGATGGCCTGGTGGTAGACGAACGTGTCCAGCACCTCCGCGGCCTCCCGGCCGACCGCCTCGCGTTGCAGGATGAACTGCTCGAAGCCGACCGACAGCGCGTCGCCGAGCCGCATGATGAGCAGCAGCACGATCACCGGGCGCAGGCCCGGCAGGGTGATGTGCCACAGCCGCCGCCACCGCCCGGCCCCGTCGGCCGCCGCCGCCTCGTACAGGTTGGGGTCGATCGCGGCCAGCGCGGCCAGGAACACGATGGCACCCCAGCCGATGTCCTTCCACACCGACTCGGCGGTGACCAGCACGATGAAGGTGTCCGGGTTGGTCATCACGTCGAACGGCTGCATGCCCGCCTCGCGCATCTCCTGGGCCAGCAGCCCGGCCCCGCCGAGCATCTGCACGAAGAACGTGACCACCAGCACCCAGCTGAAGAAGTGCGGCAGGTAGACCACGCTCTGCACGAAGCCGCGCACCCGCCCGGAGACCAGGCTGTTGAGCAGGATCGCCAACATGATCGGCAGCGGGAAGAAGAAGACGAGCTGGAACGCGGTGATGCTCAGGGTGTTACGGACCGCGTCCCAGAACAGCGGGTCGCCGAAGAGCGCCTCGAAGTTGCCGAAGCCGATCCACTCGCTGTACCAGAACGCCTCGACGGGGTCGTCGCCGACGAACGGGTTGTAGTCCTGGAAGGCGATGACGTTGCCCAGCGTCGGCAGATAGTGGAAGACCAGCAGCAGGGACGCGGCCGGCGCCGTCATGACCAGCAGCGGCCAGTCCCGGCGCAACCGGTCCCGCAGGGTACGCCGGGGCCGCACGGGCAGGGTGCGGCCGGCGGGTGCGGGCTGGCCGGTGGCCGCCGGCGCGTCGACCGAGCCGGCGGTGCCCGGGCCGCTCATCGGCCGTTGTCGGCGAGCGCCTTCTCGTGGAACGCGCGCCCCTCCTCACCTCCGGAGGCGAGGAACTCCTTGCGTACCTGTGCCAGGTCGCTGACGGGGCGGCGGCCCCGCAGGATGTCGCGGATCTTGTCGTCGGTCGGCTGGATGATCTTCGACCAGTTGGCCGGGAGCTCCAGCTTGATGCCGGCGAAGAGGTCCTTCTCCATGAGGGCGATGTTCTTCTGGTAGTAGCCCAGGTAGTCGCGCACGTAGTCGGGGGTGTCCCCGCTGCGCACCTTGACCGGGACCCGGCCGCCGATGTGCGTGTACTGCGCGCCCAGTTCCTTGCGACCCAGCTCGGTGGGGATGGGGCTGCCGTCGGCCGAGCGGGTGAAGTGCTTGCCCTCCACGCCGTACTCGCGCAGCTCGAACTCGCGGCTGCCGAAGGGCGCGGCGCACCAGTTCAGCACCCGCAGCAGCTCGTCGACGCGCTCGGCGCCCAGGCCCTTCTTGAGGAAGGTGTAGAAGATGGGCTTCTCGCTGCCCCAGATGACCGGCTGCGCCCCGGCCACGCCGAAGACCGGCAGCGGCTGCATGTCGAAGCTCGGCAGCTGCTTGACCCGCTCGCCCTGCATGCCCTGCCAGGCGCCGAGGCCGTCCTGGTACATCAGGATCTTGCCGGCCTTGAACAGCTGCTTCTCGTCGGCGCCCTTGCTGGCCACGGTGTCGGGGTGCACGAGCCCGTCGGCGAACAGCTTGGCGGTGAACTCCAGGGCGGCGGCGAAGGCGGGGTTCTCGAACTTGTGCTCCAGGCCGCCGTCGGGCTTCTTGCGCCAGTACTGCTGGCAGCCGAAGAACTGCTGCACCATCTCGAAGACGCTGCCGAAGGCCCACACCCCCTTGGCGGGGTCGGTGACCTTGCGGCCGAACTCGTGCAGTTCCTCGGGTGACGTCGGCGCCGCCAGGCCGGCCTGGGCGAGCAGGTCGGCGCGGTGGAACAGGGCGTACCCGAACGGCCCGTCGGTGGGGAACGGCACGGCGTACAGTCGCCCGCCCCAGACCGAGTACTCCCAGGCGCCGGTGGGCAGCGCGGCCAGGTACGGGTACTTCGCGGCGGCGTCGCCCTTGAGGTGGTCGGTGAGGTCCTCGAACAGCGCCTTGACCGCGTCGGAGAACCGGGCGACCTTGTCGACCTCCCAGTTGGGGGCGCTGAGCAGCTCCGGCACGTCGCGGGCGCCGAGCATCGCGTTGAGCTTGTCGGCGTACGTGGTGCCGTCCTGCAGGCTCGGGTGCACCTCGACGCCCAGCTTGGCGTTGACCGCCGCGAGGTAGGAGTTGCGGCCCGCCGTCGGTGGGGCGGGGCCCCACCACGGGCTCATGGTGCGGATCGGCGGGCCGCCCCGGCCGGGCTGCTCGGTGACGGCGTCGACGAGGCTGCGCGGGTAGCTGAGGTAGCCGTCGGGGATCGGCCCTTCCCCGACGATGTCGGGCTTGAGCAGGTCGGCCGGCTTGTGGGTGGGCAGCACCGCACGGATGGCGTCGGCCTTCGTGGCGCTGCCCTTGCTCCCGGCCTCCTTGCTGCAGCCGGCCAGGGTGGTGCCGCCCATCGTCGCGGCGGCGCCGAGGCCGAGCAGGCGCAGCAGGGACCGGCGGTCGGTGGATGCGCCCGGCAGGGACGGCTTCACGGCGCACTCCCTTCGTCTTCGGTGGCGGTTTCGCGGACCGCGCGTGTTCGGCTAGAATTAGTTGGGGTTCTAGCCGAACAAACTAATCGACGGTGATCCGTCCCACAAGACAGCGGCCCCCGCCACGTACGCGATGATGGGGCGCGCGGCACCACCGGGATCGCGCACCGTCGCCCAGGGAGCGGACAGATCGTGATCAGCAGCCACAGCGAACCGCGGCCGAGCGACCTCGGCGACGTCCGTACGGCCAACCGGGCCGTCGTGCTGCGGCACGTCCGCCGTCACGCCCCCTGCTCCCGGGCCGACATCGCGGCGCACACCGGGCTGAACAAGGCCACCGTGTCCAGCCTGGTCGGCGAGCTGATCGAACGGCGGCTGCTGCGCGAGACCGGGCTGACCGAGAACCGGGTCGGGCGCCCCGCGACCATGCTCGTCCTCGACGGCGCCCCGTACGCGGCCCTGGGCATGCAGATCGCCGCCGACGAACTGGTGGTGGTGGCCGTCGACCTGGCCGGCACCCGGCTGCTCACCTGGCGGCGTGCCTTCGCCGCGCCGACGTCCTCCCCCGCCGAGACGGTCCGCGCGCTGGCGGCCCTGGCCCGGCGGGCGATCACCCGGCTGACCGGGCAGGGCCGCCGCGTGCTCGGCCTGACCGTGGGCGTGCCCGGCCTCGTCGACGCCGACGGCGCCGTTCCCCGGGCCACCGCGCTCGGCTGGCGGGAGGTGACCCTCGCCGCCGACCTGCGGGCCGCACTGCGCGAGCCCGGTCTCACCGTCGACGTCGACACCGACGCCAACCTCGCCGTCCTCGCCGAGCACCGCCACGGCGCGTACGCCGGGGCCGCCCACCTGGTCCACCTGACCGGCGGGGCCTCCGTCGGCGCGGGGATCGTCGCCGGCGGCCGGCTGCTGCGCGGCGGACGGGGATTCGCGGGCGAGATCGGGCACCTGACGCTCGACCCGGCCGGTCCCGCCTGCGGGTGCGGGCGGCGCGGCTGCCTGGTCGCGTACGCCGGGCTGCCGGCGGTGGTCGGCCGCCTGCTGCCCGACACCCAGCAGGACGGGCCGGTCACCGACTTCCTGCCGGAGATCGAACGGATCCAGGCGCTGGCCCGCCAGGGCGACCCCGGCGTCCTGGCCGGACTGGCCGACGCCGGCTGCCGGCTCGGGCACGCCGCTTCCGTCCTGGCCAACCTGCTCAACCCGCAAGCCGTGGTGGTCGGCGGGCACCTCGCGACCCTGGCCCCGTGGCTGCTGCCGGCGGCCCGCACGGAGTTCGCCGCGCGCACCCACGCGCCGGATTCCGGCGGCTGCCTGCTCGACGCCTCCACCCTGGACTCGGCCGCCACCGCGCTCGGTGGCGCCACCGCCTCGCTCGCCGCCGTCGAGTCGGGTCGGCTCCCCGCGGCGTGACCCCCGGGGCCAGCAGGCCTTGACCGGACCGGCGCGGGGTGCCAACCTCGAACCGCCGCCCTGTGGCTCGGGCACCCGGGGCGGCATGTCTCGCGCAGTCGTCGAAGCGCTTCAACGCTTCCGGGCCGGCGGCCGCCACTCCCACCGCGACGCCGCTCACGCCACCGTTCGTCGAAGCGCTTCGACACGGTCGTGACGCGGACCCACGGAAGGCGACCCGACCATGACCGACCACCCCGCCCCCTCCCCGCAAGCCATCGTCGACGACCTGCTGGACCGGCTCACCCTGCCGGAGAAACTCGGCCTGCTGCACCAGTGGCAGGCGCCCGTGCCCCGCCTCGGCCTACCCCCCTTCCGCACCGGCACCGAGGCGCTGCACGGGGTGGCCTGGCTCGGCAAGGCCACCGTCTTCCCGCAGGCGGTCGGGCTCGCCAGCAGCTGGAACCCCGAACTGGTCCGGGCCGTCGGCGCCGCCGTCGGCGACGAGGTACGCGCCAAGCACCACGCCGACCCCGAGCGGGTCGGCCTCAACGTCTGGGCGCCGGTGGTCAACCCGCTACGCGACCCCCGCTGGGGACGCAACGAGGAGGGCTGGTCCGAGGACCCGTGGCTGACCGGCCGGCTCGCCACCGCGTACGCCCAGGGACTGCGCGGCGACCACCCGCAGCGGCTGCGTACGGCGCCGACGGTCAAGCACTTCCTCGCCTACAACAACGAGACCGACCGGGCCACCACCTCCAGCGACCTGTCCCCCCGGGTGCTGCACGAGTACGAGCTGCCCGCCTTCCGCGCCCCCCTCGCTGCCGGCGCGGCCGTCGCCGTGATGGCCTCCTACAACCTGGTCGACGGGGTGCCCGCGCACCTGAGCCCGCTCATCGAGAACGAACTGCGCCGCTGGACGCCCGAGGAACTGCTGATCGTCGGGGACGCCGGCGCGGTGACCAACATCGCCGGGGTGCAGGGCCACCTGCCCGACCACGTCAGCGGCTTCGCCGCCGCCCTGCGCGCCGGGATCGACAGCTTCACCGAGGACGACGCCGACAGCGCCCCGACCGTCGCGCGACTGACCGAGGCGCTGGACCGGGGGCTGATCACCGGGTCCGACGTGGACCGCGCCGTCCGGCGGATCCTCACCGTCCGGGTCCGCCTCGGCGACCTGGACCCGCCGCGCGACGACCCCTTCGCCGGCGTCGCGCCGGACGCCGTCGACCGCCCCGCGCACCGGGACCTGGCCCGCGAGGCCGCCCGCCAGTCGATCGTGCTGCTGCGCAACGACGGGCTGCTCCCGCTGACCGACGCGGGCCTGCGGGTGGCCGTGCTCGGCCCGCTGGCCGACGCCGTTTACGAGGACTGGTACAGCGGCACCCTGCCGTACGCGGTGACCGCGTACCAGGGCCTGGCCGAGCGACTGTCCACGGTCACCACCCACCCCGGCACCGACCGGATCGCGCTGCGCGTCGGCGGGCGCTACGTCGGCTGCCCGGACAGCCCCGACGGCGGCCCGCTGACCGTCGGCGCCGACGCCACCGGGTTCGACGTCTTCGACTGGGGACGCGACGTGGTGGCGCTGCGCGCCGCGGGCAACGGCCGGCACGTCGGAGCCGACGAGGCCGGCGCACTCGCCAACGACCGCCCGGGACCGGGCGGCTGGGTGGTACGCGAGACGTTCCGCTTCCACGACGGCCCCGACGGCACGGTGCTGCTGCACCACCTCGCCACCGACCGGTACGTCGCCGTCGACGCGGACGGGCGGCTGCGCGCCGACGCCCCGACGCCGGGCGACGCGACCCGCTTCACGGTGGAGTTGCTGGCGGACGGGGCCGCCGAGGCCGCCGCCCTGGCCGCCGAAGCCGACGTGGCGGTGGTGGCGCTGGGCAACCACCCGATGGTCAACGGCCGGGAAACCGAGGACCGCGTCGACCTGGCCCTGCCCACGGGCCAGGAGACGCTGCTGCGGGCGGTGCACGCCGCCAACCCGCGCACCGTGCTGGTGGTGACCAGCAGCTACCCGTACGCCGTCGGTTGGGCCGGGACGCACCTGCCGGCGGTGCTCTGGTCGGCGCACGGCGGCCAGGAGCACGGCACCGCGCTGGGCGACGTGCTGCTGGGCGACGCCGAACCCGGCGGCCGGCTCACCCAGACCTGGTACGCCGACGCCGCCGACCTGCCCGACCTGCTCGACTACGACGTGATCGGCTCCGACGCCACCTACCTGTACCACCGGGGCGACCCGCTGTACCCGTTCGGCCACGGCCTCAGCTACACCCGCTTCGAGTACGCCGGCCTGCGGTTGAGCGTCGACGAGGCCACCGCCGGCGAGGAGGTCGAGGTGAGCGTCGAGGTCACCAACGCCGGCGACCGCCCCGGCGAGGAGGTCGTGCAGCTCTACACGCGCCAGCGCCGCTCCCGCGTCAAGCAGCCGCTGCGCCAGCTGCGCGACTTCGCCCGGATCAGCCTCGCGCCGGGGCAGCGGCAGGTGGTGCGGCTGCGGCTGCGTACCGCCGAGCTGAGCTGGTGGGACGAGACCCGGGGCCGACGGGTGGTGGAGGACGCCACCCACACCGTCCTGGTCGGGCGCTCCGCGCGCGACGTGCGGCTGGTCGGCACCCTCGCCGTACGCGGCGACGAGGCGGCCCCCGACGACCGGGCGGCCGTGCCGGCGTCGGGGCGGGCGCGGTGAGCGGGACGCGGGGGCGCCCGTCGCCCGAGCAGCCCACCATCGCCGACGTCGCCCGGCACGCCGGGGTCGCGGTGAGCACCGTGTCGTACGTGCTCAGCGGCAAGCGCGCCATCTCCGAGGTCACCCGCAACCGGGTGCTGGCCAGCATCCGGTCGCTCGGCTACCACCCGCACGCCGGCGCGCGGGCCCTGGCCAGCCGGCGGGCCAACGTGATCGCGCTGGTCCTGCCGCTGCGCGCGGGGATGCAGGTGCCCGTGGTGATGCAGTTCGCCATGGCCGTGGTCACCACCGCCCGCCGCTTCGACCACGACGTGCTGCTGGTCACCTCCGACGAGGGGCCCGCCGGCCTGCGGCGCGTCGCCGCCACCGCCCTGGTCGACGGCGTCCTGGTGATGGACGTGGAGCTGGACGACCCGCGGGTGCCGCTGCTGCGGGCACTGGCCCGACCCAGCGTGCTCATCGGCCTGCCCGCCGACGCCACCGGCCTGACCTGCGTGGACCTGGACTTCCACCGGGCCGGGTGGGCCTGCGTCGCGCACCTGGCCGGGCTGGGGCACCGGCGCGTGGCGCTGCTCGGCGCGCCCGCCGCCGTCTACGACCGGGGCACGGGCTTCGCGCACCGCACCCGCGCCGGCGTGGTCGAGGCCGCCACCGGGCACGGCGTCGACGCGGTGGCGCTGCCCTGCGAGGAGGGTGCGGCGGCCGTCCGCCGTACCCTCACCGACCTGCTGGAACGCCACCCCGACGTGTCGGGGCTGATCGTGCAGAACGAGGCCGCCGTGGACCCGGTGCTGGCCACGCTGCCCGCGCTGGGCCGGCGGGTGCCGCAGGACGTGTCGGTGGTCGCCGTCTGCCCCGACCGCTTCGCCGAGCAGGCCAGCCCGATGCTCACCGCCGTGCCCGTCCCCGCCGAGGAGATCGGCACGCAGGCCGTGTCGCTGCTGATGCGCAAGCTCGACGGCGAGGCGGTGCCGGAGGTCACCCTGCTACCGCCCCGGCTGACGGTACGCGGCAGCACCGCCGTCCCCGCCCCGGCGGCGAGGGCCGGCCGATGACGGCCCGGCCGTCCCCCGCCGCGCACCGCATCGTCGACACCGCCCCCGCCGAGCGCTGGGAGGACGCGTTCCTCTCCGGCAACGGCGAGGCCGGCATCATGGTGTACGGCCGGCCGCACACCGAACGCATCATCGTCAACCACCACCGCTTCGTCCTGCCCAACGGCACCCGCGACGCCCGGCCGCCCGAGCTGGCCGCCCTGCTGCCCCGCATCCGCGAGCTGATCCTCGCCGGCCGGCGCGCCGAGGCCAGCCGGCTGCTCGCCGGCGACGGCGTACTGCGCTGGACGCAGTCGTTCCATCCCGGCTTCGCCCTCACCGTCGACGCCGTGGCGCCCGGCCCCGTCGGCGACTACCGGCGCCGCACCGAGTTCACCACCGGGGAGGTCGTCGTCGAGTGGGCGGGCGGCCGGCGGCGTTCGTTCGTCTCCCGGGCCGACACGCTGGTGGTCACCCACGTCAACGGGGGCCCCTGCGAGGTGGGCGGCACCGGGGACCTGCCGGGCCGGCCGGATTCGGTGCGCTACACCGTCGCCGCGTACCGCCGGAAAGATCTGGTCTTCCTGCGGGTGCGGGGCCGCTACCCCGACGCGGGCGGCGCGTACGGCTTCGAGGGGCTCACCCTGCTGCGCGGCGACGTGGCGGTCCTCGGCGACGACCGGGTGGCGGTACGCGGCCCGGCGCTGCTGACCACGGCGCTCGACCGCCCCGACACGCCGCCGTGGCGCACCGGCGAGCTGGAGGAGCGGCTGGCGGCCCACGCCGGCGACGACTACGAGACGCTGCTGGCCCGGCACGTCGTGCCGCATGGTCGCGCCTACGGGCGGGTGAGCCTGGACCTGCGGGTGCCGGACGCGCAGCGGGAACTGCCGGTGGGCGAGCTGATCGCGGCGCAGGACGCCGACCCGGGCACCCTGCGGCCGGCCCTGCTGGAGCGGCTGTTCCACGCCGGCCGGTACCTGCTGCTCAGCTCCAGCGGTGTCCTGCCGCCCCGGCTGACCGGGCTGTGGCTCGGCTCGTGGGACGCCGCCTGGGCGGGTGACTTCACCACCGACGCCAACCTGAACCTGCAACTGGCCGGCGCGAACGTCGGCGCCCTGCCGGAGGTGACCGCGGCGCATGCCAACCTGGTATGCGGCCAGGTCGACGACTGGCGGCGCAACGCGCGGGCGATCTACGGGGCCCGGGGCCTGCTGGCGCCCAGCCGCACCGACGGCGAGCACGGCCACCTGTTCCACCTGCACGAGGACTGGCCCTTCGCCGCGTGGCTGCCCGGCGCGGACTGGCTGCTGCACCCGCTGCACGAGCAGCACCTGGTCACCGGTGCGCCCCTCGGGGAACTGGCCGGCTGGCTGGCGGAGGTGGCGGACTTCTTCGCGGACCTGCTCACCGTCACCGACGAGGCGGGCACGGTGGTCGTGGTGCCGTCGTACTCGGCGGAGACCGGCCCGCACGACGAGCGGGGGCGGGCGGTGCACGTGGCGGTGAACGCCACGATGGACATCGCCGCCGCCCGGCACGCCCTGCGTACCGCCGCCGAGGTGACCGGCTCGGACCGGTGGGCGGGGCTGCTGGGGCGGCTGCCCGCGTACCGGGTGGACGGGCGCGGGGCGCTGGCCGAGTGGGCGTGGCCCGGCTACCACGGCGACGACGACCACCGCCACGTCAGCCACCTCTACCCGGTGTGGCCGCTCGACGAGATCAACCCGGACGACACCCCCGAGCTGGCGCGGGCCGCGCACCGGGCGCTGACGCTGCGCGGCGACGAGAACCTCTCCGCGCACGGCAGCCTGCACCGGGCGCTGGCCGCCGCCCGGCTGCACGACGGGACGCTGACCGCCGCGAACCTGCTGAAGATCGTCGGCAACGACATGTTCTTCCGGTCCCTGATGAGCGCGCACAACCCGCACCTGGTGACGTACAACGCCGACGCCGCGCACGCCCTGCCGGCGGTGCTGATCGAGTCGCTGGTGCAGTCCCGCCCGGGGCTGCTGCGGCTGCTGCCGGCCGCGCTGCCGGGCCTGGACGCGGGGGTGCTGCGCGGGGTGGCCTGCCGGGGCCGCGTCGGCGTCGAGGAGCTGTCCTGGTCACCCGGGCAGGTCCGGGCCCGCCTGTGCTCCCCCGTCGCGCAGCGGCTGACGGTGCGCAGCCCGTACGGCGAGCGGGACGTGGACCTGGCTGCCGGAACGCCGCTGGAGGTGACCTTCGAGGCGGCGGGGTGAGCGGCGTTCAGAGGGCGTCGGGCCGGCTGAGCGCGGAATGCCGCTCGCCGGGCCCGGCGTGCCAGGTGGGGGCGTCCTCGCGCAGTGTGGTGTCGATGCGCAGCCGCGCCCACTCGTCGAGCTCCGGCAGGTCGCCCGGGTCGAACCAGGCCACCTCGGTGGACTCGTCGTCGTTGATCCGGGCCTCGCCGCCCACGGCCCGGCACCGGAACCACACGTTGAGGTATTCGCAGGTGTCGCCGTTGGGGTAGACGACCCGGTGGGTGGCGACGCCGGCGACCCCGTCGACGCGTACGCGCACGCCGGTCTCCTCGTACACCTCCCGCGCGACGGCGTCGGCGGGCTGCTCGCCGGGGTCGATGAGGCCGGCGGGCACCGACCAGCGGCCGTTGTCGGCGCGCCGGGCAAGCAGCACCCGCCCGTCGTCGTCGCGGACGACGCCGCTCACCCCGGGCAGCAGGAGCAGATCGTGGCCGACGTGGGCGCGCAGCTTGGCGATGTACGGGGAGACGGCCACCCGCCCACGCTAGCCGGTGTCGCGGTGCCGGCGGACCATCCCCGCCGCCAGCGGCGCGGCGTCCAGGTCACCGGCGGCGAGCCGGGCTGAGACGGTACGGCGCACGAGCCGGTCGGCCAGCCTCGGCGCGTGCCGGGCGAGGGCCAGCTCGAGGCGTCCACGCCTGGTGGTGGCCACGTCCCGGGGCGCCCGCCGGGCGGTGGCGGCGTGCAGGATCGCCGCGACCACTCCGTCCACCGTCTCCGGGCGGGATACCCCGTTCAGGGACAGGCCGGCGTCGGCGGTGCTGTCGTGAATCGGCGAGGCGACCATGCTCGGGTAGACGACGCTCACCCCGACGTGGCTGCCCACCTCGTGGCGCAGCGCGTCGGCGTAGGCGACCAGGGCCCGCTTGCTGACCCCGTACGCGGCGGCCAGCGGCAGCGGCAGCAGGGCCATCCGGCTGGCGACGAAGACCACCCGCCCACGGGCGGCCTCCAGGGCGGGCAGCGCGGCGGCGGTGGTGCGCCAGGCGGCGAGCAGGTTCACCTCCAGCTGCTGGCGTACCACCTCGTCGGGTGGCAGCTCGGCCGGGACGGGTCCGCCGACGCCGGCGTTGTTGACCAGCAGGTCCAGCCCGCCGAGGCGGTCCACGGCTGCGGCGACCGTGGGCGCCACGGCGGCCGGGTCGGTCAGGTCGCAGCCGAGCACCGGCACGCCCCCGCCGTCGCCCGGGTCGTGGTCGACGGCGACGGTGCCCGGCTGGCGGTCGATGCCGACGACCTGTGCCCCGGCGGCGGTGAACGCGGCGCACAGGTGCCGGCCGAAGGTGCCGCTGGCCCCGGTGACCAGCACCCGGCGACCCGCCAGCCCGCTCATGCCGTGGCTCCGCTGCCGCGGGCGCGGCGGGTGCCGGCGGCCAGTTCCCGCCTCAGCTCTGCCAGGTACGCGTCGAAGTCCACCCGCATGGCGGGCCGGCGCTGCCCCCACCGGGCGGTGGCGGCGCGCAGCTCGGCTCGGCAGGCGGCGCGCTGCCGCTGCGCCTCGGGCAGCGCGTAGCGGCCGGACAGCTGCGCCGCGACCAGCTTGGCCTGCGCCTCGACCAGCGGGAACGCCGCACCGGTGGACTGCATCAGCCCGACGAACGCCAGCCCGGGCGCGTCGAGGTGGAACACGTGCCGGTACAGCGGCAGGGTGTCCGCCCCGTCGCCGAGCAACGCCGGGTCGAGGAATGGGATCTCCACCCGGTAGCCGGTGCACCAGATCACCAGGTCGACCTCGTCGACGCGGCCGTCGGTGAAGGTGACGCGGTCGCCGTCGAAGCCGGCGATGCCGGGGCGGGGTTCGATCTCGCCGTGGGTCAGCCGGGACAGCAGCCCGTCCGACAGCGTCGGGTGGTCCTGGAGGAAGCCGTGCGCGGGGGCGGGCAGGCCGTAGCGGGTGGGCGCGCCGACGGTGGCGGCGAGCATCCGCTGGGTGATGCGCTGGCGCAGCCGCCACGGCAACCGCCGGGCCAGGGCGCCGTTGAGGGTGTCCGACGGGCGGCCGAGCAGGTGTTTCGGCACCACCCAGACGCCCCTGCGCAGCGACAGCAGGGTGCGCCGGGCCGCGTACGAGGCGTCCACGGCGATGTCCATCGCGGAGTTGCCGCCGCCGACGACCAGGACCCGCCGGCCGGTGAGCTGGTCGGGGCCCCGGTAGGCGTGGCTGTGCAGCTGCTCGGCGGTGCAGTCGCCCGGGTGGGTGGGGGTGGGCGGTTTCGGCACCCGGTTGTGGCCGTTGGCGACGACGACGGCGTCGACGGTGACCTCGACACCGCCGTCGGGTCCGTCGGCGTGCACCGTCCACCGGCCGTCGCCGCCACGCTCCACCCGGTCGACGGTGTGCCGCAGCCGCACCGCGTCGTGCAGCCCGAACCGGTCGGCGTAGTCGCTGAGCCAGCCGGCGACCCGGGCGTGGTCGGGGTAGTCCGGCCAGTGCGCCGGCATGGGGTGGTCGACGAACTCGGTGCGGGCTCTGCTGGTGTTCAGGTGCAGGGTCCGGTACGCGGGCGAGCCGGGCGCCCCGTACACCCAGAGGCCACCGACGCGGTCGGCCGCCTCGAAGCAGACGGCGGGCACGCCGACGTCGGCGAGCGCCTTGAGGGTGGCCAGTCCGGCCGCGCCCGCGCCGATGACCGCCACGGACGGCTGCGCACCCATCGCCGGCTCCTCCCCGTTAATCCAACGTGCGTTGGATAATGGCCCGGTACGGGCCGGCACGTCAAGGCGTGGCCGGCCCGTACAGTCCGTCGAGGAAGCGGTGCACGAAGGCGCGGAACTCCCGCCGCTCACGCGCCTGCGACCCCCCGCCGGCGGCCAGGGCCACCACGTGCCCGTGCACCGCCCACACCAGGCTGCGCACCGTCACGTGCGGCGCCGGCTCGACCAGCGCCCCGGCCGCCGCGGCGGCCGTGAGCAGGTCGGCGACGAGCCGGTACAGCGGCGCCGCGTACCGCTCGTCGAGTTCGGCGTGCCGCTGCGGCTCCAACCAGCGGCGCAGCCACAACGCGGTGGTCTCCGGCCGGTCCTCCAGGAAGTCCACGAACACGTCCACCAGGTCGTGCAGCGCCCGCCGGACCTCGCCCGGCCCGCTGTGCAGGGCCTGCCGGGCGCGCCCGGCCGCCGCCTCGAGCGCCTCCCGCTCGGCGGCGAAGACCCGCGCGAAGCAGGCGTCGTAGAGTTGCGCCTTCGTACCCGTGTGGTGCGAGACCGTGGCGACGTCGACGCCGGCGGCCGCCGCGACCTCCCGCAGCCCGACGGCGTCGAAGCCCCGCCGGGCGAACAGCGCGGTCGCGGCGGTCAGCACCACCTCCCGGGTCGGTCGGGTCTCCTCGCGGCGGGGCCGCCCGGGTCGACGGCGGGGCATGGTCATGGCCGCCATTCTGCCCCTACAATCCAGCATCCGTTGGATTGCGGGCGGCGTGCCCGCCGAGGAGGCCGCCATGACCGGGCTCGACCAGCAGCCGGCCGGTACGGACACCACCACCGCCCTGCCCCGCGGGCCGTTGCTCGGCTTCGCCGCCGGCTCCCTCGGCATGGGCGTCTGGGTGACGGTGCCCGGCCTGCTGCTGCTCTACTTCCTCACCGACGTGCTGGCCGTCGCCCCCTGGCTGGCCGGCCTGGCGCTGCTGCTGCCGAAGATCGCCGACGTGCTGCTGCACCCCTGGATCGGGCACCGCTGCGACGTCGAACAGGCCCGCCGGGGCGACCGGCGTCGGCTGCTGCTGCTCGGCTGCGCCCTGCCGCTGGCCTTCGCCACGCTGTTCGCCGTGCCCGGCGGGTTCACCGGCGCGCCGGCCGCCGCCTGGGTGGCGCTCGCCTTCGTCGCCGGCAACCTGCTCTTCGCCGCCTACCAGGTCCCCTACCTGGCCACCCCCGCCGACCTGCGGATCGGCTACCACGAGCGCACCCGGCTGATGGCCTTCCGGATGGTGGTCCTGACCCTCGGCATCCTCGTCTCCGGGCTGCTGGCACCCCTGCTGGCCGGCGGCGAGGACGCCACCCGGGCCGGCTACCAGCGGATGGGAGTGCTGCTGGCCGTCGGGATGCTGGCCGCCATGCTGGTCGGCGTGGCCGGCATCGCCCGGCTGCGCCGGGCCGCCGCCGCGACGCCCGCACCGCACGGCGGCGGCTGGCGGGCGCTGGTCGTGGCGCTGCGCGACCGGCAGTTCCGTTGGCTGGTCGCCGCGTACCTGGCCATGTCCACCACCACCCACCTGGTCCTGGCCGCGGTGCCCTACTACGCCGAGTACGAGCTGGGCCGCCCCGCCCTGACCACCGTGCTGGTGGCCGCGTTCGTCGCCCCGGCGCTGCTGGTCACCCCGGCCTGGCTGGCGGTGGCCCGCCGAGTCGGCAAGCAGCGGGCGCTGCTGGGCGCCCAGGGCGCCTTCGCGGCCGGCTCGCTGGTCCTCGCCGTCGGCCGTCCCGCCGGGCTGCCCCTGCTGGTGGCCGCCGTCGCGGTGCTCGGAGTCGCCTTCGCCGGCATGCAACTGCTGCCGTTCTCGATGGTGCCCGACGTCATCCGCGCGGGCGGCGGCGCCGCCGGCACCTACACCGGGGTCTGGACGGCCACCGAGGCCACCGGCGCGGCGCTGGGCCCGTGGGCGTACTCACTGTGCCTGGCCGCGGGCGGGTTCGTCGCCTCCACCGCCGGCGAGGGCGTCACGCAGCCCGACGGCGCGCTGACGGCGATCCGCTGGGGCTTCGGGCTGCTGCCCGCGGCGGCGATGCTCGTCGCGCTGCTGCTGCAACGGCGCTACACCCTGGACCGCACGGCCCGCACGGCCGCCTGAGCAGCCGGACCTCGCCGCCCCACCGGTCCGCCGCCGGGCCCCGCACCCGCCCCCGTCGCGCGTCGGCCGGGCCGGAGTCGCACCCGCTGGGGGCGGCGGGGCGCACCGCCGGTGGCCACCGGGCCCGGCAGTAGACTCCGCCCTCGATGGACGCCGAGCCCACCCCCGCCGAGACCCGCCCCTGCGCCCACTGCGGACGTCAGGTGCCGCAGCGCGTCGGCGCCGGCCGGCCGTTCCGCTACTGCCGCGACAACGACGGCGCCTGCCAGCGGGCCTCGCGCAACAGCCGGATGCGGCACCGCAACGCCCCCGGCCTGCCCGGTCAGGTGGCCCGCACCTGGGAGGCGGTCGACCGGCTGGAGCAGGTCGCGGAGACCCTCGCCGACGCCCTGCACGCCGAGCTGTCCCCGGTCGGGGTGGAACGCCAGCTCGCGCAGGCCCGCGCCGACGCGGCGACCCAGGTCGCGGCGGCCCAGACCGAACGCGACGAGGCCCGCCGCGACGCCGAGGACGCCGCCGCGGCCGCCGTCCGGGCCCGCGAGGAGGCCCGGTCCGCCGCCGCCGAACGCGACGCCGCCCACGACGAGGCCCGGCGCGCCGCCGAGCGGGCCACGGCCGCCGTCGAACGCGCCGACCGGGCGGAGGCCGCCCGCGACGACGCCCGCCAGCAGGCCAGCGCCGCCGAGGCCCTGCGCACCCAGGCCGAACGCGACCGCGACACGGCCCGCCACGAGCTGCGTGCGCTACGCGTCGAGATCGACGCCGAACGCCGCCGCGGCACCGAACTCACCGGCGAACGCGACGCCGCCCGCGCCGACGCCGACCGGGCGACCCGCGCCGCCACCGAGGCCCTCGACCGCGCGCAGCGCCTGCACGCCGAGGCCGAGCAGGCCCGCGAGCGCGCCGGGCAGGCCCGCGCCGAGGCCGACGCCGCCCGCGCGGCCGCCGCCGAAGCCGACACGGCCCGGCAACGCGCCGAAGCCGCGCACCGGGACGCCGAGACCGCCCGGCGGCGCGCCGAGGCCACCGCCGAGCAGGCCCGCACGGAACTGGCCGCACTCACCGGCCGGCACGACACGCTGCGCGCCGACCTGGCCGCCGCACGCGAGGCCGCGAGCGCCGCCGAGGGCCGCGCCGCCGAGTTGACCGTACGGCTGCGCGCCGCCGAGACCGACCGCGACGAGGCGCAGCGGCGGGCGGCCCAGCTCGCCGAGCAGGTCAGCCACCTCGCCGCCGCCCTGGCCCACCTGGGCCCCCGCGCGACTGGCTGAGCGATCTCCGGTCACCCGCCGGCGGTGGCGGCGTAGCGGCGGGCCAGCCGGGCGAAGGCGTCCCTGAGCTCGGCCGGGCCGACGACCTCGATGTCGACGTCGAAACGGCCGATCGAGGCGGCCAGCCCCACCCACGACCACGAACCCAGGACGAGCCGGCAGCGGTGCGGACCGAGTTCCTCCACGAGCGCGTCGTGCAGGTACCCGGACACCACGGCGGCCGGCAGGTCGAGGATCACCTCCCCGCGGCAGGGCCACCCGTCGGCGCCCCCGGAGCCCTGGAAGCGGCTGGTCACGAAGGCCGCCACGTCACCCCCGGGCAGCTCACGTGGGGTGAACCGGGGCCCGGTGGGGGTACGCGGGCTGATCCGGTCGGCGCGAAAGGTGCGCCAGTCCCCGCGGTCGAGGTCCCACGCCACCAGGTACCAGCGTCCGCCCCACGTGACGAGGTGGTGCGGCTGCACCCGGCGCGGCGCGGGCAACCCACCGTCGCCGTCAGCCTCCGGTGCGGTCACGGGGGTGTAGTCGAAGCGCAGCACCTCGCGGGCGTGCACGGCGGCGCCGAGCGCCATGAGCACGCCGCTGTCGGCCTGCCGGCCCGCCCGCGTCGGGGACCGCTCGACGGCGGTGACCTGGAGGATGTCGATGCGGTGGCGCAGCCGGGCGGGCATGACCTGCCGGACCGTGTGCAGTGCGCGCGCCGCGGCCTCCTCGATGCCGGCGCCGGCGGTGGTGGCGCTCTGCAACGCGATGGCCAGGGCCACGGCCTGCTCGTCGTCGAACAGCAGCGGCGGCAGCTGCGCACCGGCGGCGAGGCGGTAGCCACCATCGGGTCCCTTGACGGCCGCGATGGGATAGCCGAGCTCGCGCAGCCGCTCGACGTCACGCCGTACGGTGCGCGCGCTCACGTCCAGCCGCGCGGCCAACAGCCCTCCCGGCCAGTCCCGGCGTGCCTGCAGCAGCGACAGCAACGCCAGCAGGCGCGCGGAAGTTTTCGGCATTCCCCCATGGTGCTCGCAGAAGCGGACACATCCTGTCCGCTTCGGCTGCGAACGTGGTCCACGTGCCCACCGATGACGACACGAAGGACCCGAACGCCGTGACCGACACCGCCACGCCCCCGTCGACCCTCGACCCCGAGCGGGCCGACCTGCTCGCCGCGCTCTCGACCGCCCGATCCGCCCTCACCGGCACCGTCCGCGGCCTCACCGACGAGCAGCTCGGCCAGCGCCCGACGGCCAGCACGCTGTGCCTGGGCGGGCTGGTCAAGCACGTCGCGGCCATGGAGCAGTCGTGGCTGCGCTTCGTGGTCGAGGGCCCCGCGGCCATGTCCTTCGCCCTGCCCGACGGGGTCACCTGGGCCGACATCACGGCCGGCACGGCCCGCGAGGTGCCGCAGTGGCTCGTCGAGCACGAGGCCGCCTTCCGGATGCTGCCCGGCGAGACCCTGGACGGGATCCTCGACCACTACGCGCAGGTCGCCGCCCGCACCGAGGAGACCGTCGCCGCCGTCGCCGACCTGTCGGCGACCCACCCGCTGCCGCCGGCGCCGTGGCACGACGTGACGGCGGTGCTCAGCGTACGTGGGGTGTTGATGCACGTCATCGCCGAGACCGCCCAGCACGCCGGGCACGCCGACATCCTGCGCGAGAGCCTCGACGGGCAGCGGACCACCTGAGCGCCCGGCGGGTCCCGGCCCCCGGGCCGGGGCCCCCCCCCCCCCCCCCCCGGCCCCCCCGAAACCCCGGGGCCACGGGGCCCCCAGGACCGTAAACACACCCCCGGCCGCCAACCC
>NZ_JBNCOB010000018.1:61710-130729 GCF_049847285.1 Micromonospora sp. DT62
CCGGGGGGGGGGGGGGGGGCCCTTGGGGGGGGGGGCCGCGGTCCCCCGGGGGGGGGGCCGGGGGGGGCCGCGGGGCCGCCCCGGGGCGGGCCCCCGCCCGACCCCGCCCCGTGCCCCGTCGATCCGCAGGGAAGACGTGCACCGATGACCGTTCTCGACACCCGGGCGCTCAACCGCGCCACGCTGGCCCGGCAGCTGCTGCTCGACCGCGCCGACGTGCCGGTCCTCGACGCCGTCGCGCACCTGTGCGGCCTGCAGGCGCAGGAACCACAGGAGCCGTTCGTCGGGCTCTGGTCCCGGGTGCGCGGGTTCGACCCGGCGGCACTGTCGGACCTGCTGACCGGCCGGCGCGTGGTGCGGATGCACCTCATGCGCCGCACCGTGCACCTCGTCACCGCCGACGACGCACTGGCGTGGCGGGCCCGCCACGCCGGCATGCTGCGCCAGCGGGTACTCGGGGTCTACCGCCGCGAACTCGCCGGCGTGGACCTCGACGAGCTCGCCACGGCGGGCCGGGAGGTGCTGGCCGACGGCGAGCCCCGCTCGATGACCGGGCTGGCGCGGGCGCTCGCCGACCGGTGGCCGGCACCGGGACCGAGGGCGCTGGGCGAGATGCTGCTCGCCCTCGTCCCGGTGGTGCAGCTGCCGCCGCGCGGGCTGTGGCGCACGACGGCGGGCGTACGCAACGTGCTGCTCTCCTCCTGGCTGGGCCGCGAGATCGACCCGCCGGCCCCGCCCGGGGGCGACCCGGTCGGCGAGGCGCTCGTGCGGCGCTACCTGGCCGCTTTCGGTCCGGCCTCGACGGCCGACCTGCGCGCCTGGTGTGGCCTCGCCGGCCTGCCGGCCGCGGTGACCGCGGTCCGCGAGGAGCTGGTCGTCCTGCGCGACGAGCGCGGGCGGCGGCTGTGGGACCTGCCCGACGCGCCGCGCCCCGACGCCGACACGCCCGCGCCGGTGCGGTTCCTGCCGGCGTTCGACAACGCGCTGCTCGGCTACGACGACCGCAGCCGCATCGTCGACGACGCCCACCGTGGCCTGTCGGTCGCCGGCGAGCGCGTCGTCCTGGTCGACGGTCGGGTCGCCGCGACCTGGAGCGTCGCGGCCGACACCGTGACCGTCGCCCCGCTGCGCCGCCTCTCCCGGGCCGAGCGCGCCGCCGTGGCCGAGGAGGGTCAGGCGGTGGCGTCGTTGCTCTGCGACAGCGACCGCGTACGCGTCGCCGCGGACGCGCCCTGAGCACCACACCCGCGAGCGGACCCGGGGCAGCGGGGCGGCCCGCCGCCGGGCCATGATGCCGGGGTGGGAAAGACATCCGAGCGCATCGAGGGCCGGCTGCGCAGCTTCATCGAGGACCAGCCGCTGTTCTTCACCGCCACGGCGCCGCTGTCGGGCGACGGCACCATCAACCTGTCCCCGAAGGGGCTGCGTGGCTCGTGGGCGGTCGTCGACGCGCACACCGTGGCGTACCTGGACTTCGCCGGCAGCAACGCCGAGACGATCGCGCACCTGCGGGAGAACGGGCGGATCACGCTCATGTGGTGCGCGTTCGACGGGCCGCCGAACATCGTGCGGGTGCACGGGCGCGGCGAGCCGGTGTTTCGCGACGACCCCCGCTGGGCGGAGCTGATGGGCCACTTCCCGGACATCGACACCAGCGTCCACGGCCTGCGGGCGATCATCGTCGTGCGCGCCGAACTGATCCGCGACACCTGCGGCTACGCGGTGCCGTTCATGTCCTACGACGCCGACCGCGACCTGCACAGCCGGCGGTTCGCCCGGGAGGACGACGCGTCGCTGAGCGACTACTTCGCCGGCAAGGACCATGTGGCCAGCAGCATCGACGGGCTGCCGGGCCTGCCGCTGCCGCTGCCACCGACCCCGGCGACCTGAGCCGGCCGGCGCGTCACCGGCCGGCGCGGCCTGCGCCGCTTCGGGGCGGCTACCATCGCCGGTGGCACAGCGGAAACCCTCCACCCGCCCGACCCGGCCCGGGGCGACCCCGCCGGGCGGCTGGCGTGGCCGGCTACCCTTGTGCAGGCTCGCCCGGCGTCCGGGCGGGAATGGCCCGGCGGGAACGGACCGTTACACCGAGAAGACCAGCACCACGAACGAGGGGAAGTCGATCATGGGCGAGCGTATGCTGCGGGGCAGCCGTCTGGGCGCGGTCAGCTACGAATCCGACCGCAACACGGAGCTCGCGCCGCGTCAGACCCGCGAGTACCTCTGCGCCAAGGGCCACCAGTTCGAGGTTCCGTTCGCCGTCGACGCCGAGGTCCCCATGACCTGGGAATGCAAGTTCGACGGCAGCGTGGCCCGGCTGGTCGACGGCAACGAGCCGGAGCAGAAGAAGGCCAAGCCGCCGCGCACCCACTGGGACATGCTGCTGGAGCGGCGTTCCATCGCCGAACTGGAGGACATCCTCGCCGAGCGGCTGCAGGAGGTCCGCACCCGCCGCGGCCGCGCCTGAGCCGCACCGTCGACGCCACGGCGCCCCGGGAGCATCCGCTCCCGGGGCGCCGTCGTGTCCGGGTCAGCTCCGGCCAGGCTCGACGATCTCCCCCTCGATGGCGCGACCTGCGTCGACGACGGTGGGCTCGGCAACGGGCTGCTGCGGCTGCGGCGCACCCCGGCGCACCCGCACCCGGCGCGGCCCGAACAGGTCACCGGCGACCATCGACGACACCCGCCGCTCCGCGGCCCGCTGCACCCCGTTGCGGGCCAGCCGACGCACCGGCGGCACCAGCAACGACACCCCCACCAGGCCACTGAGCAGGCCCGGCATCGCCAGCAGCAGCGCCCCGAGCAGCCCCACCAGACCGTCGGTGACCTGCCGGCCCGGCGGCTGACCGGCCTGCGCGGAGGCCTTGAAGCCACGCCAGGCGCGCATCCCCTCCCGACGCAGCAGCACCAGCCCCAGCAGCGACACCGCGAACACCACCAGCAGCGCCGAGCCGAACCCGATCGCCCGCCCCACCAGAACGAACACCACCAGCTCCAGCAGCGTCGCCGCCAACAGGGCCAACGGCACAAACCTCAGTCCTCGGCGCATCTCACCCCATTCGCCATCAGCGGCGCCTGCGGCGGGGCCACCCCGCGCGGGCGCCGGCACCCCATCCAGCATGACACGCCGCCGCTCAGGGCCACCGCACCTGACCGGTGGGGGTGCCGTGCAGGCCCCGCCGCACCGCCAGCCGCCGGTCCTGCACCCCCCACGCCGTGATCCGCCACAACGCCTCCGCCACGATCAGCGGACTCATCTTGCTGCTGCCGCGCTCCCGCTCGGCGAACGTGATCGGCACCTCCACGATGCGCGCCCCGGACCGGTGCGCCAGCCGGGACAACTCCACCTGGAACGAGTACCCCTGCGAACAGACCGACGCCAGGTCGAACTCGTCCAGGGCCGCCAGCCGGTACACCCGGTAGCCGCCGGTGGCGTCGGACAGCGGCATGCCCAGCACCAGCCGCGCGTACAGGTTGCCGCAGCGCGACAACAGCAGCCGCCGCAGCGGCCAGTTCACCACCCGCGCCCCGGCGGTCCACCGGGAACCGATCACCACGTCGGCGTCGCGGGCGGCGGACAACAACGCGGGCAGGTCCTCCGGGGCGTGCGAACCGTCGGCGTCCATCTCCACCACCGCGTCGAAGCCACGCTCGCGGGCCCACGCGAACCCCGCCAGGTAGGCCGCGCCGAGACCCTGCTTGCCCTCGCGGTGCAGCACGTGCACCCGGCGGTCGGCGCCGGCCAGGGCGTCGGCGAGCGCACCGGTGCCGTCGGGGCTGCCGTCGTCGGCGACCAGGATCTCCACCGCCGGCGCGGCACGACGCACCCGCGCCACGATCCGCGCCACGTTGTCGGCCTCGTTGTAGGTCGGGATCACCACGAGCACCCGACCCACCCCCGGATGACCGGTGTCCGCCCGGGTGCCGGTCGTCTCGCCCACCGTCGCTCCCCCTCCGCCGGCGTACCGGCTGATGTCACCCGGCGCGCAGCCGGCGGCGCAGCACGCCCGCGCCGACCAGGGCCGCCACGGCCAGGGTGGCCAGCGCCACCTCCGGCCACAACCCGACCCGGGTGGCCAGGGTGCGCCCGTCGTCCAGCCGCAGCTGCCGCACCACGACCGCTCGGGTGTTGAACCCGGTGGCGTCGCTTACCCGCCCGTCCGGGGCAACGAACCCGGACACCCCGACCGTGGATGCCATCAACGCCGGCCGGCCGTGCTCGACCGCCCGCAGCCGCACCATCGCCAACTGCTGGCGCGCCTCGGCCACGTCGAACGTGGCGTTGTTGGTCTGCACCACCAGCAGCTGCGCCCCGCCGACGACGGTGTCACGCACCACCTCGTCGTAGGCGACCTCGAAGCAGATCACGTCGCCGAGGACCGCCGCCCCGGTCCGCAGCACCCCCGGCTCGCTGCCCGGCACGAAGTCGGCGCGTACCCGGTCGACCTGCTCGCTGACCATCCGCGCGAGATCACGCATCGGCACGTACTCGGCGAACGGCACCGGGTGCCGCTTCGTGTACAGCTGCGCCAGGTCCGGGCCGCTGCCGGGCCGCCACAGGATCCCCGCGTTGCGCACCTGCCCCTCCCCGGGGCCGCGCAGCACCGCACCGACCAGGATCGGGGCGCCGACCGCATCGGCGGCCTGCGAGATGCGCGCCCCCGCGTCGGTGTCGCGCAGCGGGTCGATGTCGCTGGAGTTCTCCGGCCACACCACCAGGTCGGGGCGGGGCCGCACGCCCGCGGACACCTGCCCGGCCAGCTCGATCGTGGCGTCGACGTGGTTGTTCAGCACCGCCTGCCGCTGGGCGTTGAAGTCCAGCCCGAGCCGCGGCACGTTGCCCTGCACGATCGCCACCGTCACCGCGGCGCCGCCCCCCGCACCCGACACCGGCACCAGCAGCCCCACCACCGGCACCGCGACCGACGCGGCGGCCAACCCGGCCACCGGCACCCACCAGCGCCGCCGCCCGCCCCACGGCCGCCACAGCGCCGCAACCAGCAGCCCGCCCGTCAGCGCCACCGCGAACGTCACCAGCGGCGCGCCACCCCACGCGGCCAGCCGCAGCAGCGGCGAGCCGTCCTGACTGAACGCCAGCCGCCCCCACGGGAACCCGCCGAACGGGGTGCGGTCGCGCAGCGCCTCCTGCCCCACCCACAACACACCGGTCACCAACGGCCAACTCCACCGCACCCGCTCGACCAGCGGCGACACGTACGCGCCCCCCGCGCCCAGCAGCGCCAGGTAGCCGGCCTGCAACAGCGACAGCAACACCCACGGCAGGTAGCCGGTGTGCAGGTTCGTCCAGCTCAGCAGCGGCGCGAACAACGCCACCCCGGTCAGGAAACCCAGCCCCGCGCCGGCGCGTACCCGACGCCCGTGCGTCGCCGCCGCCAGCAACGCCACGCCCAGCGGCGCGAGCGGCCACAGCCCGTACGGCGGGAACGCCGCCAGCAACGCCAACCCGGCGACCACCGCCATCGGCACGGCCACCCGCAGCGGCAGCGCGCGCCGCGCCACCCCGGGCGTCCCCGCCCCCACGGCGCCCGGCTGGCTGCTGTCCCCGGCCGGCGCCGGCACGTTGCCCACGATCACGGGCCGAAGGCTACCCGCCCACGAGTTCCCGCCCCGCCCGGCGCGGCACCCGACGCCCCGTCGCGGCGCGTAAGGGCGATTCCTCCCCCACAGGGGCGCAAACACAAATCGGGGCGCGGCTCACGCCGCGCCCCGATGCTCCCAGGCCCTTCCCGGCCGGTGGGGCGAGAATGAGCTGCGCCGACCTTCGGACCGACCCGACGCGGACTGGCTGCCCCCGCCTGGCCGTTGTCTACTGGCCGTGCACCTCACCCTGCCCGTACACCGGTAACCGCGGCCGGTTCGCGCCGCCCCGCCGACCCCCGCCCGCTGGACCTGGCCGCCGCGACGCACTGCTCACATGTCGCTCGGCCAGCGGACGAAGGGACGAAGCGAACAACAGCCGCTTCCCGTAGTAGGACTCAAAGACGGTACGGCGTGGACCCCCGCCGCTGTCAACCCACCCGGGCCTGTCGTGTGATGCACCACGGCGTGTCGCGTCGGCGAGTCTCAATCCGTCGCGAGGTGCCGGCGCAGCAACGCCCCCGCCGCCGCCGGATGCTCGGCGGCCAGCAGCCCACCGGCGGCCAGCACGTAGTCGACGTCGACGACCGGCCGCGCCGCACGCGGCAACGGCCACCCACCGGCATGGTCGGCCAGCACCGCACCCAGCACACCCGCCGCATCCGCCGACGCGGCGTGCCGCAGCACCCCACCGGAACCCACCAGCAGCCGCACGTCGCGCAGGTCCCGCCCGGCCCGCTCACCCGTGGCCGCCCCCCGGGCGTGCCGACGCAACGCCACCGTCGCCGCCAGGGCCGCGATCCGGGCGTCCACCGCACGCTGCGCGTCGCCCACCGGCAGGAACCCCGGATCAGCCGCGCGCACCGCCGCCCCCGCCGCCAGGTCGTCGCCCTGCGCGTCGGTCAGCAGCCGCTCCTCGACGGCCGCCCGCACCACCCCCGGCGCGCTCCACCGCATGCCCAGGTCCCCCTCGACCGTGCGGGCCCGCCACAGCGACCCCGCCACCTCCCGCCCCGGCCCGGTGGCCCGCTCGTCCGGCGTGAGCACCGAATACACGTCCGTGGTGGCGCCACCCACGTCCACCACCACCAGATCACCACCCAGGGTGTCGGCCAGCACCTCCACTCCGGTCAGCACCGCGTCGGGGGTGGCCGCCCGCACCAGCCGCGCGAACCGCGACCCCCGCGACAGCCGCTTCCCGCCGATCACGTGCCGCAGGAACACCTCCCGGATCGCCGAACGCGCCGACGCCGGCGCCAGCACCCCGATGCGCGGCAGCACGTTGTCGGCCACCGTCACCGGCACCCCCGCCGACGCCAGCACGGCGTGCAGGTCGTCGCGGACGTCGGCGTTGCCGGCCAACACCACCGGCACCCGCCAGCGGGCCCTCGCCAGCCGCGTCGCGTTGTGCGTCAACGTCTCGGCGTCACCACCGTCGGTGCCACCCACCAGCAGCACCACGTCCGGGCGGGCCGCCCGCAACCCGGTCAGGTCCGCCGCACCGAGCCGACCCGCCGCCACGTGCACCACGTTCGCGCCCGCCGACAGACCCACCCGCCGGCCCGCCTGCGCGGTCACCAGACGCTCGTAGCCGACGACCGCCAACCGCAACCCACCACCGGCCGACGAACACACGTACCACGGCACCTCACCCACCGCCAGGCCGGCGGTGGCCGCCGCCACCGCCGCGTCCAGGCCGTGCAGCACGTCCGTGCCCACCGTCGTCGGCGCCGACGCCCCCGCCACCAACGCGCCCGCGGCCAGGTCCACCACCGCCACCTTCGTGTACGTGGACCCGACGTCGGCGCAGACCGCGTACCTCACGCCACCGGCGGCACGACCACCGTGCCGGTCGCGGTGACCGCCACGATCGGCTCGTCGAGCACCTCCGCCGCCGACTCACCCCGATCCGGGCGCCCCCGGCACACCACGGCCACGACGAAGTCGATCGTGCGGCTACGCGTACCCACCCGGGTCACCGTCGCCGTCACCTCCAACACGTCACCCGCCCTCATCGCCGCCCGGAACTGCACGTCCGAGTACGACGCGAACAACCCCTCGTCACCGTCGGTGCGGATACACACCTCCGTGGCCACGTCCCCGAACAACCCCAGCGCGTACGCCCCGTCGACCAGGTTGCCGGCGTAGTGGGCGTGCGAATACGGCACGTACCGCCGGTGCACGACCGTCAGACCCACCCGGGAATCACTCATGCCTTCGCCCTCTTCTCCGTGACCAACGCGTGCACCAGGAAACTCGCCACCTCACCCGGGGTGGTCCCCCGACCGAAGATCCGATCCACGCCCAACTCGCCGGCCATCGACTCGTCGAAACGCGGCCCACCCACGATCAGCAACGGCCGGCGCCCCGCCGGCATCGCCTCCCGGAACGCCGCCGACATCTCCCGCGTGTTGTGCAGATGCGCGTCGCGCTGCGTCACCACCTGCGACACCAGCACCGCGTCCGCGCGCTCCACCCGCGCCGCCTCCACCAACTCCGGCACGCTCACCTGCGCACCCAGGTTCGTGACCTTCAACTCCCGGTAGTACTCCAGGCCCTTCTCCCCCGCGATGCCCTTGACGTTGAGGATCGCGTCGATGCCGACCGTGTGCGCGTCCGTGCCGATACACGCCCCCACCACCGACAACTTGCGCCGCAACCGCCGCTTCACCACCGCGTTGACCTCCTTGGCGCTGAGCAGCGGGAAGTCACGCTCCACCACCTGCACCGCCGACAGGTCCACCAGATGGTTCACCCGCCCGTACACCACGAAGAACGTGAACCCGTCACTCATCGGCTTGGCGTGCACCAGCATCGCCGGATCGATGCCCATCTTGTTCGCCAGCTGCACCGCCGCGCCCTCGGCCCGCTTGTCGTGCGGCACCGGCAACGTGAACGACACCTGCACCATGCCGTCGCCCGTGGTGTCCCCGTACGGCCGGACGATCTTCTTCCCGGCGTCCCCGCCGGCCTCGACGGCGCTCACGCCCGTGCCACCTCTCCACCCGCCACCGGCGCCTCCAGGATCTCCGTGGCCGGATTGAAGTAGCCGGCCTCGTGCGCGGCCACCCCCGCCAGCCCCTTGCCCCGGTCCGCCGGCCGCTTCATGATCCCGAACGTGCCCTCGGCGATCGCCGTCAACAGCGACTGCTCACCGATACGCTCCAGCAGGTCCACCGCCTCACCCAGCACCCGGTTCGCCCGCTGCTGGATGAACCCGCCCGACGCCGGCACGAAGTCCTCGTGCAACCCACCGGCCGCACCCAGCACGTACCGCACGTTCTGCAGGGCGATGTCCCGATCCGACAACCACGGCGTCACCACCGCCTCCGTCATCATCCCCACCAGCAGAATCCCCTGACCGGTCATCGTGCCCACCAGGTTGAAGAACCCGTCCAGCAGGTTCCCCCGGAACACGTCACCCGTCATGTGCTTCGTCGGCGGCATCCACTTCAACGGCGCGTCCGGGAACAACTCCCGCGCCAGCAACGCGTGCGCCAACTCCAGCCGCAACGACTCCGGCACATCCGGGTTGATCTCGAACGCGTGCCCCAACCCCAACTGCCAGTCCGCCAACCCCGCCTCGTGCGCGAAGAACTCGTTGAGCAGCTGCGACACCGTCACCGTGTGCGCCTCGTCCACCGCGTCCGCCGTGGTCAGGTAGTTGTCCTCACCGGTGTTGATGATGATCCCCGCCCGCGCGTGCACCTGACGCGAGAACCGCTGGTCCACGAACGTGCGGATCGGGTTGATGTCCCGGAACAGGATCCCGTACATCGAGTCGTTCAACATCATGTCCAGCCGCTCCAGGCCGGCCAACGTCGCCATCTCCGGCATGCACAGACCCGACGCGTAGTTCGTCAACCGCACGTAGCGGCCCAACTCCCTCGACGACTCGTCCAACGCCGCCCGCATCAACCGGAAGTTCTCCTGCGTCGCGTACGTGCCCGCGAAACCCTCCCGCGTCGCACCCTCCGGCACGTAGTCCAGCAACGACTGCCCCGTCGACCGGATCACCGCGATCACGTCCGCACCCGCCCGCGCCGCCGCCTGCGCCTGCGGAATGTCCTCGTAGATGTCGCCCGTCGCCACGATCAGATAGATCCACGGCCGCTGCGCCGGATCCCCGAACCGCTTCACCAACCGGTCGCGCTCCGCGCGCCGCCGGTCGATCGCCCGGATGCCCGCACCCACCGCCCGCCGCGCCGCCTTCCGCGCCGCCGTGGCCGCCTTCCCCGCCGGCACCTCGAACCGCACCGACCCGGCAGCCGCCTTCTGCGCCAGCAACGTCACGTCACCAAGCTGCTCCCGGGCGAGCGCGTCGAACACCGGCAACGCCACCCCATGCCCCAACCCCACGTCCGCGACCACCGCGTCCACGAGCCGGTTCACCCACGGAATACCGTCCGGATCCGCGCCGACCACCCCGGCCAGCCGCAACACCGCCCGCTCCACCGACACCGTCGTGTGGCTACGCGCCAGATCCACCACCGGCTGCCCGGCACGACGCGCCAACTCCCGCGCCCGCGCCACCAGCCGCGGATCCAGATCAAGCTTGCCCGTCACACCGTCACCCGACCCTGCCCCGCGACGGCGCCACACGCCGTACCGATGGTTCGCTCGCTCACGAAGACCCTTCCTCGTAGATCACGTCACCGCGCAACACCGTGCGCCGACACACCGGCAGCGGCGTCGGGTCCTGCGGACCACGCGCCTCCGGGTCCGCGGCCAACAACACCGGCAACCCCCGGTCCACCCCCGCCGGCGTCGACCACACCGCGAACGTCGCCGGTGCCCCCAACGCCAGCACACCCTCGTTGTCCAGCCGCACCGCACGCCACCCGCCCCGGGTGTGCGCCGCGAACGCCGACCGCACACTCATCCGCTGCGTCGGACTGTGGTGCCACACCGCCGCCCGCACCGAACCCCACGGATCCAGCGGCGTCACCGGCGAATCCGACCCGAACGCCAACGCCACCCCGACACCGTGCATCGCACCCATCGGATTCGACTCCAACGACCGCTCCAGGCCCAGCCGCGACTCGTACATCCGACCCGCGCCACCCCACAACCGGTCGAACGCCGGCTGCATGCTCGCCACGATCCCGTACTCCACGAACCCGGCGATCAACCGCTTGTTCATGACCTCCGCGTGCTCGATGCGGTGCCGACCCGCCCGCACCCGGTCCGTGCCCAACTTCTCCGCCGCCCCCGCGAAACCCTCCAACACCGTCGAGATCGCCGCGTCACCGATCGCGTGGAACCCACCCTGCACACCGTGCGCCGCACAGTCCAACAAATGCTCACGCACCTGCTCCGCACTCAGGTAACCGTGCCCGCAACCCCCCTCACCGTCCAGGTAGTCACGCGACACGTGCGCCGTACGCGACCCCAACGCCCCATCGGCGAACAGATCACCCCCCGCCCCCACCGCACCCAACTCCCGGGCCCGCGCCGCACCCAACAGCTCACCCCAGTACCCGTACACCTCCGCCACGCCGTCACCCGACAACGCCAACAGACCCGTGAAGTCCTCCTCGTCGGAGATCTCCGGGCCACCGCACTCGTGCACCGCCGCGATACCCAGCGACGCCGCGTGCGCCAACGCCGCCCGCTGCGCCGCCACCCGCTGCGCCCGCGTCACCGACGCGAACGCCGCCGCCCGCACCACGTGGTGCGCGTCCCGCCGCAACCACCCCGACGCGTCGTACCCCGCCGCCGACACCACCTGCGGACACGCCGCCAGCAACGCCGCCGACACCAACGCCGAATGGATCGACGCCTGCGACAGATACAGCCGCCGCCCCCCGGCCGCCCGGTCCAACATCGCCGCGTCCGGCAACCGCGGCACCGGCCAACTCGACTCGTCCCAGCCGTGCCCCAGCACCACCGCGTCCGACGGCAACCCCGCCGCGAACCCCGCCACCGCGTCCAGCAACTCCGCCGCCGAACGCACCGCCGACAGATCCAGCCCCGACAACGCCAACCCCGTGTCCGTGGCGTGCACGTGCGCGTCCACGAACGCCGGCGTCACCAACGCCCCGTCCAGATCCACCACCCGCTCGGCGACCGGCGCGTCCGCCTCCACCCCCAGCCAGGAGATCCGGCCATCGGTGACCAGCAGAGCCGTCGCGCTCGGATCGGCCGGGCAGTGCAGCGTCCCGCCGCGGTACAGAGTCGAGGGGTTCGTCATGACCATCAGTCTGCCGCCAGACGCGCCTCGAACAACGCCCGCACCCCCGACTCCGAGCGCAACAGACCCAACGCGAACTCCGCATGCCCCGGCACGTACCCGTTGCCGACCAGCATCGTCACGTCCGCCGCCAGACCCTCCGCCCCCAACGCCGCCGCCGCGAAACTCGTCGCCATCGAGAAGAACACCACCGTGCCGCCGTCCTCCGTCGCCAGCACCGCACCGTGCTCACACCCCGGCACGTCCACGCAAACCACCGTCACGTCCGCCGGCGCCCCCAACGCCGTCGTCACCGCCGTCGACAACGCCACCGGATCCCGGGCGTCGGCCAACGCCACCACGTCCGCCAGACCCACCGCCGCCAGCGCGTCACGCTCCGCCACGACCGGCACCACCCCGACCGTACGGGCGGCACCCGCCCGCCGCGCCGCGGCCAGAGACAGCGAGCCGCTCTTGCCCGCGCCACCGATCACCGCCACCCGCACCGGCGTCGGGTCCTCCGCCCGCTCCCGCTCCGCCACGTACCGCGACACCACCCGCGCTGTCAGCGCCGGCGCCCCACACACGTCCAGCACCGCCAGGGACAGCTGCGGATCGAGATCCGCCGGCAGCACCGCCGCGATCGACCGGGCGAACAGGATCGCGTACCCGTCGCACGGCACCTGCTCGCTGCGCCCGTCCCAGCGGGCCAGCCCGTCGAGGATCGTCAGCGGCGTCAGCGTCAGCGACACCAGGGTCGCCACCCGCTGCCCCGCCCGCAGCCCCAGCGGGGACCGCCGCCCCGCCTCCTCCACGGTTCCGATCAGCATCCCGCCCGACCCCGTCACCGGGTTCTGCATCTTGCCGCGCGTCGACACGATCTCCAGCACCTCGGCGCGGACCGCGTCGCCGTCCCCGCCGTGCTTCTCCCACAGCTGCCGGAAGCTCGCCGCGTCCAGGTTCAACCGCTCCACCCGGATCCGCACCTCGTTCGGCGCGATCTCCGGACTCGCGTCCAGCCGCCACGCGGCCTGCGGCAGCACCCCCGCCGGTTCGACAACGCGGTGCAGACCCACCGGTGACGTCACGCCGACCTCCCCTGTCACGCCGCTCGAAGCCCCGACCAGGGCTCGCGTAGCGGGAAAACTTACGGCAGACTAATTTCTTCACCGAATATTTTCCAGTAGCCTTCGGGGTCGCTGATCAACCGCACCACATCGAGGAGGGGCCGTGACCCAGACCCAACCGGTAGAGACCCCGCCTGCGACCCGCCCCGCGCCGGTCGCGGTCCCCACCGCCGGACAGCCCTACGAATACCGCCGCGCACCCCTCGTCGAACCCGACTGGACCCGCTTCCCCGGCTGGCGCCACGTCACCCGCGACCAGTGGGAGAACGCACAGTGGCAGCGCGTCAACTGCGTCAAGAACATCAAGCAGCTGCGCACCGTCCTCGGCGACACCGTCGACGAGACCTTCTACACCGACCTCGAGGCCGACCAGAAGGCCCTGGCCACCATGTCCATGCTGGTGCCGCCACAGATGGTCAACACCATGGTCCCGTTCGCGCCGATGACCACCGAGGCGTTCCTCGCCGACCCCGTCCGGCGCTACATGATCCCCGTCGCCTCCGACCGGCGCACCGACTGGCCCTCCCACCCGTACGCCAGCCGCGACTCCCTGCACGAACACGACATGTGGGTCGCCGAGGGCCTCACCCACCGCTACCCCACCAAGGTCCTCGCCGAGCTGCTCTCCACCTGCCCCCAGTACTGCGGGCACTGCACCCGCATGGACCTCGTCGGCAACTCCACCCCCGCCGTCGACAAGCTCAAGCTCACCCTCAAGCCCGTCGACCGCTACGACGCCCACATCGGCTACCTCAAGGCCCACCCCGGCGTCCGTGACGTCGTCGTCTCCGGCGGCGACGTGGCCAACGTCCCGTGGAAGAACCTCGAGTCCTACCTGATGCGGCTGCTGGAGATCGAGACCATCCGCGACATCCGGCTCGCCACCAAGGCCCTCATGGGCCTGCCCCAGCACTGGCTCCAGCCCGACGTCGTCGAGGGCCTCGAACGGGTCGCCCGCACCGCCGCCCGCCGCGGCGTCAACCTCGCCATCCACACCCACGTCAACCACGCCCAGTCCCTCACCCCGCTGGTCGCCAGGGCCGCCCAGACCGCCCTCGACGTCGGCGTACGCGACGTCCGCAACCAGGGCGTGCTCATGCGCGGCGTCAACGCCACCGCCCCCGACCTGCTCGACCTCTGCTTCGCCCTCCAGGGCGAGGCGGGCATCCTGCCGTACTACTTCTACATGTGCGACATGATCCCCAACGCCGAGCACTGGCGGGTCCCGGTCTGGCACGCCCAGCAGCTCCAGCACGACATCATGGGCTACCTGCCCGGATACGCCACCCCGCGCATCGTGTGCGACGTGCCCTTCGTCGGCAAGCGCTGGGTGCACATGCTCACCGAGTACGACCGCGACCGCGGCATCTCGTACTGGACGAAGAACTACCGCACCTCCATCGAGTCCGCCGACGCCGAGGCGCTCAACAAGCGCCACGCCTACTACGACCCGATCGACACCCTGCCCGAGACCGGGCAGCAGTGGTGGGCTGAGCACCGCAACGACTGACCACCAGCACACCGTCACCCCCGGAGCCGACCACCGGCCCGGGGGTGACGCGTCTCCGGCCCACGACGGCACCGCCGGTCCGGCGGCCCCGGCGGGTGTGCCGGGGCCGCCGCCGTACTCGGGTCACCTGGTGAAGGCGTCCTTCACGTCCCGGCCGGCGTCCGTGAGATGCTCCCCGGCCTGTCGGGCACGCGCGTCGCTCTGCTGCATGGCCCCCTCGCCGCGCATCCGCTCGTTGTGGGTGGCGCCGCCGAGTCGTTTCCTGGCGGCACCCGCCACCTGTTGGACCTTGTTCTTCGCCTTGCCGGTGAAGCCCATGTCGCCTCCTCAGCACGGGCCGGGCCTCCCCCGGCCCTCGCCCGATCGGGTGCCCTCATGACGCCGTCGGAAACGCTGTGTTGTCGTCGTGGCGGGTGCCACGCCCGCTAAGGCATCCTAGGACACTAGGTGAACGGTGGGGAGAGGCCGTCTGGTTGACTGGGCGGATGGGAGAGCTTCTGCTGATCCGGCACGGCGAGACCACCTGGAGCGCCAGCCGCCGGCACACCTCGTACACCGACCTCCAGCTCACCCCCGACGGCGAGCGGCAGGCCCGCGCCCTCGGCCGCTTCCTCGCCGGCCGCCGCTGCGCCGCGGTCCTGACCAGCCCCCGCGCCCGAGCGCTGCACACCGCGCGCCTGGCCGGCCTCACGGTCACCGGCACGCTCGACGACCTGGCCGAGTGGAACTACGGGGAGTACGAGGGGCGCACCACCGCCGACATCCGCGACGACCACCCGAACTGGTCCATCTGGGCCGACGGCTGCCCCGGTGGGGAGTCCCCGAACCAGGTCGGCGAGCGCCTCGACCGGGTGCTCGCCCGGGTCCATCCGCTGCTAGACCGGGGCACCGTCGCCCTCGTCGGGCACGCCCACAGCTTGCGCGTGCTCGGCGCCCGCTGGGTCGGCCTGCCCCCGTCGGCCGGCGGGCTGCTGCGCCTGGACACCGCCACGGTCAGCGTGCTCGGCCACGAGCACGGCCGGCGGGTCATCCTGCGCTGGAACCAGCCGGTTCCCCCGACCCCCGCGAGCGCACCCGAAGCTGGGGCTCGGCACTGATCTTCGGCGACCGGTTCTCGTACGGCGTCGACAGCACCACCGTCGTACGGGTGGTCACGTTCGCCGCCGTCCGGATCTCCTGGAGCAGCCGCTCCAGGTCGGCCGGGCTGGCCACGCGCACCAGCAGGAGATAGAAGTCCTCCCCCGCCACCGAGTAGCACGAGTCGATCTCGGGCAGGTGGGCCAGCCGCTCCGGCGCGTCGTCGGGCTGCGACGGGTCGAAGGGCCGGATCGCCACGAACGCGGTCAGCGGCAGGTCCAGGGCCTCGAAGGAGACCCGGGCGGCGTACCCCTTGATCACGCCGCGCTGCTCCAGGCGGCGCACCCGCTGGTGCACGGCGGAGACCGACAGGCCCACCCGCTCCGCCAGATCGGTGTACGACAGCCGACCGTCAGCGGTCAGCGCGGCGATGATGGCGCGGTCGATCTCCTCCACGGCGTGCAACCTACCGGGAAAACGGCGTCGCGGCGACGAGGCGGCCCGCCGGCGCGACACGGCGCCGGCGGGGCGACGCCCGTCAGCCCTTCGCCAGCGCCCGGGAGATGACCAGCCGCTGGATCTGGTTGGTGCCCTCGACGATCTGGAGCACCTTGGCCTCGCGCATGTAGCGCTCCACCGGGTGGTCGGCCACGTAGCCGGCCCCGCCGAGCACCTGCACCGCGTCGGTGGTCACCCGCATCGCCACGTCGGTGGCGAAGAGCTTCGCCTTCGCCGCCTCGATCGAGTACGGCCGGCCGGCATCGCGCAGCCGGGCCGCGGCCAGCATCAACGCCCGGGCCGCGGAGATCTGGGTGGCCAGGTCGGCGAGCGTGAAGCCCAGTCCCTGGAAGTCGATGATCGCCTTGCCGAACTGCTGGCGCTCCCGGGCGTAGCCGACCGCGTAGTCCAGCGCCGCCTGGGCCAGCCCGACCGCGCAGGCGGCGATGCCGAGGCGTCCCGAGTCGAGGGCGGACATGGCGATGGTGAAGCCCGCCCCCTCCCCGCCGATCAGCCGCTCGGCCGGCACTCGGGCCGAGTCGAAGGCGATCTGCGCCACCGGGGAGGCGCGCAGCCCCATCGTGCGCTCGGCCGCCTGCGGCGCGATGCCTGCCGTCGCGCGGTGGGCCAGCAGGCAGGAGATGCCCTTCGGGCCGGGCCCGCCGGTGCGGCAGAAGATGTTGTAGAAGTCCGCCACCTGCGCGTGGGTGATCCACGCCTTGGTGCCGTCGACCACGTAGTCGTCGCCGTCGCGCACGGCCTTCGTGGTCAGCGCGGCGGCGTCCGACCCGCCCTGCGGCTCCGACAGGCAGTACGCCCCGAGCAGCTCCCCGCCGATCATGTCGGGCAGCAGCTTGCGCTGCTCGTTCGTCCCGAACTGCGCCAGGGGGTAGCAGGACAGCGTGTGCACGCTGACCGCCTCGGCGACCGCCAGCCAGCGGCTGGCCAGGATCTCCAGCACCTGGAGGTAGACCTCGTAGGGCTGGGCGGCGCCGCCGTGCTCCTCGGCGTAGGGCAGGCCGAGCAGGCCGGCCCGCCCGAGGGTGCGCAGCACCTCGCGAGGGAACTCCGCGCGCTCCTCGAACCCGGCGGCCCGCGGCGCGAGCTCCCGGTCGGCGAGTTCGGTGGCGAGGTCGAGCAGGTCGTGAGCCTCGTCGGTGGGGAGGATCCGGTCGACAGTCATAGCGCGATGAGCTCCGTGGGGGTGGTGTTGAGCCGTTGCACGCCGTCCGTGGCGCAGACGACGATGTCCTCGATGCGGGCGCCGTGGCGGCCCGCCAGATAGATGCCCGGTTCGACGGAGAACGCCATCCCCGGCTCCAGGGGGCGGGCGTTGCCGGCCACCACGTAGGGCTCCTCGTGGCCGTCCAGGCCGATGCCGTGGCCGGTCCGGTGCAGGAACGCCGCGCCGAAGCCGGCGGCCGCGATCGGCTCCCGGGCCGCCGCGTCGACGTCCCCGGCGGTGATCCCGGGGCGGACCGCGGCCACCGCGGCCCGCTGGGCGGCGTGCAGGACCGCGTAGTAGTCGACGAACTCGGCCGGCGCCGGGGCGCCCGCGACGTAGGTGCGGGTGCAGTCCGAGCGGTAGCCCGACGGCATCGTCCCGCCGATGTCCACGACGACCGGCTCGCCGGCACCGATGGGGCGGTCGGAGGTGCCGTGGTGCGGGCTGGCGGCGTTCGGGCCGGCGGCGACGATCACGAAGTCCACGCTCACGTGGCCGGTGGCCCGGATCGCCGCGGCGATGTCGGCGCCCACCTCCGCCTCGGTGCGTCCCGGCCGCAGCCACTGGCCCATCCGCGCGTGCACGGCGTCGATCGCCGCGCCCGCCTCGGCCAGCGCCGCGACCTCGGCCGGGGACTTGCGCAGGCGCATCTCGCACAGCACCTCGGAGGCCAGCCGCTGGGTGGCGCCGGGCAGCGCCGCGCGCAGGGCCAGGACCTGCTCGGCCCACATCCGGTCGGCCAGGCCGACCGTCGCCACCGGTCCGCCGAGCGCGGCGACGAGCAGCGGGTACGGGTCGGTGCCGTCGGCGTGGTCGACGATGCGTACGCCGGTGGCCGGGGCGGGGGACGCCTCGGCGGCCGGCCGTTCCAGGGTGGGCACGATCAGCGTCGGCTCGCCCTGCGCGGGCAGCACGAGGCAGGTGAGCCGCTCCCCCTCGTGGGCGTCGTAGCCGGTCAGGTAGCGCAGGTCGGAGCCGGGGGTCAGCAGTAGCGCGTCCAGGCCCGCGGCGGCGGTGGCGCGCCGGGCATCGTCCAGCCGCCGTGGCGGATACAGCTCGTCGGATCCCACGCGCTCAGCTTAACGGTCGTTCGGGGCCGGACCCAGCCCACCCGAGGTCGTGGGCAGCGCCCGTATCCATCGAACATCATCGTTGACGCGACAGTTAACAATCCTTAGGATTTGGCTGCCTCGAGGATGTGCACCCCGTCCCCCACCCGTACGCCCGCACCCGGCGCCCCGCCGCCGACGCGGGCGGCACGGCCGCCACGACCCGCCCACGGGAAGGCCCCCGATGCCCTCATCGCTCTCCCGCCTCAGGTCGGCCCTCGCCGCCGGCCTGCTCACCCTGGCCACCGCCGCCACCACCCTCACCCTGGCCCCCGCCCCCGCGCAGGCCGCCGTGCTCCCCAACGGCTTCCGCAGCGTCGGCTACCTGCCGTCCTGGACCGGCGACGTCAACGCGGTGCAGTACGCCAAGCTGACCCACGTCAACTACGCGTTCGTGCTGCCCAACGGCGACGGCAGCCTCCGCCCGGTGGAGAACCCCGCCAAGCTCTCCCAGCTGGTGTCCCGCGGCCACGCCAGCAACGTCAAGGTGTCGATCGCGATCGGCGGCTGGAACAACGGCGACGACTCCGCCTTCGAGGCGCTCGCCGCCAACGCCGGCAGCCGCACGACGTTCGTCAACAACGTCGTCAACTTCGTCAACCAGTACAACCTCGACGGCGTCGACATGGACTGGGAGTACCCGGACCCGGGCGCCTCGGCCACCAACTACACGGCGCTGATGCAGCAGCTGGCCGGCGCCCTGCACAGCCGGGGCAAGCTGCTCACCGCCGCCGTCGTCTCCGAGGGCTGGTACGCCGAGGGCGTGCAGCCGGCCGTGTTCGGCCACGTGGACTGGCTCAACATCATGGCGTACGACGGCGGCAGCCCGCACGCCAACTACGACTGGTCGATCAACGCCGTCAACTACTGGAAGTCCCGGGGCCTGCCCGCCCGCAAGGCGGTACTCGGCGTGCCGTTCTACAGCCGACCCGGCTACCACACGTACGTCGCACTGGTCGCCATGGACCCGGCCAACGCCAACCGCGACTGCACCACGGTCGGCGGGACCCAGCAGTGCTACAACGGCATCCCGACGGTCAAGCGCAAGACCCAGTGGGCCATGGCCAACGCCGGCGGCATGATGAACTGGGAACTGAGCCAGGACACCACCGGCGCCACCTCCCTGGTCAGCGCCATCTACGACACCGCCACCGGCGGCACCACCCCGCCGCCCGTCGGGCGTACCGGCCCGATCACCGGCATCGGCGGCAAGTGCGTCGACGTGGCCGCCGCCGGCACCGCCAACGGCACCGCCGTGCAGCTCTACGCGTGTAACGGCACCAACGCCCAGAGCTGGACGGTGGGCACCGACGGCACGCTGCGCGCCCTCGGCAAGTGCGCCGACGTGACCAGCGCCTCCACCGCCAACGGCGCCAAGGTGCAGCTGTGGGACTGCAACGGCACCGGCGCGCAGGTCTGGCAGGCCCAGTCCAACGGCACGCTGCGCAACCCGGCGTCCAACAGGTGCCTCGACGCCACCGGCAACAGCTCCGCCGACGGCACCCGGCTGCAGATCTGGGACTGCTTCGGCGGCGCCAACCAGGTCTGGCGGCTGCCCGCCTGAGCGGCACGGGCCCCGTCACCGCCTCGGCGGGGCGGGGCCCACGCGTCGGTTTTCCGGCCCTGGGGAACGGCCGCGCCCGACCCGATCCTGTGTATATTAGGGTATTCCCTAGGAAGATTAGGAAACATTGTGCCGCGTGCGAGGATCACTCCGGACGCCCTGGTGTCCGCCGCCGCGGACCTCGCCGACGAGATCGGCTTCGAGAATCTGACGCTGGCGGCGCTCGCGAAGCGCTTCGGCGTCCGCGACGCCAGCCTCTACACCCACATCCGGGGCCTCGCCCACCTGCGGGAGCGGGTCGCGCTGCTCGCGCTCAACGAATGGGCCGACGCGCTGGGCTCGGCCGTGGCGGGACGCTCCCGTCACGACGCCCTGGTCGCCTTCGCCGACACCTACCGGGCTCTGGCGACCGGGCATCCGGGCCGCTATGCGGCCACCCGGCACCCGATGCCGTCCGAAGGGCTCGCCGCATCGGCGGGGGTGGCTCGCATCGTCGAGGTCTGCTACGCGCTGCTGCGCGGCTACGACCTCTCGGAACCCGACGCCACCGATGCGGTCCGGTTACTGCGCAGCACCCTGCACGGCTTCAGCGACCTGGAGGCCACCGGCGGCTTCACCGCCAACCACAGCGTCGACACCTCATGGCGGCGGGCGGTCGACACGCTCCACCACACCCTGGCCAACTGGTCGAAGATCTAGAAAGCCGACAGGAGAAAGCCATCCGCACCGCAACGCTCACCCTCGACGGCACTCCCATCGACTACCGCGACTGCGGTAACGGCCCCCCGCTGCTGCTCCTGCCCGGCGGCGCCGGCCACGCCGGCGTCCTCGACGGGCTCGCCGCGCACCTGGCCGACCACTACCGCGTCGTCGCCATGTCCAGCCGCCTGGTCTCGGCGCCGCCGGGCACCGAGCACGGCGACCAGCACCCGAACATCTACGCCGAGGACACCCTCGGCCTGATCGACAGGCTCTTCGACGAGCCGCCGACCGTGTTCGCCTTCAGCGCCAGCGCCATCACCACCCTTGAGCTGCTGGCCCGCCACCCCGACCGGCTCCGCCTCGCGGTCGTCCACGAGCCCCCGCTGCTCGGCCTGCTGCCGGACGCCAGACGCCACCGAAGCGCGCTCGAAGCGGTCCGCATGGCTGCGCGTACCGACGGGATGGACGAAGCGGGTCGGCTCATGGCGGAGACCATGACGGCCCCTGAGCCCAGCACGAACTCCCCGGACCTGCGCCACCTCGGCGACTGGCTCGACGGCTACGCCGAGGCCCTGCCCGAACCGCCCACCCCGGAACTACTGGAGCTGTTTACTGTGCTCGGCGACTTCCAACCGCTGTTCCTGGAGCACATCCTGATCCCGTTCACCACCCGTGAGGTCGACCTGGCCGCACTCCGCGCGGTGAGTTCGCGCCTGGTCCCCATCGCCGGCATCGACTCCCGGGGCCAGCTTCCCTACCGGGCCGCCGCCGCCCTCGCCACCGGGCTCGGACTTCCCCTGACCGAGTTTCCCGGCGGCCATCTCGGGCCCGTCGAACGCCCCGCCCAGTTCGCCGGCGCGTTCAGGGCGCTGCTCGCGGCACACTGACCGCGGGGCGTTCCGCCCTGTGCTCGCCAGGGAGGTTGTCGCCGCTGGTCGGAGGTGGATCGATGTGGCAGGTGGATACCGCCACCGGCCGGGTCGGCACACCGGCACCGGGGGCCCGCCACGGGCGGAGCCACCTCAGTCCGGCGTGTCCAGCGCGGCGGCGAGCCGGCGGACCCGGTGCGCGTGGGTCAACACGTCCACGTTGTCGACGTACTGGTCGACCGCGCCGAGGGGCGGACGCCCGCGCAGCACCGGGTCGGTGATGGCGGCCCGCAGCGCGCCGGCGATCCGACCGGCGTCCAGGACCAGGAACGGCCGCCGGTGGAAGGGCCGGGACCGGGCGCGCACCGGGGCCGCCAGGCCGGTGTCGTCGGTCCGGGCGGCGAGGGCCTCCAGCGCCCGGACCAGCCCGTCCTCCCGCCTGCGCCAGTCGCCCGGGCCGAGCGCGTCGGCCAGGGCCGCGACCAGGGGCGCCGCGTCGGGCAGCCGGGCGAACAACGTGCCCAGCCACTTGTCGTACGGGGGCCAGCGGCGGTGCAGCAGCAGGCCGAGCCGCATCAGGTCCCGGGCCAGCCCGGCGGTGACCACCCGGCTGCCGAGATCGTCGCCGGTCTCGGCGCACCGGCCGGGCAGGTGTTCGGCCTGGGCGACGCGGGTCCACGCGGCGGCGAGCACGTGCCGCCACACGTCGTCCGGGTACCACGCCAGCGCCGCCCGGGCCCCGGTCAGCGCGCCGTCGAGGCCGTCGTGGAACACCTCGCCGCCGGTCACCTCGGCCAGCCGCTGCGTCGGCGTGGCCAGCCAGTCCGCCGTGCTGACGCCGGCAGCGGGGTCGAAGCCCAGCCGCTCGCGCCACCAGCCGCCCGGCTCGTCGATCGTGACGCCGTGGCGGCTGCCCGCCCGGTCGGCGACCCCCAGCCGGCCCTCCCCGGTGAATCGGGTGGGCCAGCCGAGGAACTCCGCCGGCAGGTCGGCGTCCAGCGCCGCGCGCAGGTGCGGGATCCGGGCCGCGTCGGCCGCGCCGACGAAGAGCTGCCCGCGCGGCCCCCAGTCGTGGTCGGTGGAGCGCGGGGTGTCCAGGCCGAGCAGCTCCGAGCCGCCGTCGAGCAGCCCGGCCGCGTACCGCAGGTCGGGGAAGCGTCGACGCAGGATCGGGGCGAGCACCTCGTCGTGGAACCGGCGGCCGAGCATCAGGCCCGCAACGAACGTCACACCGGCAAGTCTGCGCGCGGAGCGGCGGGCCCGCAGCCCGGTTCCGCCGCCGGCGGCCGTACGCGCCGATAGGCTGGGCGCGGACGGGTCGCCGACGGAGAGGACCGACCGCCGTGGCAGCGACGGACCGGGAGCGCGCCGCGACCCGACGCCGCCGGCTGCTCTGGGCGGGCATCCTCGCCGTCGCGGGTCTGGTGCTGCTGGCCGTCGGGGTGACCGTCGCCCACGGCACGGCGGCCTGGCTCGAGGTGTCGGTCGCGATCGTGCTGCTGCTCGCCAGCTACGGCCTGCAGTACGTGGCCCGCCGCGAGACGCTGTACCGCGACCACGAACGTCCCTGACCCGCCGCGCCGCGCCCCCTGATCGTCGGTGGGGTGTGCCAGGCTGTCGGGCGTGGCACAGCGACCCCCGATCCTGCTCATCGACGCGCCCAGTCTCTACTTCCGGGCCTACTTCGGCATTCCCGAGTCGGCGGCCCGGGCCGCCGACGGCAGCCCCGTCAACGCGGTGCGTGGCTTCCTCGACATGCTGGCGAGCCTGATCCGCACCCGCCGGCCCGACCGGATGGTCTGCGCGATGGACCACGACTGGCGGCCCGACTGGCGGGTGGCGCTGCTGCCGTCCTACAAGGCGCACCGGGTGGCCCCCGAGGGCGGCGAGGTGGTGCCCGACACGCTCAGCCCGCAGGTCCCGCTGATCCTGGAGGTGCTCGACGCCGTCGGGATCGCCCACGTCGGCGCGACCGGCTACGAGGCCGACGACGTGCTCGGCACCCTCTCGGTGACCCAGCCGGCGCCGGTCGAGGTGGTCTCCGGCGACCGGGACCTGTTCCAACTCGTCGACGACGCACGCCCCGTGCGGCTGCTCTACGTCGGGCGGGGCGTGGCCAAGCTGGACGACTGCGACGACGCCGCGGTGCGCGCCCGCTACGGGGTGCCGGCCGACCGCTACGCCGACTTCGCCGCCCTGCGGGGCGACCCCAGCGACGGGCTGCCCGGGGTGGCGGGCGTGGGCGAGAAGACGGCCGCCCGGCTCGTCGAGCGCTACGGCGACATCGCGGGCATCCTGGCCGCCCTGGACGAGCCCGACTCCGGCTTCGCCCCCGGGCTGCGCACCAAGCTCTCCGCCGCGCGTGACTACCTGGCCGTCGCGCCGCAGGTGGTCCGGGTCGCCCTCGACGTGCCGCTGCCCGAGCTGGCCACCGAGTTGCCGACCGCGCCCGCCGACCCCGACCGGCTGCTGGAGCTGGCCGGCGAGTGGAACCTCGCGGGCTCGGCACGCCGCCTGGTCGACGCCCTCGCGCAGCGCGCCTGACCCACGTCCGCGCGGCCCTCCCGCACGGCGGGCCGGGTCAGGGTGGCGGTACTCACCGCCGCGCGTCGCGGCCAGTGGCGCGAGGCCCCGGAGAACTCCCCGGTCCGCCCCTGAGCCAACCGGCTCCGCTACCGGCGGCGGGGCAGGGCGAGCCTCGATAGCCTGGTGGAATCCCCTGCGGCGGCTCGGGTACGGGCTGCACGGTGGCGGAGACGACGGGCGGAGGAAGCGTGCCGGGAGACGGGCCAGCTCCGGACTGCATCGGGCCGGACAGCGAGCGACGGAGCCGGCGCTACCTGGCGGCGGTGCTGTTGGGCGCGGCGGGGGGGATCGACTTCCTCACCGGGCTCGCCATCGTTCCGCTCGAGCCGTACGTCGACATCGCCAGCACGGAGATGTTCCACCTCGACATCACCAGCTGGGGCTGGGTCCGACTGGTCGGCGGGGTGGCGACCGCCGTGGCCGGGCTGGCGGTGCTCGTCGACCGGCGCGCCACCACCGTCGCGGCGGTCGTCACCGCAACGGTGGGCATCGGGCTCGGCATCCTGCTGCTGCCGTACCGTCCGCTGGCGGTCTGGATGACGGCGACGCTCGCCGCCGTGGCCATCTGGTTGCTCGCCGGGCAGCTGCGCGCGGCGAGCCGGACCCCCGCTTCGCGGGTCTGAACTGGCTGTCAGTCTGGTTGCCGCAGCGGACGGCAGTAGAGTTCCGTCGAGAAGGCCGGCGTGCCGGACGGCACGGTGGGTTCCCAGACCGGGTTGATGCGCAGCGCCAGGTTGGGTGCGTGCCAGGCCGCACCCAGCCGCTCCAGGAGGCCGTACTCCCGGCGCCGGGCGTTGACATCCTCGCCGGCGAGAAAATTGATCAACTGGTCCTCGATGACCGGGCGACCGATGAGCCCCCCGTGGAAGGACGGTGCCTCGACCGTCGGGATGCGGATGTACGGGTCCGGTGGCGCCTCGGACGCGGTGACCGTCGGCAGGAAGGCGATCGCCCGGACCCCCGGGACGGGACACATCATGTGCAGGCGGAAGAAGGGCCCGTCTTCGTCCATCAGTGAACGGATGAACGGCTCGTCCGGCGTGGTGGCGGCTGTCCTGCCCACCTGCGTGACAGCGAACATCCCCCGCAGCAGCCAGCCGGCGGCCAGACCCCAGCCGGTGCTGGCGTCCGGGGGTGGGTAGTACGCGCGTCCGGCGCGGACCAGCGGGCTGAACATCGCCAGTGCCTGCACCCGCGGGTCCGGCCGATCGCCGAGGTAGCGCCGGGCCACCATCGCCCCCTCACTTCGGCCGACCAGGGCGATGGGCCTGCCGGTCCGCCGATGCAGCGCGTCCACCTGCGCGGCGAGCAGTTCGGCGCTGGAGTTCACCGACCGGTGGGTGTCATACCGCCGGTACGGCAGCGGGCGGCCATCCGCGTCCAGGCCAGCGTATGAGAACAACTCGGCCGCCGGGTCCCCCAACGGGCGGCCGTCGTACGCGGATTCGTGCCCGGCCAGCAGGATCACCGCGTAGCGCACCCTTGCGGGCAGCGGCCGGTCGAGGGCTGGCGGGACGAAGGTGTTCCTGTCGTGGCGGGGCGAGGTGATCACCTGCGACACCAGCGGAGTGGCCAGCGCGAGCACCACAGCGATCGGCACCACCGGCACCCGCCGCCACCGTACCCGCGGCTGCAGCACGGCCGCCCGCACCGTCAGGTTCCACAGCAGGCCGTTGACCGCGCCCGCGACCGCGGCGACGAGCGGCGTCATCAGCGCGGGAACCTGCCACACCGCGCCACCGGCCACCGAGATCACCACGAAGTCGAGCAGCGACCAGCCGACGAGCTCGGCCGAAGGCAGTCCCCGCCACAGGCCCCGGCCCACGGCCATCCGCTGCAGGAAGGGGGCGAGGATGATCATGGGGCCCAGCGAGGCGAACAGGAACCAGGACAGCGACACCACCGACGCGGCGACCGCATACGCGGCGAACGGTAGGACGAGGACCGCCGTGAACGCCGCGACTTCGAGGTTGCGCCGCGCCAACGCCCGGTACGACGGTCGCCGTACGCCTGCCGGCCAGGCCAGGCCGACCAGGGCCGCGGAGTAGAGCCCCCGCAGCACGATCGCGCCCAGCAGGAGGAGCCCGAACATCAGCCAGGAGTTGTGGTAGACCAGTAGCCAGCGCATGTCGTGGTACGAGTCGTACGGCCAGACCGCAGAGCTTTGTGGTATCAGACCCTCCGCATTGCGGAACGGGATCCGGACAAGGATGACGGCCTCGGCGAGGGGCACCGCCGCGGCGAGCCCGAGCAGCGCCAGCAGCCGGTGGGTCGGTCGCACGAGTCCTCCTTCGACACGCGAGCCTCTGCGCCGACTCTCCCTGGTTCCGGCTGGCGGATGAGCCGCATGCCAAAAATCAACCGCTCCCACGACCTCGATCCGGCCGACATCACCTCGTGGTCGGCGGCGGCGCGCTCATCGGGGTGGCGGGTCGACGCGCCGCACGGCGGGTGGGTCAGGCCGGGGTGTGGTAGGCCAGCACCCCCCGGTTCACGGCGCCGATCGCCTGCCGGGCGGTGGACCTGAGCTCCGCCGAGGCGCCGCCGGAGTCGGCGAGCTGGCCGAGCAGGTCGACCACCTGCCGCGCCCAGCGGACGAAGTCGCCGGCCGGCATCTCGCCGTCGATCTCGTGGCCGCTGCCGAGGACCTTCGCGAGCGCCTCGCCCCGGGCCCAGCGGTAGACCGGCCAGGCGAAGCCGAGGTCGGGCTCGCGGGTGACGGTGAGGCCCCGGGCCGCCTCGTCGGCCTCGATCTCGCTCCACAGCTTGAGCGTCTCGTCGACCGCCTCGGCCACGGGGCCGCGCGGCAGCGACGCCCGCTCGTCGACGTCGCGGCGGGCCTCGAAGACCACCACCGAGACCGCCGCCGCCAGTTCGGCCGGGGAGAGCCCGTCCCACACCCCACGCCGCAGGCACTCGGCGACCAGCAGGTCCGCCTCGGTCCAGATCCGGCCGAGCATCCGGCCGGCGTCGGTCACCGCACCGTCGGGCGCCAGGTAGCCCCGGGCGGTGAGTAGCGCCACGATCCGGTCGAACGTGCGGGCCAGCGAACCGGTCCGGCCGGCCACCCGCTGCCGCAGCTCCTCGGTGTCGTTCTCCAGGCGGCGGCGCCGCTCCGCCCAGCGGGCGTGCTCCTCACGGTCCGGGCAGGCGTGGCAGGGATGCCGGCGCAGTTCGGTGCGGAGCTGGCTGAGCTGGTGGTCCTCGCCGACGGCCTGCCGGGACCGGCCGCCCCGGCGGCCGGCGTGCCGGTCCAGCCCGGTGCCGCTGACCTCGGCGGCCAGATCGCGGCGGGCCGCCGGGGACCGGTGGTTGAAGTGCTTCGGCACCCGGATGCGCGCCAGCACCTCGGCGGGGGTGGTGAAGTCCCCGGGGCTGACCCGGCCCGCCCAGCGGTCCTGGGTCAGCACCAGCGGCCGGGGCTCGCCGAAGCCGCCGGTGGCCGGGTCGAGCACGACGGCCAGGCCGGCCCGCCGGCCCGACGGCACCCGGATCACGTCGCCGATCCGCAGCCGCTCCAGCGAGGCCACCGCGGCGGCCTTGCGCTGGCTCTGCCCCTGCCGCGCGATGGCCCGCTCCCGCTCGCCGATCGCCACCCGCAGCGCGAAGTACTCGTCGAAGTCGCCGTGGTGGCAGGCCGCCTCCGCGCCGTACGCCTCGATGGTCTCGGTGTTGCGCTGCACCTGGCGGGCCAGGCCGACCACCGAGCGGTCCGCCTGGAACTGGGCGAACGAGGACTCCAGCAGCGCGCGGGCCGGGTCGGCACCGACCGTGCCGACCAGGTTGACCGCCATGTTGTACGACGGCCGGAAGCTGGACCGCAGCGGGTACGTGCGGGTGGAGGCGAGACCGGCCACGTGCCGGGGGTCGGTCTCCGGGGACCAGACGACGACGGCGTGCCCCTCGACGTCGATGCCCCGCCGGCCGGCACGGCCCGTGAGCTGGGTGTACTCCCCCGGCGTCAGGTCGACGTGCGCCTCGCCGTTGTACTTCACCAGGCGTTCCAGCACGACGCAGCGGGCCGGCATGTTGATGCCCAGGGCCAGCGTCTCGGTGGCGAAGACCGCCTTGACCAGGCCCCGGACGAAGAGCTCCTCGACGACCTCCTTGAACACCGGCAGCATGCCGGCGTGGTGGGCGGCCAGGCCGCGTTCGAGGCCGTCGAGCCACTCCCAGTAGCCGAGGACGGTCAGGTCCTCGCCGGGGATGGCGGTGACCCGCGACTCGACGACGCGGCGGATCTCGGCCCGTTCCTCGGGGGAGGTGAGCCGCAGGCCCGCGGCGAGGCACTGCTGCACGGCGGCGGCGCAGCCGGCGCGGCTGAAGATGAACAGGATCGCCGGCAGCAGCCCCTCCCGGTCGAGCCGGTCGACGATGTCGGGGCGCATCGGGCCGCGCCAGCGGGGCCCGCGCCGGCCGCCGCCGGGTCCGGCGCTGCGCCCCTCGCCGAGCTCCAGCCGGCGCATGGTGTCGCGGGTGTAGCGCAGCAGCTCGGGGTGCACGTCGTGCTTGCGGGCGGCGTCGGCGTCGTGGAACAGGTCGAACATCCGCTTGCCGACCAGCATGTGCTGCCACAGCGGCACCGGGCGGTGCTCGCTGACCACCACGGCCGTCTCGCCGCGCACGGTGACCAGCCAGTCGGCGAACTCCTCGGCGTTGGACACGGTGGCCGACAGGGAGACCAGGGTGACCGAGGCGGGCAGGTGGATGATCACCTCTTCCCACACCCCGCCGCGGAACCGGTCGGCGAGGTAGTGCACCTCGTCCATCACCACGTAGGCCAGGCCGTCGAGGGTGGCCGAGCCGGCGTAGAGCATGTTGCGCAGCACCTCGGTGGTCATCACCACCACCGGGGCGTCGCCGTTGATGGCGTTGTCGCCGGTGAGCAGCCCGACCTGCTCGGCGCCGTAGCGGTCGACCAGGTCGTGGTACTTCTGGTTCGAGAGTGCCTTGATCGGGGTGGTGTAGAAGCACTTGCGCCGGCGGGGCGGGGCCCCGTCGCCGGCCGCGGGCGTCGGCGTGCCACGCAGCGCCAGGTGTACGGCGAACTCGCCGACCACCGTCTTGCCGGCGCCGGTCGGGGCGCAGACCAGGACGCCGCTGCCCCGTTCCAGAGCCTGGCACGCCTCCCGCTGGAAGTCGTCGAGGTCGAACCCCAGATCGAGGGCGAACTCGTCCAGTGCCGGGAACTGTGAGGCCTGCGCGGCCCGGCGGCGCGCCGCGGCGTACCGCTCGGCGGGGCTCGACATGCCTCCAAGATTAATGCGTGCCGCCGACAGCCACCGGACAAGGCCAACCGGCAGGGGGGTCGGGGGCGGTCGGTAGGGTGCACGACGTGCCGGATCATGCCGAACCGCCCCACGCCCCGCGCGGCGCCGACGACGCCGTCCGCCCGGGTCCGTCCCGCCGGCCGGTGGAGGCGGTCCTGCTCGACTTCCACGGCACCCTGGCCCAGGTGGAGGAGCCCCGGGACTGGGTGCTCGCGGCCGCCGCCGCCTGCGGGGTGACCCTGGAGCGGATGCGGGCCACCGCGCTGGCCGACCGGCTGCTGACCGCCGGCCGGGCGGGCGGGCCGCTGCCGACCCGGGTGCCGCCCCGGCTGGCCGAGCTCTGGGCCGACCGGGACCTCTACCCGCACGCCCACCGGGGCGCCTACACCGGGCTGGCCGAGACCGTGGACGCGGGCATCGAGGGCTTCGCGGAGGCGCTCTACGAGCGGGTGCTGGTGCCCGAGGGCTGGGTGCCCTACCCGGACACCGCGGCGACCCTGGGCGCGCTGCGGGCCGGGGGCGTCCGGGTGGCCGTCGTCAGCAACATCGGCTTCGACATCCGGCCGCACTTCGAGGCCTGGGGGCTGGCCGGGCTGGTCGACGCGTTCGTGCTCTCGTACGAGGTGGGGCGCTGCAAGCCGGACCCGGGGATCTTCCTGCGCGCCTGCGGGATGCTCGGCGTCGATCCGGAGCGGACGCTGATGGTGGGCGACACCCCGGCCGACGCGGGGGCCGTCGCGGCCGGGTGCGCGGTGCTGGTGCTGCCGGCCGCCGATGCGGGTCGCACCAACGGGCTGGGCGCCGTGCTGGACCTGGCCGGCGTCGAGCAGCATCGCTAACGGCGCGCCGACAGCACCGTTAACACCTGGCGCTAACGCGAAGGCGTTATCGTCGCTGCCATGATCACCGAGACGTCGCCCCGGGACCGGATCGTCCGGGCCGCCGCCGCGCTGCTCGCCGAGGGCGGCCGGGAGGCCGTCTCCACCCGCGCGGTCAGCCGGGCCGCGGGGGTGCAGGCGCCCACCATCTACCGTCAGTTCGGCGACATGCGCGGCCTGCTGGACGCGGCGGCCAGCTACGGGTTCGCCGCGTACCTGCACGCCCAGGCGGCCGGGGACCTCGCCGACGACCCGGTCGACGACCTGCGCCGGGGCTGGGACCTGCACGTCGGCTTCGGCGTGGCCAACCCGGCGTTCCACGCCCTCATGTACGGCGACCCCCGCCCCGGCGAGACCCCGACCGCGGCCCGGGTGGCGGCCGACATCCTGCGCCAGCTCGTGCACCGGGTGGCCGAGGCGGGTCGACTGCGCACGAGCGTCGACCAGGCGACCGAGATGCTGCACGCCACCGCGTGCGGGGTCACCCTCACCCTGATCCGGACCCCGCCGCCGGGGCGCGACCCGGCCCTGTCGACCCGGACCCGGGAGGCGGTGCTCGCCGCCCTGGTCACCGACTCCCCCGCCGCCCGGGCCACCTCCCGGGCGGACCGTCCGGTCCGGCACGCGGTGGCGCTGCGCGCCGCCCTCGACACCCTCACCACGGATTTCACCCCCGCCGAACGCACCCTGCTAACCGAATGGCTCGACCGCATCACCCACACAACCCGCTAACCCACGCCCTCGACGGGTCGATCATGCACTTCTGGTGCCGGTTCTGCGCGCATACACGGCTTGTGCGGGGCGCCACGACTGCATGATCGACGCCGGGAGGGCGGGGTGAGAGGGAGGGCGGGCGGGCGTCAGTGGAGGAGGTGGAGGGCGGCGGGGGTGGCCGTGACGGTCAGGGGGAGGGCCAGGGCGCGCTCGCCGTCGGCGTACGTGGTGATGCCCTCCGCGCTCAACTCGACCGTGCGGGCGCGGTAGCTGCGCACCAGCGGGTGCGTCACGTGGGTGCCCCGGTAGATGCGCGGCTTGACCCGCATCAGGGTGCGCCGGTGGAACCGACCGCCCACCACCACGTCGAGCAGGCCGTCGGTCGGGTCCGCGTCCGGACAGATCCGCATGCCGCCGCCGTAGCTGGCGCAGTTGCCCACCGCCACCAGCACGGCGTCCACCTCGTGCGGCACCCCGTCGAGGCGCAGGGTGTAGCGGCGCGGGCGCAGCCGGGCCAGTTCCACCAGGATCGCCAGGTCGTAGCGGCGCGGACCGCTCGGCCAGCGCATCCGGTTGGCGCGCTCGTTGACGATCGCGTCGAAGCCGGCCGCGAGCACCGCCCCGTACCACCGGCTCGTGCCGTCGGCCCCCGTCATCCGGGCCAGGTCCACCGGGCGGCTGCGGCCGTCGCGCAGCGCCGCCGCGATCACGTCGACGGCGGCGAGCGGATCGGCCGGGAACCCGGTGTCGGCGGCGAAGTCGTTGCCGGTCCCGGCGGGCACCGGGCCGAACGGAATCCCCGTCCCGGCGACCGCCTGCACCGCGCGGTGCACGGTCCCGTCGCCGCCGACCGCGACCAGGGCCGACGCCCCGTCGCGCACCGCCGCACGGCAGGCCGCCTCGGCCTCGTCGGCGGTACCCACATGCAGCGGGAGTACGGGCCGGCCAGCGGCCGCGAGCCGGTGCAGGACCTGCGGCAGCAGCCCTCGATGCCGACCCCGGCCAGCGGTCGGGTTGGTCAGCACGGCGACGGGCCCGACGCTGGCGGAGGGGTGATCGTCTGCGGTCACGGCGAGCACCGTACCGCCCCGGGACGGGCGGGGGCACCGCCCACCGTGCGGCCGGCGACCCGCCGGCGGAGCACCGCGCACCTCGGGCGCGACTGACATTTGTCACGGCCGACCCGTGCGGCACGCATTCGTCGTCATGACTGAACGCACTGGAAGCGCCATGGCCCGAACGGACAGACTCATATCCGTCAGCAGGGCGATGACTTCGGCCGAACGACGCAGGCACCGACCGAACAGCGGAGGGAGTGGTCAGGGTGGACGAGCGCTACGACAGCTACTGCGCCGCCGACCGGCTCTTCTACGACTCCCTCGGCAGCGCGGTCGAGCAGCCCACCTTCGCGGCGGCGCAGCGGCCCGTCCCCGAGGGCTGGCGCTCCGAGCCGCTCGACGACTGGCTGATCTACGCCCCCAAGGGCGGCACGCTGCCCCAGCAGGGCTGGAAGATCCACGTGTCGGCGACGCTGGACAACGCGGAGCGGGTGCTGGACGCCGTCTGGGACTACTGCGTCCCGCGCGCACTGTCCTTCAAGTTCCTCCGCGGCCCGCGCACCCTGCTGCTGCGCAACTCCAAGTACGCCTCCCGGGCGGCCAGCGGCAAGTTCGTCACCGTGTACCCCCGCGACGACGCGGAGCTGGAGCTGGTCTGCAAGGAGCTCGACGAGCTGCTCGCCGGCGAGCCCGGCCCGTACATCCTCAGCGACCTGCGTTACGGCGCCGGCCCGGTGCACGTACGCTACGGCGGCTTCGCCGCGCGGTACTGCCACTCCCCCGACGGCCAGGTGGTCCCGGCGATCGAGGACGAGACGGGCACGCTGGTGCCCGACCGCCGCGACCCGGTGTTCCACGTGCCGTCCTGGGTGACGCTGCCCGACTTCCTCGGCCCGCACCTGGCCGCCCGCAACGCCACCAGCACGAACGAGGTGCCGTACCGGATCGAGAAGGTCATCCACTTCTCCAACGGCGGCGGCCTCTACGTCGGCCGGGACGTGCGGACCGACGACCAGCTGGTGCTGAAGGAGGCCCGGCCGCACGCCGGTCTCGACGCCGACGGCGCCGACGCGGTCGCCCGCCTGGCCCGGGAGGCCGACGCGCTGCGCCGGCTGGCCGACCTGCCGCAGGTGCCCCGGGTGCACGACGAGTTCGCCCTCGGCGAGCACCGGTTCCTCGCGCTGGAGTTCATCGAGGGCCGCCCGCTGAACAAGGTCCTGGTCGACCGGTACCCGCTGATCGACGCCGACGCCACGGACGCCGACCGCGCCGACTACACCCGCTGGGCGCTGGACGTGCACCGGCAGGTCGAGGAGGTCGTCAGGGCGATCCACGACCGCGGCCTGGTCTACGGCGACCTGCACCTGTTCAACGTCATGGTCCGCCCGGACGACCGGATCGCGCTTGTCGACTTCGAGGTCGCCGCGCCGATCGACGGCCACCGTCGGCCGGGACTACGCAACCAGGGCTTCGCCGCGCCCCGGGACCGCACCGGTCCCGCCGTCGACCGGTACGCCCTGGCCTGCCTGCGGCTGGCGCTGTTCCTGCCGCTGACTCAGCTCGTCCGGCTCGGGCCGGACAAGGCCGCGCACCTCGCCGACGTGATCGCCGCGCACTTCCCGGTGCCGAGGGAACTCCTCGACGACGCCGTACGGGAGATCACCGGCGCGGCCCCGGCGGACGCCGGAGGGGCACCCGACCTCACCGTCGACGTCGAGCCGGCCCACCGGGACCGGCTCGCCCGGGCGATCCTCGCCAGCGCGACACCCGACCGCGACGACCGGCTCTTCCCCGGCGACATCGAGCAGTTCCGCAGCGGCGGGCTCAACCTCGCCCACGGCGCCGCCGGCGTCCTCTACGCCCTGCACGTCAGCGGCGCCGGACGGTGGCCGGAACACGAACAGTGGCTGGTGCGCCACGCCACGGCACCCGCCTCCGGTACCCGGTGCGGCTTCTACGACGGCCTGCACGGCGTCGCGTACGCCCTGGAGGCGCTCGGCCGCCGGCAGGACGCCCTCGACGTGCTCGACATCTGCCTGCGCCAGCCGCTGGACGGCCTGGACCACAGCCTCTCGGGCGGCCTCGCCGGCATCGCGCTCAACCTGGCCGAGCTGGCCGGACGCACCGGCGAGACGGCCCTGCGCGACGCGGCCTGGCGGGCCGCCGAGCGGGTGGTCGACCAGCTCGCCGACGACCCGGGGCCGGACATCAGCGGCGGGCGCAACCCGTACGCCGGGCTGCTGCGCGGCCGCACCGGGCCTGCGCTGCTGCTGGTGCGGCTGCACGAGCTGACCGGCGAGCAGTCCCTGCTGGACCACGCCGCCACGGCCCTGCGCCAGGACCTGCGCCGCTGCGTGGTACGCCCCGACGGCGCGCTGGAGGTCAACGAGGGCTGGCGCACCATGCCCTACCTCGGTCAGGGCAGCGTCGGCATCGGGCTGGTGCTCGACGAGTACCTGCGGCACCGCGCCGACGAGCGGTTCGCCGAGGCCAGCGCCGGCGTACGTCGCGCCGCCCGGTCACCGTTCTACGCGCAGTCCGGCCTCTTCGCCGGACGAGCCGGCATCATCGCCTACCTGGCGGCGTACCCCGACGATCCGGGGCTCTGCCGCGAACGCGACGCCCAGGTGGCCCGGCTGGCCTGGCACGCCCTGCCCCACCGCGACGGCACCGCCTTCCCGGGCGAGCAGCTGCTGCGGCTGTCCATGGACCTCGGCACCGGCACCGCCGGCGTGCTGCTGGCGCTGGCCGCCGCGCGGCCCGACGCCCCGGTGCGCCTGCCGTTCCTCGCGCCCCTGGCGGGCGCCCCCGACTCCCTCGCCTCGGCGAGGGCGACCGACCCATCCGACCAGCACGGAAGGAGGTGACACGACATGGCGCTTCTGGACCTCCAGGGCCTCGAGATGGCCCCCGCCGACCGCACGGGCGGTGGCAGCCGGGCGAGCCTGTTGCTCTGCGGCGACAGCTCGCTGTCCGTCACGACCTGCAACTGAGCCGGACGCCCGCACGGGCGACATCCAGCGCAGGACCATCCGACCGACCAGTACAGAAGGAGATGATCGACATGGCGCTTCTCGACCTTCAGGGCATGGAGATGGCCCCCGCCGACCGCACCGGCGGTGGCAGCCGCGCGAGCCTGCTGCTCTGCGGCGACAGCTCGCTGTCCGTCACGACCTGCAACTGACCAGGTCATCACGCGAGGCCCTGGGCGGACGCCGTGTCCGCCCAGGGCCGCACGTCTTTTCGCGGGAGAAGCCATGGGGACGCCGACCGGCTCCGACCGGCTGCTGCGGCGCGTGGTCCGCGACGGCGGCGGGTGGACGGTCCTGCTCGGCGCGGTCGCGCTCACCGGCGCCGTGGCCGAACTCGCCCTGCCCGCCGCGCTCGGGCTCGCGGTCGACGCCGCCGTCGGCGGCGACGGCGGCGTCCGGTGGCCGGCCGCCGCCTGCGGCCTGATCGCCGTCCTCATGGTCACCGACATCCTCGCCGACGTGGCCAGCGGGTACGGCGCGGCCCGGGCCACGGCGCGGCTGCGCCGGCGCCTGCTGCGGCACCTGTTCGCCTGCGACGTCCGCACCGTCCGCCGCCACCCGGTGGGCGACCTGGTCGGTCGGCTCGCCGGGCAGGCCGCCGAGGCCGGGCAGGCCGGCACCGCCGTGGTGCTCGGCGTCGTCGCGCTGCTCCCCCCGATCGGCAGCGTCGTGGCGCTCACCCTGCTCGAACCGCTGCTCGGCGTCACCCTCCTCGGCGGGCTGGCCCTGCTCACGCTGCTCATGCGCGCCTTCGTCACCGACGCCTCCGCCGCCGTCGCCGGCTACCAGCGGGTGCTGGGGGACATCGCCGGGCGCCTGCTGGAGGCCCTCGGCGGCGCCCGCACCATCGCCGCCGCCGCGACCGTCGACCGGGAACGCGACCGGGTGCTCGCGGCCCTGCCGGAGCTGCGCGGGTACGGGCTGCTCAGCTGGCGGCTGCTGGCCAGGGCGAGCGCCCGCACCGCCGCCGTGGGGCCGCTGCTCCAGGTCGCCGTCGTGGCCGTCGGCGGGTACGCGCTGACCGTCGGCTGGCTCAGCCCCGGCCAACTCGTCGCCGCCGTGCAGTACGCGGCCCTCGGCGCCGGACTGGGCGCGGTGCTGGCCACCCTGAACCGCCTCGTCCGCGCCCGCGCGGCTGCCGGCCGGATCGCCGAGCCGCTGGCCCACCCCGTACGCCCCGACGGCACCGAGCCGCTGCCGCCCGGCCGGGGGGAACTGCGGCTGCGCGGGGTGGGCGTACGCGCCGAGGACGGGCGGGTGGTCCTCGACGGGATCGACCTGACCGTCCCGGCGGGCGCCACGGTGGCCGTCGTCGGCCGCTCCGGCGCCGGCAAATCGACCCTCGCCGCGGTGGCCGGCCGCCTGCACGACCCGGAGACCGGCGAGGTGCTGCTGGACGGGGTGCCGCTGCGCCGGCTCGACCCGTCCGCGCTGCGCCGGGCCGTCGGCCACGCCTTCGACCGGCCCGTGCTGGTCGGCGAGACGGTGCACGACGCGATCGGGCTCGGGCTGCCCACCGGCTCGGCGCGACCGCCCGCCAGCACCGCCCCGGCCACCCCGGCGGTGCTGGCCGCGGCGCGGGCGGCGCAGGTCGCCGACGTCGTCGCCCGGCTGCCCGAGGGCTTCCGCACCCGGTTGACGGACGCGCCGCTCTCCGGCGGCGAGGCGCAGCGCCTCGGACTGGCCCGCGCGTTCCCCGCCGAGCGGCTGCTCGTCCTCGACGACGCCACGTCCAGCCTGGACACCGCCACCGAACACCGGATCGCCCGGGCGGTGGCGGCCGGCGCCGGCGGGCGTACCCGACTCGTGGTGACCCACCGCGCGACGACGGCGGCGGCGGCCGACCTGGTGGCGTGGCTCGACGGCGGGCGGCTGCGGGCCGTGGCGCCGCACCGGCAGCTCTGGGCCGACCCGGCCTACCGGGCGGTCTTCACGCCCGGCGGAGACGCCCGATGAGCGGCCCCGGCGTACGCCGCAGCACCTGGGCGGCACTGCGGGCCCGCCGGCGCGCCCTGGGCCGGCTGGCCACCTGGTCCGCCGTGGAGGCCCTGCCGGCGCTGCTCGGCGGGGTGCTCGTGGCCCGCGCCGTCGACCGGGGATTCCTGGCCGGTGAGTTCGGCACCGGCCTGGCCTGGCTGGCCGGGCTCGCCGCGGCCGTGCTGGTGGGCGCGGCGGCCACCGGACAGGTGTACCGCAGCCTCGGGGCCGTGGTGGAACCGTTCCGCGACGAGTTGGCCGCCCGGGTGGTGCGGGGGGCCCTGCACGACGCCACCCGGGCCGGCGGCCGGGCGGACAGCGCCACCGTGGCCCGGCTGACCCACCAGGTCGAGGTGGTCCGGGACACCTTCGGCGGGCTGCTGCTGGTGGTCCGCGGGTTCCTGTTCACCGCCGGCGCGGCGCTGCTCGGCCTGCTCGCCCTGGCCCCGCCGCTGGCCGGTGCGGTGGCCGCCCCGCTGGTGGTGGGGCTGGCCGTGTTCGGGGCGTCGCTGCCGGCCATGGTGGCGCACCAGCGCGCCCAGGTGACCGCCGGCGAGCGGCTCGGCCGCTCGGCGGCGTCGGCGCTGGCCGGGCACCGCGACGTCGTCGCCTGCGGCGCGCAGGAGCGCGTGGTGTCCGACGTGGACCGGCGGGTCACGGCGCAGGCCGACGCGGAGCGGACGCTGGCCCGGATGGCGGCGCTGCGCAGCCTCAGCCTCGGCCTGGGCGGCTGGCTGCCCGTGGTGGTGCTGGTGCTGGCCGCGCCGTGGCTGGTCCGCCAGGGGCTGAGCGCCGGCGCCGTACTGGGCGCGCTGGTCTACGTCACCACCGGGCTGCAACCCGCCCTGCACGCGGTCGTGCAGGGCGTCGGTGGCGGCGGCCTGCGCTACGCCGTCACCCTGGGCCGCATCCTGCGCACCAGCCCGCCCCCGGGGCCCGACCTCCGGCCGCCCACCGCCCCGCCGTCCCGCCCCGCCGCCGTCCCGGCGCCCCCGGTCGCCGCCGGCCCGGCGGGTCCTTCACCGGCCGCCGCCGGCCCCGCGCCGTGGGCCGCCGCCGTCGGCGGCCCGCCGGCGGTCGCGCTGCGGGGGCTGACCTTCCGGTACGGCCCGCACGCCCGCCCCGTCCTGGCGGACCTCACCCTGACGGTGGCGGCCGGCGACCATCTGGCCGTGGTGGGGCCGAGCGGCGCCGGCAAGTCCACCCTGGCCGCGCTGGTCGCCGGGCTGGCCGCACCGGAGTCGGGCACGGTCCACCTGGCCGGCGTACCCGTTGACGGCACACCGCCGGAGGCACTGGCCCGGCTGCGGGTGCTGGTGCCGCAGGAGGCGTACGTGCGCACCGGTTCCGTCGGCGACAACCTCCGCTACCTGCACGCCGACGCCGACGACGCGACGGTCCTGGCCGCCGTGCGCACCCTCGGCGCCGGTCCCCTGGTGGCCCGCCTCGGTGGCCTGGACGCCGAACTGGACCCCGCCGCCCTCTCCGCCGGGGAGCGTCAGCTCGTCGCGGCGGTCCGGGCCTACCTCGCCCCGGCACCGCTGGTGATCCTCGACGAGGCGACGTGTCACCTGGACCCGCCCCTGGAGGCGACCGTCGAGCACGCCTTCGCCCGCCGGGGCGGCACCCTGGTGGTCATCGCGCACCGGATCAGCTCGGCGACCCGGGCCCGGCGGGTGCTGGTGTTCGACGGCGACCGGCCGCTCGTCGGCAGCCATGACGACCTGCTGACCCGCTCGACCACCTACCGCGAGCTGGTCGGGCACTGGGAGGACGTGACGCCGCCGGACCGCGTGCCGCTCGGCCGGCCCTGACGGTCCCGGGGCCGGCGCCCGTCGTCAGATCCAGCCGGCCTCGCGGGCGACCCGCACCGCCTCCACCCTCGTGCGCGCGCCCGCCTTGCGGGCGATCCGGCCGAGGTGGTTGCGCACGGTTCCCGGGGCGAGCCCGAGCGCCCGGGCGACCTCCACGACCGGCGCCCCGGCCGCGGTCAGGTCGAGGATCTCCGTCTCCCGCGAGGTGAGCGGGCTGTCCCGGCTCAGTGCCGCCATCACCAGGTCGGCGTCGACCACCGACTCACGGCGGGCCAGCCGCCGGATGCCGTCCAGCACCCGGTGCGGGGAGACGTCGGCGCCGAGGATCCCGACGGTGCGCCCCGGCACGAAGACCCGGTGCAGGCTGCGCGCCCGGCGACGGTCGGCGAGCACCAGCAACGGGCAGTGCCCCGCCACGCCCGTGTCGCCGATGAGGTCGAGGTCCACGACCGCCACGTCGGGACGCTGCGTCCGGACCGCCGGTGGCAGGGCGTCGCCCCGGTCCAGTTCCGCCACCACGCTGATGTCCGCCTCGGCGGCGAGCACGAGCGACAGGGCGCCACGGACCAGGGCGCCGTCGAGAGCGAGCAGGGTACGGATCACCGTTGACCCTCCGGAGCGTCGTCAGACAGATCACGGACCGTCAGAATTCAAACACGTCCCGCCAGATTCCGCTCGGCGGGCGACCCGCCACTGTCCAGGCCGGACGAGGGGCGGGACCGCGCTGGCCCGCCCCGGCCCGGGCGGGCGGGGCCGGCCCGCTACATCCAGCCGTCGCGGCGGGCGCGCCACACCGCCTCCATCCGGTTGCGGGCACCGGTCTTGCGCATGATCGCCGACAGGTGGTTGCGTACGGTCCCGTGCGCCAGGTAGAGCCGGCGGGCGATCTCCTTCAGCGGCAGACCCTCCGCGGCCACCCGCAGCACCTCCACCTCCCGGCGCGTCAGCGGGCTCGACGCGGGGCGCAGCGCCGTCACGGCGGCGGCGGCGTCGATGACCTTCCCCCCGGCGGCGAGCTCCCGGACGGCGTCGACGAGCGCCTCCAGGGACGCGTCCTTGCCCACCAGGCCCCGTACGCCAGCGGCCAGCAGGTCCCCGACGATCCGCTGGCTCCACCGGCGGCCCATGGCCAGCACGGCGGTGTCGGGCATCGCCCCGGTGATCTCGGCGACGACCTCGACCGGATGCGGGGCGTCCGGCGCCAGGTCCACCAGCACCACGTCCGGCCGGAGCCGGCGCACCAGGGCGGGCAGCTCCGCCACCCCGGTCACCTCGGCGACGACCTCGATTTCCTCCTCGCTCGACAGTGCCGCGCACAGCGCGGTGCGTAGCAGGCCCATCTCCTCGACAACGACGACGCGGATCAACGGGTAGCTCCGATCTTGGGGGGTGCGGGGGCGGCGGGCGGTCCCGTTGACGGGACTACGCAGGCCGGCCGGACGGAACGACTGGATCATCAAGCGCGACAACGACGACCGACGGTCAGGGGCATCCGGGTGGCCCGACGCGGCGCGGAACGGCCGGAGGGACCGGACGAGCGCGCGGGCGGGCCCGCCGGGACTCAGCCGGGACGGGCACTCACCCCGGGGGACCGGTCACCCGGGGCGGACGGCGCGGGAGGCGGCCCGCCGTCGGCTCCCGCCGGAAGGGCCGGGACGGCGTGGTGCCCGGGCGGCGCCGGGGCGCGGCCGTGCGTGGCGGCCGGGACGGCGGCTCCCCGCCGCACGACGAGCCGGGCGACGGGCACCCTCGGCCGCCGCAGCGGGGAGGCGGCCTCCGGCCCGGGGACGGGTGGACGACCAAACGTCGGGCGACGCACTGGACAGCGACCTCCCTCGTCGGACACGTCGACACATCGTAAAGATCTGCTTACCCGATTGCAGCTCGTGGATGCCTCGTGACGGATTGCCGACTGGGTGCTGACGGCTGACGCGCCGTGCGTTAGAGAGCCCGCCCGTGGTGCCGTACGCACCGGGGCGGCAACGGACACAAGCCCCCCGTGAAGGAGGGCTTGTGTCCGTTCGTCGTCGGGGACGACCGGCCGGTCAGGTCATGTCGTCGTAGCGGCGCTCGATCGGCGCCGGCGCGGCGACCGGCTCGGGGGCCGTGATCGGCGCGCTGGCGTCCACCCGCTGCCCGGCCTCCACCGGCTCGGGGTCGAACTCCAGCGGCGACACCTCGTCGTCGCCGACGCCCGCGTAGACCTCCTTGCCACGTCCCCTGCGCTTGTCGTTGAGGAACGCCACGCCGACCGCCGCGAAGTAGAGCGCGCAGAGACAGAGCGCCAACGCGGTCATCCCGAACGGGTCGGGGGTCGGCGTGACCACGGCGGAGAACGCGAAGAACACAAAGACCGCGATCCGCCACCAACTGAGCAGCCGCTTCGCGCTGGCGATGCCGACGAAGTTCAGCATCAACACCAGCAGCGGGAACTCGAACGCCACTCCGAACAGCAGGATCAGGTTGGTGACGAACGAGATGTAGCGGGTGACCTCGAGGTTCGTGGCGATGTCGTCGCCGGAGATGTTGAGCAGGAACTCCAGGCCCTTGGTCGTGACGAAGAACGCCAGCAGGGCACCCGCCGCGAACAGCGGCGCGGCTAGCGCGGCGAAGACGTAGGCGTAGCGCCGCTCTTTCCGGTGCAGGCCGGGCGCGATGAACGCCCAGAGCTGGTAGAGCCAGATCGGGGCCGCGATGATCAACCCCACCCAGAGCCCGATCTTCAGGTTGAGCAGGAAGACGTCCGCGACACCGAGCTGCACGAACTTGCACTTGCCGCTAGCGACATCGATCGACGCCGGCAGGTCGCAGTACGGCTTCGAGAGCAGAATCCGGACCGGACCGGCGAGCCAGATGCCGAATCCGAAGCCGACCAGGATCGCCAGGGACGCCTTGAACAGCCGGTTGCGCAGCTCGCGGATGTGCTCGATGAGCGTCATCGAGCCGTCGGCGGCCCGCTCGAAGTTGCTCGGACCGCGCTTCTTGAGGGCGAAGGCCACGGGTCTCGGGCCCTTCGGTCAGTTGTCGCGGACGCGCTGCACCGGGTCGTTGACCGGGGGTGCGTACGGCTGCTGCTGCGGGGCGACGTGCGGCTGCTGCCCGGCGGGCGGCGGCGCGTACGGCTGACCCTGGACGGTCTGCGGCGGGAGCGGCTGGTAGCCGGACTGCGCGTCGGCCTTCTCGGCGAGGTCCCGGTCGTCGTCGTGCAGGCTCTTGGTCTCGGCCTTGATGATCCGCAGCGAACGGCCCAGCGAACGGGCCGCGTCAGGGAGCCGCTTCGCGCCGAAGAGCAGGATCAGCACGACCACGAGTACGGCGATGTGCCACGGCTTGAGGGCACCCATGGGAAGCTCCAGTCGCTCTGTGTCGTCGTGAGGGGTGTACCGCAGCCCATCGTACGTCCGTCAACGGCCGCTGCCACCCCGCCGGGTGGTGGTGGTTCGTCCCGGCCGGTGAAGTCTTGACCAACGCGGGACGTCCCGTCAACCATCTGCCGCAGGATCGTTCCTGCGTGAACCGGAGCGGTACGCGCAGGAACCGGGCACCGATCGATCAGCCGCCGCGTTTCGCCTTGATCACGGCCAGCCGCCGCTGGGTGGTGTCGAGCTGCTCCTGGAGAGCCTCTGCCCGTGCCTGGAGGGTCTCGGCGGTCTCCCGCAGCGACTCCGCCTCGGTCGCCCGGCGTTGCAGGGCAACGGCCGCGCGACGCAGCCGGGGCAGCCGCGCCAGCACCGGCCGCAGGGCCAGGGCGAACACGACGAGCGCGAACAGCACCACCGCGAGCACGATCCACTTCACCACGGCGGTCAGCCTACTGCGTGCCCGCGGTGACCGCCGGGTCGGCCGGGGAGACCGCCCGCGCCGGGTCCGGCCCGCCGACGGGCACGGGTGGCGCGGCCGGCACCGGCGACGCGTACGCGTCGAGGGCGGCGACCGCCGCGGCCCGTACCTGCTCGGCCAGCTCGACCGGGGCGACCACCGCCACGTCCGGGCCCAGGCCCAGCACGAACCGGCGGGCCCAGCCCAGGTCGGTGACCCGCAGCGACACCAGCCACTGGTCGCCGCCGCCGGCCTCGACCCGCTCGCACGGGTAGTACTCGGTCAGCCACCGCTCGCCCCGACCGATCCGCAGGGTGATCAGCGGCAGATCCGGCGACGGGCGGAACACGCCCTCCGTGAGGTCGTGCGGGCGGGCCTGCGGCGGCACCACCGCCCGCTCCTCCAACTCGGCGACGGCGTCGATGCGGTCGGCCCGGAACAGCCGCACCGCCTCCGCCCGGCGGCACCACGCCTCCACGTAGGCCCGCCCGCCGACCATCAGCATCCGCAGCGGGTCGACGACGCGGTCGGTGGTCTCGTCCCGGGCGGCCGTGTAGTAGGTGATGCGCAGCGCCCGGCCGCTCTCGACGGCCGTCCGCAGCTCCGCCACCCGCCGGGTGTCGGCGGGCAGCCGGACCTCGACCGGTGCCGCCACCAGGTCACCGGCAGCATTCTCGATCTTCGCGAGGGCCCGCTCGACGGCCTCCCGGTTGGTCACCCCGGGCGTCTCGGCGAGCATCCGCAGCGCCACCACCAACGCGAGGGCCTCGTCCGGGGTGAGCCGCAGGGGCCGGTCGATGCCGGCGTCGTAGGTGATCGTCACCCGGTCGCCGTCGAAGGCCATGTCGATCAGGTCACCGGGGCCGTAACCGGGCAACCCGCACACCCACAGCAGCTCCAGGTCCTCGCGCAGCTGCCGCTCGGTGACGCCCAGGTCCCCGGCCGCCTCGGCAAGCTCGATGCCGGGTCGGGCCAGCAGGTAGGGCACCAGGTTCAGCAGCCGGGCCAGCCGATCGGCCGACGCGCGGGAGCCGCCCCGGGCGGCCGGCCGGGTCACCGGACACCCCCGGCGACCGCGAGGTCGTCGTGCCGGGCGGCGATCTCCTTGAGCCGCTGGATCACCGCGTCACGCACCTCCGGCGGATCGAGCACCCGCACGTCCGGGCCGTAGCCGACGAGCTGGCCCGCGAGGACGTCCGCGTCGGCGTAGGGCAGGACGAGCCGGTCGCCCTCCGGGCAGGCGGTGACGTCGACGGCCCAGCGGCGCAGCCCGGCGGCGCGGCCGGCGGCGACCAGCACGGTGGCCCGCCCGGTGCGTTCCGCCGGCCCCGACCAGCGGGCCACGTGGCTGATCAGGTCGACCCCGGCCGGTGGCTCGTAGCCTCCGGGAGCGCCGGTCGCCCGGACCGTGCCGACCACCCGGGACAGCCGGAAGCAGCGGGTCGCCTCGCGGTCGAGGTCGTGCCCGACCACGTACCAGCGGCCCCGCCAGCAGACCACGCCCCACGGCTGGAGGCGGCGGCGGGTCGAGTCGTCGCGGTCAGGCACCCGGTAGTCGAAGCTGACCTCGCGCCGGTCCCGGGCCGCGGCGGTGAGCGGCGCGAACGCCGGGTCCACCGTGACCATCGGCTCCAGGCCCAGCGTGGCCTGCGGGTCCACGTCGACGCCGGCGGCGCGCAGCTTCGCCAGCCCGGAGGAGGCGGCGGCGGCCAGGCCCGCGTGCTGCCACAGCCGGGCGGCGATGCCGACCGCGGCGGCCTCGTCCGGTTCGAGCGGGATGTCGGGCAGCGCGTACTCCCGGTGGGCGATCCGGTAGCCGGGCTCCGCGTCGAAGACGCTCGCCGTCCCGGTCTCCAGCGGCACGCCCAGCTCGCGCAGCTCGGCCTTGTCCCGCTCGAACTTGCGCTGGAAGGCCTCGTGGTCACGCGCGTCATCCGGATCGTGCTCGTAGCCGGGCACGGTCGCGGCGATCTGCGCGGCGGTCAGGAACCGCCGCGTGGACAGCAGGCAGATAACCAGGTTGACCAGGCGTTCGGTGCGGGTCCGCGACACGCGGTAGACGCTAGCAGCCCACCCGCCGCGCCCGTGCACCCACGCGGGCAGGACGTGCCCCGCGTCGCGCCCGGCCGGTTCACCGGTCGCCGGGCGGCCGGCCACCGACGACCCTACAGTGACGTGGTGGCCCAGCCGGAGGTCAGGACCGAGAGCGTCGCCACCGTCGTGGTGGCGGGGGCCGCCAACCTCGCCATCGCGGTGGCCAAGCTCATCGCCGGGGTGATCTCCGGGTCGGCGGCGATGCTCTCCGAGGCCGTGCACTCCGTCGCCGACACCACCACCGAGGTGCTGCTGTACCTCGCGTTGCGCCGCGGGGCGCGGCCCGCCGACGCCCGGCACCCCTTCGGGTACGGCAAGGAGAGCTACGTCTGGGCGTTCCTCGCGGCGCTGTTCACGTTCGTCGCCGGCGCCGGATTCGCGATCACCCACGGCGTCACCACCATCCTGGTGCACAAGCACAGCGGCGAGTACCTGGTCACCTACATAGTGCTGGCGGTGTCGTTCGCCATCGAGTCGGTCTCGCTGGCCCGCGCCGTGCACCAGGTCCGCGCCGAGTCCCGGCGCTGGCGCACCACGCCGCGCCGGTTCCTGCACCTGACCTCCGACACCCCCCTGAAGGCGGTGTTCCTGGAGGACAGCGCCGCTCTGATCGGGCTGGTGCTGGCCGCCGCCGGGGTGGCCCTGTCCCAGCTCACCGGCGACGAGTTCTGGGACGGCGCCGCCTCCATCCTGATCGGCGTGCTGCTGCTCGTGGTGGCCGCCGTCCTGGCGCACAGCAACATCTCGCTGCTGGTCGGCCGCTCCGTACCGGAACGACTGCGCGGCGAGATCACCGAGGAACTGGCCGGCCTGCCCGCCGTGCGGCGCATCGACACGCTGCTGACGATGCAGCTCGGCCCGAGCGACGTCCTGGTCGCCGCGAAGGTGGACTTCGACGACGACGCGAGCGGCGCCACCATCGAGGACGCCGCCGACCAGGCCGAGCGGCGGCTCACCGCCCGTTACCCACAGATCCGGTACGTCTTCCTCGACCCCACCCGCACCGGCGACGCCCCGGAACCCGACGGCCCCGGCGGCTGACCCGCCGACCGGCCGCACCGCCCCGGGCGCGCCCGCTGCGGGTGGCGACGCTAGCGTGCCGGGCATGGTGCGATGGCGGTCGGGAACGGTGACGGCGCTGCGGCGGCAGTGGACCGGGGCGGTGGAACTGGACGTCGAGCTGCCCGACGGCGGCACCGTACGCGCCCTGGCCTATCCCGCGCTCGTCGGGCGGCCCGAGCCCGGCGACCGGGTGCTGCTCAACGCCGGCGCGCTGCTGATGGGCCTCGGCACCGGCGGATACGCCCTGGTCGTGGCGCTGCCCGACCGGCTGCCCCCGGACCCGCCGCAGGCCCTCGACAGCCGCGACGCCGGGCACCTCGTCAAGGCCCGCTACACCCCGCTGCAGCCGATCCTGCTCGGTGTCGACGAGGAGGCGTCCCCGCACCGGGAGGTCATGGAGGCCGCCGACGACCTGGCCGGCCTGCCCGTCGTCACCGCCGACCTGCACTCCGCGCTGCCGGCCGTCCTGGCCGGCATCCACGCCGACGCCCCCGCCGCCCGGGTCGCCTACCTGCTGACCGACGGCGGGGCGCTGCCGGCCTGGTTCTCCCGCACCCTCGCCGCGCTGGGCGACCACCTCGTCGGCACGGTCACCGTCGGCCAGGCGTTCGGCGGGGACCTGGAGGCGAGCACCGTGCACAGCGGGTTGCTGGCCGCCCGGCACGTGCTGCGCGCCGACGTGGCGATCGTCGCCCAGGGACCGGGCAACCTGGGCACCGGCACCCGGTGGGGCTTCTCCGGGGTGGCCGTCGGGGAGGCCGTCAACGCCGTCGCCACGCTGGGCGGGCGTCCGATCGGGTCGCTGCGGATCTCCGACGCCGACCCCCGGCCCCGCCACCGGGGCGTGTCGCACCACAGCCTGACCGCGTACGGCCGGGTGGCCCTCGCCCCCGCCGAGCTGGTCGTGCCCGACGGACTGGCCCCGGCGCTGGCCGGCGAGGTCGACGCGGCGCTGGTACCCCTCACGGCGCGGCACACCGTCGTCCGGGTCCCGACCGACGGGCTGGACGCCGCGCTGCGGGACACCCCGGTGACGCTGTCCACCATGGGTCGTGGCCTCGACGCCGACCACGCCTACTTCCTGGCCGCCGCCGCGGCCGGCCGGCACGCCGCGCGCCTGCTGTCCTGACCCGCGGCCACCACCGGGCCCCGGTGCCTGCGGGTGCGGCGGTCGCCCGCCCCCGAGCGGCAGGTGCCGGGACCCGGTGGTGATCGGTCAGCTCGCCCCGTAGCCGTACCGCACGATGCGCTCGGCGGCCATCTCGTACACCGCCGGGTCCTCCGGGGCCAGCGTGCCCAGCCCGTCCACGTACCGGTTGAACATGCAGAACGCCGCCGCGATCAGGACCGTGTCGTGGATCTCCAGATCCGTCGCGCCAGCGCCCCGGGCGACCTTGACCAGGTCCGCCGTCACCTCCCGGCCACTGCGCTGCACGGCACCGGCGATGTCCAGCAACGCCCGCAGCTTCTCGCTGACCTCGGCGGCCGCCGGATCGGCACGGACCTGCTCCACCAGCCGCATGCCCGAGGGCAGCTGCGCCGCCGCGAACGCCGAGTGCGAGGCACAGCAGAAGTTGCAGTCGTTGAGCCCCGACACGTACGCCGCGATCAGCTCCCGCTCCCCCGCCGTCAGCGTGGGGTGCGGGGCGCGCAGCAGCGCCTCCGCCAGCTCGCCGAGCGGCTTGGCCGTCTCGGGACGGAACCGCAGCGGGCCGTTGATGCCCGGATGCTCCCGCTCGTCGAGGCCGAGGTCGATGTGTGCCATACGGTCACCCTCCCTGCCGCGACCACGCAGCGCGCGTGGCCCGTCACCGACAATGCCGAACGGGCACGACGGTTCCAGCTCAGCCGGGAGCGGCACAACTTCCAGAATGCGGCGTCGCCCCGGCCGGGGTGCCGTGTCGGACCCGGCCCGCGGCGCCCGTCCACGTTGCCGGCCGGGATCAGACCAGGAAGATGAGGGCGAGCCAGGCACCCACGATCAGCACCAGCGCGAGCGCCAGCACCCAGGTGGGAACCGTGTACTCGCCGCGCCGGTTGCGCTCGATCTCGGCGCGGATCTTCTCGCGGCGGCGCTCGGCCCAGTTCTGTCGCTGGTGACCGCGCTCGGGGGGTTCGGAAGTCGTCATGGCGCGGTCAGCCTACCGGCCCGGCCGGCCCGGACGGCGATCGCCACCGCACCGGGCCGGCCCGCTGCCGTCACATGCTGGCGATCAGCCGTTCCACCCGCTCGTCGTACGCCCGGAACGGGTCCTTGCAGAGCACCGTGCGCTGCGCCTGGTCGTTGAGCTTGAGGTGCACCCAGTCGACGGTGAAGTCGCGCCGCTTCTCCTGGGCGTGCCGGATGAACTCCCCGCGCAGCCGGGCCCGGGTCGTCTGTGGCGGGGTCTCCTTGGCCTCGAAGATCTCCGGATCGGTCGCCACCCGGTCCACCTCGCCGCGCCTCTCCAGCAGCCCGTAGAGGCCCCGGCCCCGGCGCAGGTCGTGGTAGGCCAGGTCCATCTGGGCCACCCGCGGGTGCGACAGCGGCAAGTCGTGCTTGCGCTGGTAGCGCTCGATCAACCGCAGCTTGGTCACCCAGTCGATCTCCCGGGACACCGGCTCCAGGTCGCCGGTCTCCACCGCGCTCAGCACCCGGCCCCACAGCTCCACCACCCGCTTCGCGGTCTGGTCTCCGCCGCGCCGCTCCACGAACTCGGTCGCCTTGGCCAGGTATTCCTGCTGGATCTCCAGCGCGCTGACCTCCTTGCCGGAGGAGAGCCGCACCTTGCGGCGCCCGGTGATGTCGTGCGACACCTCGCGGATGGCCCGGATCGGGTTCTCCAGCGTCAGGTCACGCATCACCACCCCGGCCTCGATCATCCGCAGCACGATGTCGGCGGTGCCGACCTTGAGCAGCGTGGTGACCTCGTTCATGTTCGAGTCGCCGACGATGACGTGCAGCCGGCGGTAGCGCTCCGCGTCCGCGTGCGGCTCGTCGCGGGTGTTGATGATCGGCCGGCTCCGGGTCGTCGCCGACGAGACGCCCTCCCAGATGTGCTCGGCCCGCTGCGACAGGCAGTAGACCGCCCCGCGCGGCGTCTGCAGCACCTTGCCCGCCCCGCAGATCAACTGCCGGGTGACCAGGAACGGGATCAGCACGTCGGCCAACCGGCCGAACTCCCCGTGCCGCGACACCAGGTAGTTCTCGTGACAGCCGTACGAGTTGCCGGCCGAGTCGGTGTTGTTCTTGAACAGGTAGATCTCGCCCGCGATGCCCTCGTCGTGCAGCCGCTTCTCCGCGTCGACGAGCAGACCCTCCAGGATCCGCTCGCCGGCCCGGTCGTGCGCGACCAGGTCCACCACCGAGTCGCACTCCGGGGTGGCGTACTCCGGATGCGAGCCGACGTCCAGGTAGAGCCGGGCGCCGTTGCGCAGGAAAACGTTGCTCGAACGGCCCCACGACACCACCCGGCGGAAGAGGTACCGGGCGACCTCGTCAGGGGACAGCCGCCGCTGCCCGCGGTAGGTGCAGGTGACGCCGTACTCGGTCTCGAGGCCGAAGATTCGCCGCTCCATGATGAGACATTAGCCGCCCGAGGCCCCAGATGGGCAGCGCACACCGTGCCGGTCTCACACGGGATCGGTGACGGTCGGTCCCGGGCACCGCAGCGCCGGTCCCCGCGGGCGCGCGGCGGACACGGCCGCTCGTCCGTACGCCGGCCGGCCGGGTGTGGTGCGACGCCGACGCCCTTCGGCGCGGGGCGTCCCGGTTGGACGTTCCGCGCCACGGATCCGCGACGGGCGGGCAGGTCCCGGACGGCGGCGCCGGAAGGCCTCTGAGACGCCCGGGAACGGCGGGCGACCCTTGGCATACCCGAGAACGGCGTGCGGCGGGTGGCGGGCGCGGTGGGGTTGCACGACGGCGCGGGTCGCACTCGACCCGCGCGCCGTCGTCGGGCTCGGGCTGGGCGGTCGGGCGTGTCCACGCCCGACCGCCCAGCCTCGACGTGCCCGCTACGCCTCGGGGGTGTCCCGGCCCTCCAGGTCCGCCGAGCCGGCCGACGTGGTGGGCTTCTTCGCCTCCTCGGTCGGCGAGGTCGGCGTCTCCGGGCGGGCCGACACCGGCTCCTCGGCCTTGTCGCCGTCGAGCAGCGCGGTCAACGCGGCCCCGGTGATCCGGCGGAACGTCCGCCCCACCCGGCGGCGGTCCAGGATCGCCACCTCCAACTGGTTGGCGGCGATGGTCCGGGCGGCGCCGCCCTCTCCCCCGACACTGCTCAGGGCCTGCACCGCGACCTTGACCGCCTCGCCCAGCGACATGTCCGGACGGTGGTGGGACTTCAGCACGCCGGTGATGGCCTCGGCCTGCCCGCCCATCGCCATCCGGCCCGGCTCGTCGTTGACGGATCCGTCGTAGGTGAGCCGGTAGAGCTCGTCGTCCTCGGCGGTGGTGCCCACCTCGGCCACGCAGATCTCCACCTCGAACGGCTTTGACTGCTCGGTGAAGATGGCACCCAGGGTCTGCGCGAAGGCGTTCGCCAGGGCCCGACCGGTGACGTCACGCCGGTCGTAGCTGAGGCCGTTCAGGTCGGCCATCCGCACGCCGGCACGGCGCAGGTTCTCGAACTCGTTGTAGCGGCCGACGGCGGCAAAGCCGATCCGGTCGTAGATCTCACTGACCTTGTGCAGGGCGCTGGAGAGGTTCTCGGCGACGAAGAGCACCCCGCCCTCGTAGCTCAGGACCACCGCGCTGCGGCCCCGGGCGATGCCCTTGCGGGCCAGCTCGGAGCGGTCGCGCATGATCTGCTCGGGCGAGGCGTAGAACTGCATGGCCACGGCGGCGGTTCTCCTTAGGGCGCTGTGCTGACGGCTGCTGACTGGTACGGGCGGGAGCGGATCAACCGCCCGGGTTCTCCATCCGGCCGGAGACCACGCTCTCGGCGATCGCCGACATCTCCTCGTCGGTGAGCCGGTGGGTGCCCTCCGCCGTCGCCGTCATCACCACCGGGTAGATCCGCCGGATCAGGTCCGGGCCGCCGGTCGCGGTGTCGTCGTCGGCCGCGTCGTAGAGCGCCTCGACCGCGAGCCGGACCGCCTCGTCGATGGAGAGTCCCGGCTGGAAGCGCTTCTTCAGCGCCGACCGGGCGAAGAGCGAGCCGGAGCCGATCGCGTCGTAGCCGGTCTCCTCGTAGGGGCCGCCGGTGACGTCGAAGCTGAAGATGCGGCCCGCCCGCGCCGGGTCCTTCGCGGCCAGGTCGTAGCCGGCGAAGAGCGGGATCACCGCGAGACCCTGCATCGCGGCGCCCAGGTTGCCACGGATCATGGAGGCGAGCCGGTTGGCCTTGCCGTCGAGCGAGAGCATCGCGCCCTCGATCTTCTCGTAGTGCTCCAGCTCCACCTGGAACAGTCGCATCAGCTCGATGCCGATCCCCGCCGTGCCGGCGATGCCGACCAGGGAGTACGCGTCGGCCGGGTGGACCTTCTCGATGTCGCGCTGGGCGATCAGGTTGCCCATGGTGGCCCGCCGGTCGCCGGCCATCACGACACCGCCGGCGGCCGAGATGGCCACGATGGTGGTCGCGTGCGGCGCCATGTCGGCGGCCATACCCGGCGGCAGCGGCCGGCGGCCGGGCAACATCTCGGGGGCCACCTTGCTCAGGAACGAGGTGAAGGAGGACGTCCCCGCGTTGGTGAACACATCTGGTAGACGCCCGGATGGATCAAAACCCGCTGCCACGTGGTTCCTCTCAGATATGTGATCGCCCCGGCCAGCCGCGACCGATCGTCACGGAACTGGCCAAGGCCACCGTTGCAGTTGAAGCACAATATCCCGCGCACCCACCCGGTGCGATGATCGTGGTCGACATGTTCAGGATCCGGTGTGCCACAGATCGCGCACACCCCGCCCTGCTCGGCCAGGAGCTCCTGGAACTCAACCTCACCGATGCCGTAGCGCCGCCGCAGGTGGTATTCGCGACTGCCGCCGTGGAGCCGCGTCCGCGACTCCCTGCCCTTCTCGTTGTGGCAGGGCTTGCAGTATCGGCCGTGGCCGCCCCGCCCGGATCGGTTACGGGGAAAGTCCGCCAGCACCCTGACGCATCGCACGCCGGACACCGGCGGTACCCCTCCGGCACCGCCGGTAACTGACGCACCTCACGCCCATCCCGTTCCCGGACGCGCTTCGCGTAGCTGGCCCTCGAACGCGCATTGAAGCACGATTTGCAGTAGCTGCCTCGACCGTCTGGTCTCCTGCTGTTGGCGCAGAAGTCCGCTAAGGGCTTCCACACGCCGCAGTCGCGGCAGAGACGCTCACCGTTTCGGTCATCCCACTGTCGAGACATGTCCGAAATGCCGGGTTTAACCTATTCACCCCCTTTCTGTACGTAGCCCCTGACGAACTCCTCGGCGTTCTCCTCGAGGACCGAGTCGATCTCGTCGAGCAGGTCGTCGACGTCCTCGGTGATCTCGGCGTGCCGCTCGGCGACCTCCGGGTTCGCCTCCGTGGTGACGTCCTCGATCTCCTCGCCCTGACGCGACTTGCCCGACTGCGACTGCCCGCCGCTGTCACGAGTGGCCATTGCTGCCTCCTCCACGATCGCCCTGCGATCAACTTACCTCGCGGAGGCGACGAAAAGCCCGCCGCGCGCCGCGTTCGGCACCCGACGGGCAATCGTCGACCCGGTCAGCCGCCGGTGAGGGTCTCCAGCAGGTCCTTGGCGCTCGCACAGCGGTCGAAGAGCGCCCCCACGTGCTTGCGGGTGCCGCGCTCCGGCTCCATCATCGGCACCCGCACCAGCGACTCCCGGCCGACGTCGAAGATGACCGAGTCCCAGCTGGCCGCGACGACCTCGGAGGCGTACTGGGCCAGGCAGCGGCCGCGGAAGTAGGCCCGGGTGTCCTCCGGCGGTTCGGTCATCGCCGTACGCGTCTGCTCGTCGTCGAGCAGCGTCTTCATCGCGCCCCGGGAGACCAGCCGGTGGTAGAGGCCCTTCTCCGGGCGGACGTCGGAGTACTGGAGGTCGACCAGTTGGAGCTTGTGCGAGCCCCAGCCGAGCTGCTCGCGCTCCCGGTAGCCCTCCAGCAGCCGCAGCTTGGCCACCCAGTCCAGCTCGTCGGCGCAGAGCATGACGTCACGGCCCAGCCTGTCCAGCACGCGCTCCCAGCGGGCGAGCACGTCGAGGGTCTGCTCGTCGGCGTCGGTGCCGTAGCGGTCGTCCACGAAGGACCGGACCCGCTCGTAGTAGGCCCACTGGAGGTCCAGGGCCGTCAGCCGCCGCCCGTCGCGCAGCCGCATCCGGTGCGTCAGGGACGGGTCGTGGCTGACGGCGCGCAGCTCGCTGACCGGGTCGGCGATGCCGAGGTCGGGGCCGAGCGCCTTCTCCTCGATCATCGTGAGGATCAGCGCCGTGGTGCCGACCTTGAGGTACGTGGAGATCTCCGACAGGTTGGCGTCGCCGATGATGACGTGCAGCCGGCGGTACTTGTCGGCGTCGGCGTGCGGCTCGTCGCGGGTGTTGATGATCGGCCGCTTGAGGGTGGTCTCCAGGCCGACCTCGACCTCGAAGAAGTCCGCACGCTGGGAGATCTGGAAGCCGCTCTGCCCGCCGTCCTGGCCGATGCCGACCCGGCCGGCGCCGCAGACGATCTGCCGGGTCACGAAGAACGGTGTCAGGTACGCGACGATGTCGGCGAACGGCGTCTGCCGGCGCATCAGGTAGTTCTCGTGCGAGCCGTAGCTGGCGCCCTTGTTGTCGGTGTTGTTCTTGTAGAGGTGGATCGGCTGGGTGCCGGGGATCGTGGCGGCGCGCCGGGCCGCCTCGGCCATCACCCGCTCCCCCGCCTTGTCCCAGCGCACCACGTCCAGCGGGTTGGTCACCTCTGGTGTGGAGTATTCCGGGTGGGCGTGGTCGACGTAGAGCCGTGCGCCGTTGGTGAGTATCACGTTGGCCAGCCCGAGGTCCTCGTCGGCGAGTGCCTCGGCCGGGTCGTACGCGGCACCCGAGTAGGTGAAGCCGCGCGCGTCCCGCAGCGGCGACTCCTCCTCGTAGTCCCAGCGGGCGCGGCCGCCCCGGTTGAGTTCCGGGCGCGCCCCGTAGGCGTTGACCACCTGGGAGGAGGTGACCATGGGGTTGGCCCCGGCCTGGCCGGGAACGGAGATGCCGTACTCGACCTCGGTGCCCATGATCCGTCTTACGCTCATCGACCTACCCGCTTCGCTCGCCCGACCCGGTCCCCCGTCACGTCGAGCGTAGTCGGCCGCGCGGCGGATGGGGGCGCGGCGGACCGGGGCGGCGGGCGCGAGAGGCGGGCACGGACGGGACGGGGCCCGTGGCGCGTCGCGCCACGGGCCCCGTGCGGGTGTCCGTCAGAGGTACTGGCCGGTGTTGCTGGCGGTCTCGATGGACCGGCCGGCCTCCGCGCCCTTGCCGCCGGAGACGAGCGTGCGGATGTAGACGATCCGCTCGCCCTTCTTGCCGGAGATCCGGGCCCAGTCGTCGGGGTTGGTGGTGTTGGGCAGGTCCTCGTTCTCCCGGAACTCGTCGACGCAGGCGTCGAGGAGGTGCTGCAGGCGCAGGCCCTTGCGTCCGGAGGTGAGGAACTCCTTGATGGCCATCTTCTTGCCCCGGTCGACGATGTTCTGGATCATCGCGCCGGAGTTGAAGTCCTTGAAGTAGAGGACTTCCTTGTCGCCGTTGGCGTAGGTGACCTCGAGGAAGCGGTTCTCCTCGGTCTCCGAGTACATCCGCAGCACGACCGCGTCGATCATCGCCGCGACGGTGGCCTGGGGGTCGCCGCCGTGCTCGGTCAGGTCGTCCGGGTGCAGCGGCAGCCCGGCGAGGATGTACTTGGTGAAGATGTCCTTGGCCGCCTCGGCGTCCGGCCGCTCGATCTTGATCTTCACGTCGAGCCGGCCAGGTCGCAGGATCGCCGGGTCGATCATGTCTTCCCGGTTGGAGGCGCCGATGACGATGACGTTCTCCAGCCCCTCCACGCCGTCGATCTCGCTGAGCAGCTGCGGGACGATGGTGTTCTCCACGTCGGAGGAGACACCGGAGCCCCGGGTCCGGAAGATCGAGTCCATTTCGTCGAAGAACACGATGACCGGTGTGCCCTCGCCGGCCTTCTCCCGGGCCCGCTGGAAGATCAGCCGGATGTGCCGCTCGGTCTCGCCGACGTACTTGTTGAGCAGCTCCGGGCCCTTGATGTTGAGGAAGAAGCTGGTGTGCTTCTCCTTGCCCTCCCGCTCGGCGATCTTCTTCGCGAGCGAGTTGGCCACCGCCTTGGCGATCAGCGTCTTGCCGCAGCCGGGCGGGCCGTAGAGCAGGATGCCCTTCGGCGGGCGGAGCTGGTGCTCGCGGAACAGGTCGGCGTGCAGGAAGGGCAGTTCCACCGCGTCGCGGATCTGCTCGATCTGCGAGTGAAGGCCACCGATGTCGGTGTAGTCGACGTCGGGCACCTCCTCCAGGACCAGTTCCTCGACCTCGCTCTTCGGGATCCGCTCGTACGCGTACGCCGAGCGGGGCTCGATCATGAGCGAGTCGCCGGCCCGGATCGGCGAACCGATCAGGGTGTCGGCGAGGTGCACGATGCGCTCCTCGTCGGAGTGCGAGACCACCAGGGCCCGGTCGCCCGGGCCGCCGTCGGGACCCGCGAGGATCTCCTTGAGCATCGCCACCTCGCCGACCCGCTCGAAACCGAACGCGTCGACGATGTTGAGCGCGTCGTTGAGCAGGACCTCCTGGCCGCGCCGCAGCTCGGCGACGTCCAGCGAGGGCGAGACGGCGACCCGGAGCTTGCGTCCGCCGGTGAAGACGTCCACCGTGCCGTCGTCGTGCCGCGCAAGGAAGACGCCGTAACCACTCGGCGGTTGCGCGAGGCGGTCGATCTCCTCCTTGAGCGTCACGATCTGCGCGCGAGCCTCCTTGAGAGTGCTCACGAGCCGGTCGTTGTTCTCGGTCAGCCGCGCCAACTGTGCCTGGGTGGCCGCCAGCCGCTCTTCGAGCTGCCGGACGTGTCGGGGGCTTTCGGTCAACTTGCGCCGCACCAGAGCGAGTTCCTCTTGAAGGAACGCGACCTGCGTGGAGAGATCGTGGGCCTCCTTCTCCCACCGTGCGGCGCGCGAGTCCGCGTCGTCGCTGCGTGCCACGTCCCACCTCCCCGGGGGGCTTGAACGTTCTGCCCTAACACTAGCCGCTATGAGGCCGATTCGGTCCCACGCAACGCGCTCGTCACCGAACCTTGATCGCGAAGGGTGGCCCGGGGGGGCCGGTACGGGCGTTCGGGTACCGTCGGGGCGTGGGACGGGAGAACATGGGGGGTGCGCCGTGGCGCAGGTCGTGACGGACGAGTTGCAGGTCTGGGTTGACCAGGATCTCTGCACGGGCGACGGGCTCTGCGTGCAGTACGCGCCCGAGGTCTTCGAGTTCGACGTCGACGGGCTGGCGTACGTCAAGGGCCCCGACGGCGAGCTGCGGATGGCGCCGGGCAGCCGGGTCGACGTGCCGGAGCACCTGCGCCTCGAGGTGATCGACTCGGCGAAGGAGTGCCCGGGCGAGTGCATCCACGTGGTGCGCGGCAGCGACGGCGTCGAGGTGGCCGGCCCGGAGGCCGAGGAGGACTGACGGCCCGGCCCTCCCGCGCGAGCGCGCGGGAGGATCGAGACGTCCGGGAACCCCGCCTGCGCGGCCCACCCGGGCGTACGGCTCAGAGCATCGGGCGGCCGACCACCGAGGCGACCAGGCGGGCGAACTCCTCCAGGCGGGCGATCTGTCCGGCGCCGCCGTCGTCGAGGGTCTTGCCGAAGCGCAGCGCGTCGTGCCGGGGCGCGCCCACCGCCTCGTCACTGGGCGGCGCCTCGTCCAGCGAGGTGAGCAGCAGGTAGACGTCGATGCTGTCGACCCGGATCCCGCCGTCCTCGGCGCGGGTGAGCCGGCGCCGGCAGCCGACCTCGGTCACGGTGGAGACCGGCACCACCCGCAACGACGAGGTCATCGAGCCCGGTGGCCCGTCCTCCGGCGGCACGTCCTCGCCGTGCCAGAGGACGAGGCGGCTGCCGTCGCAGACCACGACCTCCTGCCACACCCCGTTGACCTCGTTGACGAAGCGTTCCAGGGTGAAGCCGAGCACCGAAGCGCCGCGCAGCACCCCACCGAGCGCCTCGAGCGCGACGTCGGGATCGCGCAGGTACGCCCGGGCCGCCGATTCGAGGTCCTGGTAGGGCGACCAGTCCGGGAACACCGCCGGCAGGTCACCCCCGCCGAAGCCGGGCCGGCTCATGCCACCTCCCCGTGCCCGGCCCGCCGGCACGCGCCGACGGGCGGGATCCGTCCGTTCACTCCTCGTCGCCCCGCTGCGCCGTCACGGCTGTTCCGTGTCCTCGGCGGCCTGCTGCGCCGAGGCAGCCGCCGCCTGCCTGGCGGCCTCGGCCTCACGCAGCGCCTGGCGGCGTTCGGCGTACGCCTCGGCGCCCTTGCTGGGCTTGCGGCGCCGCGGCGGTGCGGTGACGCCGGGGGCGAGCTTACGCGCGGAGACGAGGAACGCGGTGTGCGCGATCATGCGGTGGTCCGGTCGCACGGCCAGACCCTCGGCGTGCCAGTCGCGCACCAGCGACTCCCAGGCCCGCGGCTCGGTCCAGCCGCCGCGCTCACGCAGCGCCTCGACCAGTTCGGACAGCTGCGGGGTGGTGGCGACGTAGCCGATGAACACGCCACCGGGAACCAGCGCCCGCTCGACCATGTCGAGGGTCTCCCACGGGGTGAGCATGTCGAGGATGATCCGGTCGAAGCCGGTCTCGGCGCACCCGGCGACGTCGCCGACGTGCAGGTGCCACGCGGGGTGCGGCCCGTTGAAGAACGCCTCGACGTTGCGCCGGGCGATCTGGGCGAAGTCGTCGCGCACCTCGAACGAGTGCAGCTCGCCTCCGGTGCCGACCGCACGCAGCAGGGAGCAGGACAGCGCGCCGGAGCCGGCGCCGGCCTCCAGGACCTTGGCACCGGGGAAGATGTCGCCCATGGCGACGATCTGGGCGGAGTCCTTCGGGTAGATCACCTGGGCGCCGCGCGGCATGGAGAGCACGTAGTCCGACAGCAGCGGTCGCAGGGCGAGGAACGCGGTGCCGCCGCCGGTGGTGGTGACCACGCTGCCGTCGGGCAGGCCGATCAGCGCGTCGTGCTCCAGGATGCCGCGGTGGGTGTGGAACGCCTTGCCGGGCTCGAGGGTGACCGTGTGCATCCGCCCCTTGGGGTCGGTCAGCTGCACCCGGTCGCCGATCCGGAACGGGCCGCGGTGCACGGGGGGCAGCGCCGGGGTGTCGGCGGGCACCGGGGTGCCCGGGTCTGCCGGGGCGACGGGGGGAGTTGCGGTCACGTGTTCATCTTCCGTTGGGGTTCGAGGAGCTGAGCGAGATCCGCGATGTGCAGAATGCCCACGACATCTTCGCCTGAGGTCACCACGTACTGCGCGCCCGGGTGGGTCTGCACGGTCTCCATCACGCGTTCCCCGTCGAGTCCCACCGGCATCGCGGGCAGGTCGGGCAGGGATCGGGCGACCGCGTCGACGGCCAGCCAGGGGCGGCGTTCCACGGGTACGGCGTCCGCCGCCGCCGGGTCGACCAGGGCGACCGGCCGGCCGGCGGTGTCGGTGACCACGAGGGCGGCGCCCGGGGTGCTCCCGTCGGCGCGCCGGCGGTGCGCCTCGGCCAGCGGCGTGCCGGTGGGCACGGCGAGCACGGGCCGGGCCAGCCGGGCCAGGTCGATCAGCGGGAAGCGGCGACTGATCCGGGCCATCCGGATCGACTGCCCGGCGCCGCGCCACAGGGTGAACGCGACGAGCAGCATCAGCGGCAGCGCCAGCGGCGCCAGGTCGCGGGTGAGGGTGAGCAGGGCGACCAGCGCGGCGGTGCCGACGGCGACGACGCGTCCCACCCAGCCGGCGACCTCGGTGCCGCGGTGCCGGTCGCGGGTCACCGCCCAGACCGCCGCCCGCAGCGCCCGGCCGCCGTCGAGCGGCAGCCCGGGCAACATGTTGAACAGCGCGACGATGACGTTGCTCACGGCCAGTTGGAAGGCGAGCTGGTTGGCCAGGGTACGGTCGGGCAGGGCGAGGGTGGCGGCGACCGCGAGCACGCCGAGCACGGCGGAGACGGCCGGGCCGGCGAGTGACACCAGCAGGTCGATGCGGGGCGTCGGGGCGTCGCGGTCCATCTCGGTGTAGCCGCCGAGCAGCTCCAGGGTGATCCCGCGCACACCGATGCCGTAGCGGCGGGCGGTGAGGGCGTGGCCGAGCTCGTGCAGGAGCACCGAGCCGAGCAGGGAGACCACGAAGCCGAAGCCGATCAGGTAGCCGGCGAGCTGGGACAGGTCGAGCTGGCGGCGGGCGAACTCGGCGTACAGCACGGTCACCAGCAGGGTGAGCAGCACCATCGAGCCGTTGAGGTGCAGCGGCACCCCGAACACCCGGCCCACGGTCAGGCCGGTCCGCGCGTCGGGCCGGCGGCGCGGTCGCCTCGTCTGCTCCATCGGATCGATGCTACGCGGCGGAGATCATGCGCCGGCGTGGCGACGGGAGCGGACGCCGGCGCGGCGACGCGATCGCGCACCGGTCCAGCGACGCGATCATGCACCGGTGCGGCGACGGTGGTGGTGTCACACCGGTGCCCTAACCTCTCGGGCATGACGGCGGAACCGGTGACCACGCAGCATTCCCCGACCCCGACCGATGTCCCGGCGACGGTGCGGGCCTCGCTGTCGCCGTCGCGGGCGGCAGATTTCAAGACCTGCCCGCTGCTCTACCGGTTGCGCAGCATCGACCGGCTGCCCGAGCGGCCGACCGTCGAGCAGGCCCGGGGCACGCTCGTGCACGCGGTGCTGGAGCGGCTGTTCGACCTGCCGGCCGCCGGGCGCACCCCGACGGCCGCCGGCGACCTGGTGGCCCCGCAGTGGGACCGGCTGGTCACCGAGCAGCCCGAGCTGGCGGCGCTGTTCGCCGACGGCGACCCGGCGGCGACCGAGTTCCTCCGCTCCGCCGCCGGGCTGCTGGAGGGCTACTTCGCGGTGGAGGACCCGCGCCGGCTGGAGCCGGCCGAGCGGGAGAGCCTGATCTCGGCGGTGGTCGACGAGGAGCTGCTGATCCGGGGCTACGTCGACCGGCTCGACGTGGCGCCCGACGGGGCGCTGCGGGTGGTCGACTACAAGACCGGCGGCGCGCCGCGCGAGGCGTTCGAGGCGCGGGCATTGTTCCAGCTCAAGTTCTACGCGCTGGTGCTCTGGCGCACCCGGGGCGTGGTCCCCCGGGTGCTGCGGCTGCTCTACCTCAAGGACTCGGAGGTCTGCGACTACGCCCCGGACGCCGACGAGTTGCTGCGCTTCGAGCGCACCGTCGTGGCGTTGTGGCGGGCGATCGAGCAGGCGACCGCCCAGCAGGATTTCCGTCCCCGCCCGAGCCGGCTCTGCGACTGGTGCAGCCACCAGGCGCTCTGCCCGACCTTCGGAGGCACCCCGCCGCCGTTCCCGACGCAGGCGACGCCGGATCCGCTGCGCGACGCCCGGTCCCGCCCGACGCCTCCCGGCGCCGACGAGTGACCGGCTGACCGGCGCACCGCCATTCGGTGAGGTCCACGCGGCGCGTGAAACCCGCGTCGGCCGCCCTGACGGGGACGAGCTGCTCTCCTCCTGAGGGATGAGGCCGGGCTCACCGCCGGCGACGATCAATCGGCCGCGACGGCGGATAGCGTCGCGGTATGACTTCGGGCCCCCGGGCGTGGCTGCGCCAGCACCCCCTCGCCGCGGACGTGCTCCTCGCCGGCGGGCTCGTCGTGGCGGAGGTGGTGCTCACCGCGTTGACCCCCCGCGAGTACTGGCCGGGGCGCCTGCTGGCGGCGCTGGGCTGGAGCGTGGTCTGCGCCGTGCCGGTGGCGTGGCGGCGGGTGGCGCCGTGGGCGGCGGTCGCGCTCGCGGTGGCGACGCTGGCGGTGCCCCTGCTGCTCGGCCCCGCGCCGACCACGCAGGGCATGACCTTCATGGTGCTCACCTACACGGCGGCCGCCGCCGGGCCACCGCGTACGGCGGTCGTGGCGGCGCTGGTGCTGTGGATACCGGTCGGCGCCACCAGCGCCCTCGCGCCACCGCCCGACGAGCTGCTGGCGAACGTCAGTCCCGCCTACCTGGTGCTGAACAACCTGCTGGTGGGGGCGGTGTCGTACTCGGTGGGACGCGCGGTGCACGCCCGTCGGGCCTCCACGGAGGCGCTGCGGGAGCGGGCCCGGGCGGCCGAGGAGAACCAGCGTTCGCTGGCCGAGCGGGCGGTCGCCGACGAACGCCGCCGCATTGCCCGCGAGCTGCACGACGTGGTCGCGCACCACGTCAGCGTGATGGGGGTGCTGGCCACGGGGGCCCGTCGCGTACTGCCGAAGGATCCGGGCGCGGCCGACGGGGCGATCGCCACCATCGAGGAGACCAGCCGGGCGACGCTGCGGGAGATGCGCCGGCTGCTCGACGTGCTGCGTACCGACGCCGAGCCGGCCGCCGAGCTGGCTCCGCAGCCGGGGCTCGCCGGCATCGAGGCGCTCGTGGAGCAGGTGCGCGACGCCGGCCTGCCGGTGACCCTGCGGGTCGAGGGCACCCCGGCGACGCTGGAGGAGGGGGTGGCGTTGACCCTCTACCGGATCACCCAGGAGGCGCTGACCAACGCGCTCAAGCACGCCGGCGCGGCCACCGCCCAGGTGCTGCTGAGCTTCGACGGGGACACGGTCGACGTGGAGATCGCCGACACCGGGCGCGGCCCCGGGCCCGACGGCGACCGGATCGGGCACGGCCTGGTCGGGATGCGGGAGCGGGTCGCCCTCTACGGTGGTGTCCTGCGTACCGGGGCGCGGCCGGGCGGGGGCTTCCGGGTGTCGGCGAGGATCCCGGTGGAACCCCGGGGCGCGGCGGCGTGACCGGGGATCGGGACGGGGGAATCAGGTGACCGACGCGACGGTGCCGGCACGGCCGGTACGCATCCTGCTCGCCGACGACCAGCCACTGCTGCGTACCGGCTTCCGGATGGTGCTGGGCACGGAGGACGACCTGGACATCGTCGCCGAGGCCGCCGACGGCCTGGAGGCGGTGGAGCTGTCCCGGCGGCTGCTGCCCGACGTGGTGCTGATGGACATCCGGATGCCGCGGATGGACGGGGTCGCCGCGACCCGGGCGATCGTCGACGCCCGGCTGCCGGTGCGGGTGCTGATCCTGACCACCTTCGACCTGGACGAGTACGTGGTGGGGGCGCTGCGGGCCGGGGCGAGCGGCTTCCTGGCCAAGGACGTGCCGGCCGACGACCTGGTGGCGGCGATCCGCACGGTGGCCGCCGGGGACGCGGTCGTGGCGCCGCGCATCCTGCGGCGCCTGCTGGACCGCTTCGCCGACGCGCTGCCCGACCCCGCGGCCGCGCCGCCGCGCACGCTGAGCGCGCTGACCGAGCGGGAGCGGGAGGTGCTCGTGCACGTGGCCCGGGGGCTGTCCAACGCCGAGATCGCCCGGGCGTTGTCGGTCAGCGAGACCACCATCAAGACCCACGTCGGGCACGTGCTGACAAAGCTGGGGCTGCGCGACCGGGTGCAGGCCGTGGTGCTGGCGTACGAGTCGGGTCTGGTCCGCCCGCGGGCGTAGCGCCTCGTCGCCGGCCGGCACGGGCCGCGTACCCGGGAATGCTCCACGGCACGCGGCGCGGTTGCCGTCGTCACCTACCGTGACCGGAGACGTCGCCGCGCGGTTGACCCTGACGCGGCGTCACTGTGCAGGATCGGTCCCGGCCGGCGAAGCGCCCTCGCCCGGCCGCCGGCTCAGGGGCAACCCTGAGTCGGCACTGGGGGGGCACCCGCAGCGCGAAATCCGCCACGGCTCCGACCGGAGTCGGACGGATCGGGGCCGGCGAGCACAGATGATGAGACTGCCGTGCCGGACCAGCGGGGGCGGCGCGGACCGAAGACAGACGGAAGAGGTAGATGACGTGACCGCGACGGTAGGCCAGCAGGCGCAGGCCGCGGCCCGGGCGAGCGACGTGTGGAAGGTGTACGGCAGCGGCGAGGCGCAGGTCGTCGCGCTGCGGGGGGTCAGCGCGGAGTTCGAGCGGGGCCGGTTCACGGCCATCATGGGGCCGTCGGGCTCGGGCAAGTCGACGTTGATGCACTGCCTCGCGGGCCTGGACTCGGTGACCCGGGGCACGGTGTCGATCGGCGACACGAAGGTCACCGGCCTGGGCGACGCGGGCCTGACGAAGCTGCGCCGCGACAAGGTCGGCTTCATCTTCCAGCAGTTCAACCTGCTGCCGACGTTGACGGCCAAGGAGAACATCCTGCTGCCCCTGTCGATCGCCGGACGCAAGCCGGACCCGGCCTGGTACGACACGGTGATCGCCACGGTCGGGCTGCGGGACCGGCTGGACCACCGACCGGCGCAGCTCTCCGGCGGCCAGCAGCAGCGGGTGGCGTGCGCCCGGGCGCTGGTCGCCCGGCCCGAGGTGATCTTCGCCGACGAGCCGACCGGAAACCTGGACTCGCGGGCCGGCGCGGAGGTGCTGAACTTCCTGCGCAACTCGGTGCGCGAGCACGGGCAGACCATCGTGATGGTCACCCACGACCCGACCGCCGCCGCGTACGCCGACCGGGTGGTCTTCCTCGCCGACGGGCAGATCGTCTCCGAGCTGATCGAGCCGACCGCCGAGACGGTGCTGGACACCATGAAGAAGCTGGACACCCCGGCCGAGGTGGGGCGCTGATGTTCCGCGCGACCCTGAAGAGCCTGCTGGCCCGCAAGGTCCGGCTGATCCTCTCCGGCCTGGCCGTGGTGCTGGGCGTCATGTTCGTCTCCGGCGCGTTCGTGCTCACCGACACCCTCGGCCGCTCGTTCGACGCGATCTTCGCCGACGCGTACGAGGGCGTGGACGTCAACGTCGCCGCCAAGCCGAAGATCGACGTCGGCGAGGCGGAGGGCATGCCGGTGGCGGCGCCCGTGCCGGCGGCCACCCTCGACAAGGTCCGGGCGGCGCCCGGCGTCGCCGAGGCCACCGGCGTGGTCGGCGTCGACGGGGCACGGCTGATCGGCGCCAACGGCAAGGTGGTCGCCTCGTTCGGCCCGCCGCAGCTCGGCGAGAACTGGACCGGCGAGAGCGACCTGGTGCGGCTTCGCGAGGGGCGGGCCCCGCAGGCCGACGACGAGATCGTCATCAACAAGGCGCTCGCGACGGCCGGCAAGGTGAAGGTCGGCGACCGGGTCGGCGTGCTGACCCTCCAGCCGAAGCAGGAGTTCACCATCGTCGGCGTGTTCGGCTACAGCGGCGGCCGGGACTCCATCGGTGGCGCCAACGAGATCATGTTCACCACGCCGGTCGCGCAGAAGCTGATGCTCGGCGCGCCGGACACCTTCAGCAACCTCTCGGTCACCGCCGCCGACGGGGTGTCCGACGAGTCGCTGCGCGACGCCGTGGCCGCCGCGGTGGGCGCCGACTTCGAGGTCAAGACCGGTACGCAGCTGTCCGAGGACGCGGCGGCCGGCATGAAGGAGGCGCTGTCCTTCTTCAACCGGATCCTGCTCGGCTTCGCCGCGGTGGCGCTGCTGGTGGGCACCTTCCTGATCCTCAACACCTTCTCGATCATCGTGGCGCAGCGCACCCGGGAGTTGGCGCTGATGCGCGCCGTGGGGGCCAGCGGCCGCCAGATCATCGGCTCGGTGGTGCTGGAGGCCATCGCGGTGGGGCTGGTCGCCTCGGTGCTGGGCCTCGGCGCGGGCATCGGCATCGGCGCGCTGCTGGCGTACCTGTTCAGCACGTTCGCCGGCGGGCTGACCCTGGCGGGGATCGGCGTGCCGCTCTCCGCGGTGGTCGGCGCGTTCTCCGTCGGTCTCGTGATCACCGTGGTGGCGGCGCTGCTGCCGGCGCTTCGGGCGTCGCGGATCCCGCCGATCGCGGCGATGCAGGACGTGGCCACCCCCGACCGCCCGTTGACCAAGGTCACCGTGGCCGGCGCGATCGTCACGGCCGTGGGCGGCGCGCTGCTGGCCCTGGGGCTCACCGGCAACGCCGGGGGCAACACCCTGGCCACCATCCTCGGCGGGGTGCTGTTCGCCTTCATCGGCGTGGCCCTGCTGACGCCGCTGATCAGCCGGCCGGTGGTGAGCCTGCTCGGCGCGCTCTTCGCCTGGTCGGTACCGGGCAAGCTGGGCCGGCTCAACTCGGGGCGCAACCCGCGCCGCACCGCCATCACCGCCGCCGCGCTGATGGTCGGCATCGCGCTGGTCACCGGGGTGACGGTGATCCTGGACTCGGCGAAGAGCAGCATCGGCGGGCTAGCCCAGGACAGCCTGAAGGCCGAGCTGGTGATCGCCGGGGCGCAGAGCGGCCCCCGGCCGCCGAGCTTCGACCCGGCCGTGCTGGAGAAGGCCGCCGCGATCCCGGGGGTACGCCTGGCCGACGGCGAGTACGGCGACCTGGCGATGGTCGGCGGCGAGCGCACCTGGGTGGCGGCGAGCAGTGACGTCGCCGCGCTGCGGCAGATCTTCGGGGCCGAGCCGACCGCCGGCAACATCGACCGGTTGGCGCCGGACGGGATGCTGGTCAGCTCCGACACCGCGACGGCGCGCGGCCTCTCCGTGGGGTCGAAGGTGCCGGTGCAGACGTCCCGGGGCGAGGCGCGGACGTACACCGTGACCGGCATCTACGCCAGTTCCCAGCTGACCAACCCGATGGTGCTGCCGGCGGAGGCGGCGAGCGGCTTCGCCATCCCGCAGCCCATCCAGGGCTTCATCCAGCTGGCGCCGGGCACCCGGGTGGCCGACGTGCAGCCGCGGATCGAGGCGCTGCTGGCCGACTCCCCCGAGGTGTCGGTGGCCGACCGGGAGGCGTTCATCGAGCAGCAGACCGGTCAGCTCGACGGGCTGCTCATGATGATCCAGATCCTGCTGGCGCTGGCCATCGTGATCGCCGTGCTCGGCATCATCAACACCCTGGCGCTGTCGGTGCTGGAGCGCACCCGGGAGCTGGGGCTGCTGCGGGCCATCGGCCTGCGCCGGGCGCAGACCATGCGGATGATCACCGTGGAGGCGGTGGTGATCTCGGTGTTCGGCGCGCTGCTCGGTGTCGTCGTCGGCGCCGGCCTGGGCGCGGCCGTGGTCGAGGCGCTGCGCGACGAGGGCATCACCGACCTGGTACTGCCCTGGACCCAGATGGGGATCTTCCTCGGCCTCGCCGCGATCGTCGGGGTGGTCGCCGCGGCGCTCCCGGCGGTGCGGGCCGCCCGGATCAACGTGCTCGGCGCCATCGCCCACGACTGATCCCGCCGCGCACCCAGGGGCCCCGCCGACCGGCGGGGCCCCTGGTCGTCTCAGGCGCCGGGCGGCGGCGCCCCTCGTCCGTCAGGCGCCGGGCGGCGGCGCGCCGAGCAGGGCGGCCAGCAGCTCCAGGTCCGCGCCGGTCAGGCTCTCCAGCTGGTGTACGCCGTCCAGCGGCCCGATCGGCACCTCCGCCGGTACGGCCAGCACCGCCGCGCCGGCGGCGAGCGCGCTGGCCACCCCCGTGGGCGAGTCCTCGATCGCGACGCAGCGGGCGATCGGCACGCCGAGCAGCCGGGCGGCGGTCAGGTACGGCTCCGGGTGCGGCTTGGCCGCCTCGACCTCGTCGCCGCAGACGACCGCGTCGAAGCTGTCGCGCCCGAGGGTGTCCAGCGCCACCTCCACCAGGGGCCGGCCGCTGGAGGTCACCAGCGCCGTCGGGATGCCCGCCGCCCGGACGGCCCGCAGCAGGTTCAGCGCGCCGGGGCGCCAGCGCAGCCCGGTGCGGAACAGCTCCAGGATCCGGGCGTTGATCCACGCCGCGCTGGCCTGCGGGTCGCGCCCCGGCTGGCCCAGGTCGTCGTGCAGGAGGCGCATCGACGCGGCCATGCTGGAGCCGATCATCGCCTTGCGGGCCGGATCGGACAGGGTGCCGCCGTACTCCGCCGCCAGCTCGTGCAGCGCGACGTCCCACAGCTTCTCACTGTCGACCAGGGTGCCGTCCATGTCGAAGAGCACGGCGGCGGGGTGGTGGCTGTTCAGGGGGTCCTCCCTCGGGTGCGTACCCCGGGATCCTCTCAGCCGCCACGCCGCCAGCGCGCGCTGCGGTGTCGCGGGGTGACCTGGCCGACGGGTTGCGCGCGGGCGCGAGACTCGGGGACAACCGGTCGCCGGCACGGCGGCCCCTCGCCCGGAGGTCGCCATGCGCGTCCGATCCCTGGTATCCCGGTGCACCGTGGTCCTGCTCGCCGCCGCCGTCGCGATCTGGCCGGCGGGGCCGGCCGCCGCGGCGAGCCTGCCCCTGGACCGCTGCTACGACCTGGAGACCCCCCAGTACGAGGATGAGCGGGACTGGTTCGCGCCGGGCAACGTGCACACCACGTGGCCCTCACCGGTGGGCATGGTCGACCGGGACGTGTTCCGGGTGTCGGCGCTGGGCACGATCCGCATCGACCACTGGGGCACCCGGAAGTCCATCTCCGGCGAGCTGCCGCTGGCCGGCAGCGGCTGGCCGGCGCCGGACGCCCCCCGGTACGCGCTGATCGCGAAGGTGACGTCGGGATCCATGCTGGTGCTGAGCAACGGGTTGACCTACACCTCGGGCCGATGGTTCCCCGTCGGCGCCGACAGCGGCTGCATGCTCTACTACAACGCCGGTGCGCCGTCGCGGCTGGTCTTCTCCTTCAACGACCCGAACCTCGGCGACAACGGCGGCGGGGCCTCGGTGTGGGTACGGCAGTGGTGGAACTGACTGCGACCCGGTGGCCTCAGCTCAGGTCGCAGGCGGCCAGGGAGCGTTCGTAGCCGCGGAAGAACGACTCGGTGCGCTGCTCGGCGGTGCCGTGCGAGCCCTCGGCGAACCAGGGCTGGTCGGGGTCGTCCCCGACTGCCAGCAGCCCTTCGCGGAACTCCTCCAGGTCGCCGTCGTCGAGCCGTAGCGCCTTCGAGCGCACCGAGTCGCCGAGGTACGCCCCGGCCATGCAGTCGGCCTGCAACTCCTGCTGGATGGTGTAGGAGTGGCGGATGCCGAGCCGGGCCTGGATGCCGTGCGCGTACTCGTGGCCGAGCAGGTAGAACACGAACGCGTCGCCGACCTGACGGAAGGCGCCCACCGACCATCTCACGTCGTACGCGATGAAGTCGCCGGCCGAGCAGTAGACGGCGTTGTTGCGCGGCAGCGGCTGCCCGCCGCAGGACACCTCGCCGGCCCGCTGGTAGGGGATGACGCGGCGGATCGGGCGGAACCGCTCCCCCGAGGCCTGGAACTGGGCGGCCCAGTACCGCTCGGCGATGGTCTTCGCGTCGGTGACGTCCTGCTGGAACTCCGCGACGCTGGTGGTGCCGTCGGCCCGGTCCTGCCCGGCGCCCGGCGAGGCCGGGGTGTCGGGCCGCGGCGGGGCGGGCTCCTGCCCCTCGGGGTCGGACACCCCGCCGACCACGCAGCCGGCCGCCGCGACGAGGGCCACCACGAGGCCGGCCAGCGAGCTTCGCGGTCGGCGTCCCACGCGCCTCGTCACAGTGCCCTCCCCGGCGTCGGCGTCGCGACGTCCAGTACCCCCGCGGCGGGTCCGCCATACCGGGGCAGGGAGGTGGGCGACGCCTCGGACGGCGACGGTCCACCGGTCCGGCCTGCGGCGCTGCCAACCGAATGGGTCATACCCAGTCCAGAGGCGAGGCCCGCTGGCCGACGCCCATACCTGGCCACAAACGCCACTTGGGAATTGTCAGTATGGCCTGCTCGAAGGGGCGGAGGCCTGCCCGTCGAGCGGGCAGGCCTCCGCGATTCAGCGTCAGCTCACTAACACTGGGTGTCGAACGTGCTCACGTTCTTGACGTTGCCCTCATAGATCCAGCCGTACGGAGCCGCACCCCCGACGCTGACGAAGTACCACTTGCTTCTCGCCTCGTTGATCGTCCAGCACCAGCCGCCGAGCCGCGTGCCCACCGGAATCGAGTAGCCGCTGGCGTTGCCGCAAGTCTTCCCCGGCCCAGTGCGCAGATAGATGGAATTCTTGACGGTAGCGCCGCCCTCACCGTTGCTCCACGGTTCCCAGTCGCAGTCGACGGCGCTGAAGCCCGACGGGGTGAAGTTCGGCGGCTCACCCTCCGCGCCCACGGGGGTGCGATCGTGGCTGGCCATCGCCGGCGGGGCAGACGCCACCACCACACCTGCCGCGAGGGCCAGCCCCGCCAGGGCTGCCGGCAGTTTTCGATTCAGGCGTGCATTCATTTGCCCGCTCCTTTCCTCCAGTTGTGGCTCGC
>NZ_JBNCOB010000019.1:0-130660 GCF_049847285.1 Micromonospora sp. DT62
AAACGCTACGTCGCCCGCGAGCTCTACCGACGCCTCGAAACCCCACCCCAACCACTTGACGCGGCATAGGAGCGTCCTCCCGCCGTCTCGTCGGGGCGGGCGTTCCGCCCGCCCCCTCGCCTCCCGGCGTCCCGCTCCCATCCACCGCAGTTCACAGGAGAACCGTCGTGACCGATCCGACCACCCCGAGGCCGTCCGAAGAGCCGACCGACCAGCAGGCGCGGGAGCCGAACCCGTCGCCGCAGGACTCGCCGGCCGTCACCGCCGTACCGACCCGCGAGGAGACTGTCCCACAGGCCGGGGTCGCGCTCGGGGCCCCCGCCGCGCCGCAGCATTCCCACCGCCGGACCTGGGCCGTCGGCGCCCTCGCCCTCGTCACCGCCCTCGCCGCCGGGGTCGTCATCGGCGCGGCGGCCGGCGACGACACCGACCCGGCTGCCCGCGCGAACAGTTCGACGTCGCCCGCTCCGCGCAGCGCCGCACCGGCCGCGGCGGCGCCGACGACCGCTACCCCCACGACTACCGCGCCGACCAGCGCGGCGCCGTCCCCGACTAAGACGACGCCCCCGCCCAAGCCGAGGCCGCCGTCCTACAAGACGTTGAGCGAGCGGCAGTGGAAGCTCATCGCCAAGAACCCCGACGCGTACGTCGGCCAGACCTACGTGGTGTTCGGCCGGGTCACCCAGTTCGACGCCGCGACGGGTGTCGACACCTTCCGGGCGAACGTCGCGCACCGGCGGATGGCCGACGAGTACGACTACGAGACGAACACGCTCCTCACCGGGTCGGCGGCAGACCTCGACGACCTGGTGGAGGACGACATCTTCCGCGCCAGCATCACCGTGCTCAGCGCCTTCAGCTATGACACCCAGATCGGCGGCGGGACGACGGTGCCGCTGCTCCAGGTCGACTCGATCAAGGTCCTCTGATCCATCTCCCACCCACGAGACGTCAGGAGGCGTCGTGCGTCCCGATGAGTTCCTGCGCGCCCTGGACCTGCTCCCCACTCCCCTGCACGAGCGCGCCGTCGCGCTGCGCGCCTACGCCCGCGTCACCCGCTGCGAGGACTGCCAGCGCATCGGCGACGCCGTGCGGCTGGCCCTCACCGCCGCGCACTACGACGAGGTCGCCTCGGCCCGGCAGCTGCTCGACACGGCGGAGCAGCAGGCCGCCCGGCACGAGGTCCACCGCCCGCAGCCGAACCCCGAACGCGGTCGCGGCCGGGTCGGTCGCTGGGCGGGGACGTCCGCGCCGCTCGTCGCCGCGACCGACGCCAGCTGGAAGGGGCGCGCCGGCGGCATCGGGTACGTCGTCAGCGACGGCCACTACGGCCTGCGCAGCCGGGGCACCGGCCGGCTGGATCCGACGGGCGCGTCGCGCGTACTGATCAACGAGCTGCGGGCGGTCGACTTCCTGCTGTCCGCGTACGACCGGGCGCCGACCGGCATGACCGTGCTGCTGGACAGTCTGGCCGCCCTGCGGTACCTGCACCGTTGGCAGGCCGGCGAGGCCGACGCCATGCCGGTCGGCTACAGCCTGCGCCCGCGCAGTTCGTCGGCTCAGCCGACCCTGGTCCGGCTCGCCGAGCTGGTGGGTCGGCGGCCGGATCTGTCCTTCGCGCACGTCAAGGGACACAGCGGCCACGCGCTCAACGAGGCCGCCGACGGCCTGTCCCACATGGCCCGCCGCCGGCTCGGCGAGTCCTTCGACGTACGCCCTCGGGCGCACGCGCTGGTCGACGCGTTCCTCCGCGACTGGCACACCACCGTCGCCAGCTGACCACGCCGGCTCACTTATCACCCCGGGAGATGATCGTGGTTCTCGATGGCCAGCACAGCGTCGACTCGTACACGGAGGCGTTCCCTTCCTGGGTCGGCCCCGGCCTGATCCTTTGGCAGACCGGCCCACCGGTGACCTTCCGCCTGCCGAGCCACACCCCCTGACCGTCCAGCCCGCTGACCCAGACCAGCCGCACACATCCGGAGACGAGCATGCCGGTCCCCCGTCAGCCGCCCGACCACGCCATCTGGCTCTCCTCGATCACGGTCGCCGGGTTCCGCGCCGTCGGCCCGGAACGCACTCTGCGGATCGACCCCGGCCCCGGCATCACCCTGGTGGTCGGGCGCAACGGCTCGGGCAAGTCGAGCTTCGCGGAGGCCGTCGAGCTGGCGCTGACCGGCGACAGCGCCCGCTGGGCGGAACGCCACATCGACTGGCGTACGGGATGGCGCAACCTGCACTCCCCCGACCCGTGCTGGATCGTGGCGCAGCTGCACGTCGACGGGGAGGCGAAGCCGGTGACGGTGACCCGGTCCTGGCCGCTCGGCGCGACGTTGGCCGACGCGGAGGTCACCGTCGCCAGCGAGCGGGGACGGCACTGGAGCCTGGCGCAGCTGGGGCTGGCCCGCCCGCTGGAGCGGTATCGGCCGTTCCTCACCGCCGCCGAGCTGAGTCGGCTCACCGACGCCAGCCAGCGGGTCCTGCCCTCCGGGTGGGCGCCGGAGAGCCCCTTCCGGTTCGTCGTCGCCGACGACCCGGTGCGGGGCATGGACCCGGCCATGGTGGACGGCGTGGCCCGGGTGCTCGCCGCGTTGGCCGTGCGGCGGCAGATAGTGGTCTTCACCCACGACGTCCGCCTGCCGGAGGCGGTCCACCGGCTCGGCCCAGGCAGGGTCCGGATCGTGGAGGTGAGCCGTGCGCAGCGGTCGGTGGTGACGCTGCGGCCCACCGGCGACCTGTGACGCGCTGCTGGCGGGGAACACCTCGTTGTCGACCTCGAACGGCACTCGGCGGTTCGGCCAACGACCGGCGGGACGGTCGGAGATCGATGGCACTCTTTACGAGCGTGAAATCGGCTGTTACCTTTTCGTAAATCTTGCAGGAACTTGCAAGCACCCGGTTTCGCGTCCCGTCCGGAGATGACCATGCCCGTACCGCCAGCCTCGCGTGCCCGAGCCACCCTCGCCGCCCTGCTCTGCGCCGCGCTGGCCAGCGTCGCCGCGCCCCTGGTCACCGCGCCCGCACCGGCCGTCGCCGGGATCGACTCCCGCACGCTCGGCGCCCGCTACGACAGCGCCGCATCGCGGATCACGTTCCGGGTCCACTCGTCCGCGGCCACCCGGATGACGGTCAATCTCTACGCCGTGCCCACCGGCACCCAGGAGAACGCCAGCTATCTGCTCACCAGGGACACCGTCGGCACGTTCAGCGTCACCGTCGACGTCGCCGCGCTGCGCAGCGCGGGCATCACCGGCACCGTCTACTACGGCTACCGGGCCTGGGGGCCGAACTGGCCGTACCGCACCGGCTGGACGAAGGGTTCCTCGGTCGGGTTCGTCGCCGACGTGGACGCCACCGGCAACCGGTTCAACCCCAACAAGCTCCTGCTCGACCCGTACGCCCGAGAGATCAGCCACGACCCGCTGCGGCCCGGCATGACCTCCTCGACGGTGTACGCCTCCGGCCCGACGCACCGAAACGTCGACAGCGGCCCGCACGCGGCGAAGGGGGTCGTCCTGCCCACGGCCACGCCCGCCTTCGGCACGAAGCCCGGCCGGGCCCTGAAGGACGACCTCGTCTACGAGGTGCACCTGCGCGGGTTGACCCGCAACGACCCGTCGGTGCCGGCCGCCTACCGGGGCACCTACCGGGGCGCGGGGATGAAGGCCGCCTACCTGGCCTCGCTCGGGGTGACCGCGGTGGAGTTCCTGCCGTTGCAGGAGACCCAGAACGACACCAACGACGTCGATCCGACCGGCACCACAGGCGACAACTACTGGGGCTACATGACCCTGAACTACTTCGCCCCGGACCGCCGGTACGCCTACGACCGCTCGCCAGGCGGGCCGACCCGGGAGTTCCAGCAGATGGTGAAGGCGTTCCACGACGCCGGAATCAAGGTGCTCCTCGACGTGGTCTACAACCACACCGGCGAAGGCGGCGTCTACAGCTCCGGCGGGTCGAACGTCTACGACATCGTCTCCTGGCGTGGGCTGGACAACCCCACCTACTACTCGCTCACCGCCGACCGGCAGTCCTCCTGGGACAACACCGGCGTCGGCGGCAACTACAACACCTACAATCCGGTCGCCCAGGACCTGATCGTCGACTCGCTGGCGTACTGGAAGAACACGCTCGGGGTCGACGGCTTCCGGCACGACCTCGCCTCGGTGCTCGGCAACACCTGCCAGCACGGCTGCTTCTCCTACAGCCGCACCGACCCGAACACCGCACTCAACCGGATCACCCGGGAGATGCCGCCCCGATCGGGCGGCGGGGGCACGGGCGTCGACTGGATCGCCGAGCCGTGGGCCCTCGGCGCCGGGACGTACCAGGTGGGGAACTTCCCCGCCGGCTGGTCGGAGTGGAACGGGCAGTACCGGGACACGCTACGCCGCGACCAGAACAAGCTCGGCGTCGCCCCGGTCACCCCGGGGCAGCTCGCCGACCGGTTCGCCGGCTCCTCCGACCTGTACGGCGACGACGGGCGACGGCCGTGGCACTCGGTGAACTTCATGGTCGCCCACGACGGGTTCACCCTGGCCGACCTGTACGCCTGCAACAGCAAGAACAACAACCAGGCGTGGCCGTACGGGCCGTCGGACGGCGGCAGCGACGACAACATCTCCTGGGACCACGGCGGGATCGCCGCCGACCAGCGCCGGGCCGCCCGCAACGGGCACGCCTTCCTGATGCTGTCGGCCGGCACCCCGATGGTCACCGGCGGCGACGAGGTGCTGCGCGGCATCCGCTGCAACAACAACCCGTACAACCTGGACTCGTCGGCGAACTGGCTGGGCTGGAGTCCGACCGCCGAGCAGAGCACCTTCCGCACCTTCGCCTCCCGGCTGGCCGCCTTCCGCCACGCGCACCCGGCGCTACGGCCGGCGAGCTTCTACTCCGCCGCCGACACCAACGGCAACGGGCTTGCCCAGCTGGCCTGGTTCACCCCGGCCGGCATCAGCCCGGACGGCGCGTACTGGGGCAACGCCAACAACCACGCGCTGGGTTGGCGGATCGACGGCACCGAGTTCGGCGACCCGGCCCCGGCGATCTACGTCGGCTACAACGGCTGGTCCGGGGACGTGAACTTCACGCTCCCGTCCCCGGGAGCCGGAAAGAACTGGTACCGGGTCACCGACACCGCCACCTGGGCGGAGGGCGCCAACCAGGTCGCCGTACCGGGTTCGGAGACGCTGCTCGGCGGTCAGGGCACCAACTACCTGCTGCGCGGTCACAGCCTGCTGCTGCTCATCGCCCGCTGACCCAAAAGGCGGTGCGCCGCCGTCGAACTGGGCCCGACGGGCGCGCCTACTCGTCAACCCTCGAAACTCACGCCGAACGGCGTCAGGTCAGGGGGAGTGCGGCCACAGCTTGGATCTCGATGAGCAGGTGCGGGTGGGGTAGTTGGTGCACGGCGACGGTGGTGCGGGTGGGGCCGGTGGCGTCGAAGTACTCGGCCCAGACCTGGTTGTAGCCGCCGAAGTCGTTCATGTTGACGAGGTAGGTGGTGACCTGCACGAGGTCGCTCAGGTCGGCGCCGACTGTCTTCAGCAGATCTTGGATGTTGTCGATGACGGCGCGGGTCTGCGCGCGGATGTCGAGGTTCGTGGTGCCCAGCTCGTCGACGTCGACGCCGGCGAAGGTGTTGTCGGGGCGGCGGCTGGAGGTGCCGGAGACGAAGACGAACCCGCCGGCGACCTTGACGTGCGGGAACGCGCCACGGGGTACGGCCTTGCCGGCGACGACGTGCGCCTGCACGCCCGTGCCGTGGCCTGCGCTCGTGTCCTGGCTCGCGGGCGTGCTGTGGTTCGCGGTCGTGCCCTGGCTCGTGGTCATGCCGACGCTCGCAGGGAGGTGGTGCCGAGGTGGTCGACGACGGCGCGGACGTGGGCGCCGGGTTTCAGGGGCACGGCGGCGGTGGCGGCGCCAGCGAGGAACACCCAGCCCTCGCGCAGCCGCACGCCGTGGCGGCCGGCGAGGCGGATGCCTTCGTCGAGGGCGCGGCGGGGGTCGCCGAGGATCGCGGCGGTGGAGCCGACCTGCGCGACGCGTCCGTCGATCTCCAGCAGCACACCCAGGTTGTTGAGGCCGTCGGGGACCGGTGACCAGGGGCCGATGGTGAAGGCGGCGGCGGAGGTGTTGTCGGCGATCACGTCCGGCAGGGAGAACGTGAAGTTGGCGTAGCGCGAGTCGATGACCTCGATGGCCGGGGCGACCGCGCGTACGGCGTCGGTGAAGTCCCCGACCGGCTCGCCCGGTTCGGGCAGGCGGTCGAGCAGGAACGCCACTTCGGGCTCGACGCGGGGGTGGATGAAGGCGGTGGGGTCGAGGGTGCCGCCGTCGGGGATGCGCATGGTGTCGGTGAGCCGGCCCCAGATGACCTCGTCCACGCCGACCTGCGCCATCTTCGCCTTGCTGGTCAGGCCCATCTTCAACCCGATCAGACGCTCGCCCCGGTCGAGGCGACGCTGGATCAACGCGGTCTGCACCGCGTACGCCGCATCCACGTCCAAGCCCGTCTCGGCAGCCAACTGCGCGATGGCGGTGGCGGTGTCCGCCGCCACGCCGAGGCGCTCGGCGATACCGGCGGTGTCCGGCCCGATCATGATGTCTCCTTGCCGGCGAGGTCCAGTGCCACGTCCACGATCATGTCTTCCTGCCCGCCGACCATGCGGCGGCGGCCCAACTCGACCAGGATCGAGCGCACGTCCACCCCGTACTTGTCCGACGCCCGCTCCGCATGCCGCAGGAAACTCGAATACACCCCCGCATAACCGAGGGACAGGGTTTCCCGGTCGACCTGCACGGGCCGGTCCTGCAACGGCCGCACGATGTCGTCAGCGGCGTCCATCAGCGCGAACACGTCACAACCGTGCTCCCACCCGTGCAACTCCGCGACGGCCACGAACACCTCCAACGGCGCGTTACCCGCCCCCGCACCCTGCCCCGCCAGCGAGGCGTCCACGCGGACCGTCCGCCCGGACGGGGAGCCGAGCGGCCCGTCACCGAGGATCCGGCCGTGTTCCACGGCGACGACGCTGTTGGCGACGCCGAGGGACAGGTTGTGGTGGGCGTGGATACCGATCTGCGTGGTCGGCTCCAACACCTGCCGGTACGCATCCACCCGCTCGGCGACGTCGGACATGAGGAGTCGGCCGCCGGAGTCGGTGACGTAGACGCAGTGCGCCCCGTACGACTCCATCAACTTCGCCTGCCCCGCCAGAGCGGCCGGGTCGTTCATGTGCGACATCATCAGGAACCCGGACACGTCCATGCCGTTCTCCCGCGCCCACGCGATGTGCTGCGCCGAGATGTCCGCCTCCGTGCAATGCGTCGCGATCCGCACACTCGTCACCCCGAGCGCCTTCGCCGCCTTCAGATCCGCGATGGTGCCGATCCCCGGCAGCAGCAACGTCGTCAGCTTCGCGTTCGTCATCACCTCCGCCGCCGCCGAGATCCAGTCCGCGTCACTGGCCGCACCATGGCCGTAGTTGACACTCGACCCCGCCAGCCCGTCACCGTGGGCGACCTCGATCGCCGCCACCCCGGCGGCGTCGAGCGCGGCGGCGATGGTGCGGACCTGCTCCACGGTGTAGCGGTGGGCGACGGCGTGCATGCCGTCGCGCAACGTCACGTCCTGGATGTACAGATCGGTCACGACAGCACCCCCGAGGCGGCCCCGGAACGCACCGCCACCAGCCGCTCCGCCGTACGCAGCGCCGCCGACGTCATGATGTCCAGGTTCCCCGCGTACGCCGGCAGATAATGGCCCGCGCCGGAGACCTCCAGGAACACCGACACCTGCAACCCGCTCAGACGCCGACCCAACGACGGCACATACGCATCCACCCGATCGAACTGCACGTCCTGCTTCAACCGGTACCCCGGCACGTACTCCTGCACCGCCGCCACCATCTGCGCCACCGATGCGGCGATCGCCGCCCGATCGGCGTCGGCGTCCTCACACAGGCAGTAGACGGTGTCGCGCATCAACAACGGCGGATCCGCCGGATTCAACACGATGATCGCCTTACCACGCTGCGCGCCGCCGACCACCTCGATCGCCCGCGCCGTCGTCTCCGTGAACTCGTCGATGTTCGCCCGCGTCCCCGGCCCCGCCGACCTCGACGCGATCGACGCCACGATCTCCCCGTACACCACCGGCGTCACCCGACCCACGGCCGCGACGATCGGCACCGTCGCCTGCCCACCACACGTCACCATGTTCACATTGCGCTCACCCAGGTGCTCGTCCAGGTTCACCGGCGGCACCACATACGGACCGATCGCCGCCGGCGTCAGATCCACCACCAGCCGACCATGCGCCGCCAACACCGCGTCATTGCGCCGGTGCGCGCCCGCCGACGTCGCATCGAACACCAACTCCACATCCGCGAACTCCGGCATCGCCACCAAGCCGTCGACACCCTCGGCGGTCGTCGCCACACCAAACCGGCGCGCCCGCGCCAGACCGTCGGAGTCGGGGTCGATGCCGACCATCGCCACCATCCGCAGCGACTCCGACAACCGCAGCACCTTGATCATCAGATCGGTGCCGATGTTGCCCGACCCGATCACCGCCACACCAACGCTCACGACGCCTCCCCCTCACCGAAGACCGCGACGGTCGCCAGGCCATTCCACGCACGCATCACCGCGAAGACCGCCATCGCGCTCACGACGCCTCCCCCGAGAAGCAGGTACGCACCGAACCCAGCCCCGAGATCCGCGCCTCGTACGCCGCACCCGCTGTCACCGGCACCATCGGACCCAGCGCCCCGGACAGCACCACATCCCCGGCACGCAGCGGATCACCCGAGCGCGCCAACGTCTGCGCCAACCACTGCACCGCATGCAACGGATTACCCAGACACGCCGCGCCCGCCCCCACCGACACCGGCTCACCGGCCTGTTCGAGGACCATGCCGCACAGCCGCAGGTCCACGTCGGCGAGCCGACGCGGCGTGGTACCCAGCACGAACAGGCCACTGGAGGCGTTGTCCGCCACCGTGTCCACGATCGAGATGTCCCACCCCGCCACCCGCGAATCCACGATCTCGATCGCCGGCAACACATGATCGACCGCCCGGATCACATCCGCGCCGGTGATCCGCTCGTCCGGCAGATCCCCACCCAACACGAAGGCGACCTCCGCCTCCACCCGAGGCTGCAACAACCGGTCGATGTCGACCTCAACGCCGTCAGGCACCGCCATGTCATCGAGCAGCACCCCGAAATCGGGCTGGAAGACACCGAAGGACTCCTGCACCGCCCGCGACGTCAACCCGACCTTCGCACCCACCCGCCGGTGACCGCGCTGCAACCACCGCCGCACCTGAAGCTGCTGCACCAGGTACGCCGACGTGACGTCCCCCTCCGGCAGCAACCGCCCCCGCAGCGGCGCACACGGCTTACCGTCGTCCCGCGCCTCGACCAGTTCCCGGGCCGCCGCCTCGTAATCAACGCTCATGTCAGGTCCACGCAGACGTTGGTGAGTTCGGAGTAGAAGTCGAGGGAGTGCACGCCGCCCTCGCGCCCGATCCCGGACGCCTTCACCCCACCGAACGGTGTCCGCAAATCCCGCAGGAACCACGTGTTCACCCACACGATCCCCGCGTCCAACCCCATACCGGCCCGGTGCGCCCGACCCACGTCCCGCGTCCACACCGCCGCCGCCAGCCCGTACTCCGTGCCGTTCGCCAACGCGAACGCCTCATCCTCATCATCGAACGGCGCCACATGAACCACCGGCCCGAAGATCTCCTCACGATTGGTCCGCGCATCCGCAGCGAGCCCCGTCAACACCGTCGGCTGCACATACGCCCCACCGTCACGCGCGTCACCGAAGCCCGGCGTGCCGCCCCCGGTCAGCACCTGCGCGCCCTCACGACGGGCCAGGTCGTAATAGCCCAGCACCTTCTCGCGATGCTGATGCGAGATCAGCGGCATGTTCACCGTCGCCTCGTCCGCGGGCCACCCGAACGACAACTCACCAGCCCGCTGCGCCAACCGCGCCGTGAACTCCTCGAACACCGGCCGCTGCACATAGACCCGCTCCGTGCACAGACACACCTGACCGCCGTTGGTGAAACTCGACCGCACCGAACCGGCCACCGCCGCATCCAGATCCGCGTCCGCGAACACCAACCCCGCGTTCTTGCCACCCAACTCGAACGACACGGCCTTCACACCATCAGCCGCCGCCCGCATGATCGCGCTGCCAGTCGACGACTCACCGGTGAACGTGATCGCGTCGACGTCCGGATGCCGGGTCAAAAACTCCCCCGCCGAATCCGGGCCGAACCCGTGCACCAGGTTGAACACACCCTCCGGCACCCCGGCGGCGGCCATCACCTCCGCCAACAGCGTCGCCGAGGCGGGCGTCTCCTCGCTGGGCTTCACGATCACGGCATTACCGCAGGCAAGGGCCGGAGCGACCTTCCAGGTGAGCAGCAGCAGCGGCAGGTTCCACGGCACGATCACCGCCACCACACCCACCGGCTTACGCACCGCATAATTCAACGCCCGCCCACCGGTCGGGGTGACCGTGGTGAACGACTCCGTCGGCGCGGTCGCCACGATCTCCGCGAACGCACGGAAATTCGCCGCACCACGCGGAATGTCCAACGTCCGCGCCTGCGAAATCGACTTACCCGTATCCGCCACCTCAGCAGTCACCAGATCATCGAAACGACGCTCCAACTCGTCGGCAACCCGACGCAACACCTCCGCGCGCTCGCGCTCGCCCATCCGACCCCACGGCCCCCGCAACGCCCCCCGCGCCGCCGCCACCGCATCGTCCACACACGCCCGATCCGCCTCGGCCACCTCGAACACCGGCTCACCAGTGACCGGACTGCGTTTGACGAACCGCCGCCCACCCTCGACGAACTCACCACCCACGAAGTTGCGCAGGGTCGGCGGGTCGGCGCCCGGGTGGCCGTCGCGCAGACTTACCGGCCAGGATGACTCGGCCATCGTCAGGTGTCCCTTCCGGTTCAGGTGCTGGGTTCGGTCCGCTCGCTGCCGAGGTCGGCGACGAGCGCGACCACGGCGGCGTCCACGGTGGGTTGGCCGGTCACGGCCGCCGCGGCCTCGTCGGTGACGACCAGGACGGTGGTGCCGACGCCGACGTTCAGGGGGTCGACGGCGACGAGGTCGGGCCCGTCGCCGTGCGGGCGGACCAGGACGAGCCGCCTGCCCTGCAACGCCGGCAGGATGCGGTCGGCCCACACCTTGCCGACGACGTCACCGAGCACCATCGGTTTCTCCCCGCAGGCCGGCGATGACCTCGCGGATGCGGGCCGGTTCGGGCGCGTCCAGCAGGGCCGCCGTGGTCGGGTGGGGCTTCGGGTAGACCTGGGAGCTGCGCAGCTCGCCGTGGGCGCGGATGGCGGCCTCCCCGGCGGAGACTGCCTGGCGTACGGCGGCGAGGGTGCCCCGGACGGCGACCGCGAGGTAGCCGCTGGTGACCCGTTCCACGGCCACGCACCGGACGTCGGCGGTCTTGATCATGGCTTCGATTCCCGCCGAGAGGGCCACCAGGCCGCGTGTCTCGACGATTCCGATCGCGATGTCGGAGGACATGGCTGATTCTCCTTACCCGGTTGTCAGTTGCCGACGAGGTCAGGCTCGGCGGCCAACGCGCTCACCGCGTCGCAGGGGCTGGCGAAGACGATCGAGCGCACCGAGCGGCTGCGCACCCGGGCGGTCTCCTCGCCGATGTCCACCGCCTCCTCGACGGTGGCGAGGTCGCCGCGCACGGCGACCGCGACGATGCCGCCGCCGAGGCGTACGACCTTCGTCACCTCGACCTCGGTGGCCTTCACCATCGCGTCGACGGCGTCGAAGATGGGGGTGTAACCCTCGGCTTCGACGAAGCCCACGGCCACGTTTCGCATGTCTGCTCCTTGCTCTGGTTGCGGGTCGGCTTCGGTCAGGGACGCTCGGGCAGGTTCCAGGACAGGACGGCGGCGCCGGTGCCCCAGATCGGGCCGTACGAGTGCAGCTGTGCCGGGCCGCTGGCGGCGCCGGTGCCGGCGGCGAAGGCGAGGGCCCGGAACTGGCTGTCCGCCTGGGCCTGCCGGGCGTAGTCCTCGCGGATCGCGAGCGCCTCGTCGACCTTGCCGGCGGTGAGCAGGTCGAGTACGCGGGTGTTCCACTGGTCGTGCGCGGGTGTGCCGATGTGGTCCTGGCCGGGTTCGATCCACTGCTGGATCAGTCCGGAGGACAGGCCGCTCACCACGACGACGGCGGCGCGTACTCCGGCGTCGCGGGCGGCGGCGGCACCGGCCCGGCCGACGTCGGCGAGGGTGTCGGCGTCGGCGTACAGGTTGCAGGAGACCTGCGCCCAGCGCAGCTTGCGCTCCGGGTCGAGCAGCGCGGAGGTGACGATGGTGCCGGCGTCGATGGGGAAGCCCTCGTAGCGGGTGCGGCGCGCCTGCTTGCCGTCGGCCTGCACCCGGTCGGCCCACCGCTCGCTGAACTCCACGTCGAAGCGCAGGTCGTAGCGGAGCAGGCCGTAGTCGTAGGCGTACCAGTTCTCGTCGACGTGTTCGCCGCGCGGGTTGGGGTCGCACTGGAACTGGTGGCCGAGGACGGTGAACCACTGGGTGGACAGCAGCAGGACGACGTCAGGCTCCAGCCGACGCAGGCGCTCGCCCACGTCGCGGGCGGCCGAGGCCAGTGCCGCCCAGCTCGGTGCGGGTTCCTTCGCGAGCAGGTGGGGCATGCCGGGCAGGAGTGCGCCGGCGACGATTCCGGTCCAGTCAGCCATGGGGGCTCCCCTCGGGCAGCCACTCGACGACGGCGTTGCCGGTGCCGATGATCGTGCCGTAGCCAAGCACGTCTCCGGCGACCTTGGGCCAGCCCATCGCGGCGAGCAGCCAGGTGAGGCTGCCGGCCTTCGTCTCCGACGCGGTCGCCTCGATGTGTTCGGTGATGAGTTCCCGCAGCGGGGCGGTCGGTCCCCGGCGGATCGCTTCGAGCAGCTTCATGTCCCACCGGTACTGGTGGTTGTTGTACGGGTGTTCGCGTTCCATGTCCTCCGGCAGTGCCGGCTCCTCGTGCCAGTGCAGGTGCGACAGGGAGTTGGAGGCGAGCAGCACGGCGCGGCGGCCGGTGGCCTCGACGGCGCGGCGGGTGGCCTCGCCGAGCACCTCCATCTCCTCCAGCGCCGCGTCGGAGTAGAAGTACGGGTTGTTGTTCGCCGACAGGGACACCACGGGGATGTCCCAGGCGGGGTTGGCCAGGTGCAGGGCGCCGATGGTGGCGTAGTCGACGCGTACCCGGGGGTCGCGCATCGCGCGGGTGACGAGGCCGAGGCCGCTGGCCTCCTCGACGATGGCCTCGCCGAGCTCGACGTCGGTGCGGAAGTCGTAGCGGTACCGGAAGAGGTGCGGGAAGATCGGCTCGACGGAGATGCCGCGCGGGTTGGGCGCGCAGTTGACGTGGTGGCCGACCATCGTGATCCAGTGCGGGGCGTGCACGATCAGCACGTCGGGTCGGTGCACCTCCTGGATGCGCTTGCGCAGCCGTTCGTAGGCCCAGCGCAGCGTCTCCCAGCCGCCGGTGGAGCGGGGCTCGTTCTGCGGCGGGTTCTCCGCGTAGATCAGGTGGGGCGGATGTGGGCTGAGGCAGCCGGCGACGATGCCGGCGCGGGCCGGGGCGGCCTGCGGGGCCGGGGCGTTGCCGGCGCCGCCACCGGTGCGGGGCCTGGTGGTCGCCACCGGCACCCGGAAGACCCTGCTCACGACCGCCCCTCCCCGGTGAGGACGCGCACGTACGCGCGGTGCTCGGCGGTGCCGCCGAGGATCTGCATCCCGTCGTCGTCGAGGGCTATCTCGTCGGCGGCGAGCGCGGTGTCGTGCCGCAGCCAGGCCCGCAGTGGTGCCGGGTGCACGCCGTGCAGTTCGACGAGGCTCTCCTCGGCCAGGCCGCTGCCGGGCGCGACGTAGGCCAGCCGGCGCTGGCCGCGCCGGCCGGTGTAGGCGGGCCGGTCGGTGGTGGTGAGGCGCAGCCAGCTCCGCTCGTCGCGCAGCCGCTGCCGCAGGTCGGCGGTGGCGGCGCGGTCTGCCTCGCCGGCGCCGTCGAGGACCACGCCGTAGCGCTGGCGGGCCTCCTCGCCGGTCAGGTAGTCCTGCCGGACGTCCTCGGCGACGGCGTCGGGCGCGCGGTCCAGCGGGTCGCCCCAGCCGCCGCCGCCGGCGGACTCCATGACCAGCACGTCCCCGGCCCGCATGGGGAAGCCGGCGATCTTGCCGGGGGTGTCGAAGTCGACGCGTCGGCCGTCGGCGCGGCGCAGGTGGGTGACCGTCGGCGCGCCCGGGCCGCCGTGGCGCAGCCCGTACGGGGGGACGGTGGTGCGGTCGGTCTGCACCGAGTACGCCCCGCCGCTGGCCAGCAGCCTGGTCTCCCGCCGGCTGCCGAGGCCGCCCCGGTGCGTACCGTCGCCGCAGGAGCCAGCGCGCAGCTCGCAGGCCTCGACCAGGATCGGGATCTCGGTCTCCAGCCGCTCGACGGACTGGATGGTGGAGATGTCGCCGAGGTCGACCGGGTTCATCGCGCTGGGGCCGTCGGATTCGAGGAAGCCGCCGTTGCCGCCGGCCGGGTAGTCGTAGTAGAGGTAGGGCTGGCCGGTGTGCTCGTCCACGCCGCCGATGAGGTTCTGGAAGGTGGTGCCGAACTGGTCGGCGGCGATGAGGTCGGGTGCCACCTGGCTCAACGCGGCCATCACCGCGGAGATGACCCGCTTGCGGACCTCGCTGTGGGCGTTGGCCGGGGCGGGGTAGCTGACGTGCACCACCGTGCCGGGCTCGGTGTGCACCCGCAGGGGCCGGAACGCGCCGTGGTTGACCAGCCCACCGGGGTCGAGGGCGGACTTGACGGCGATGAACACCCCGGCGACGGTCATCGCCCGCGACGAGTTGACCACGGCGGCGACCTGGGTGGAGGAGCCCCGGAAGTCGGCTTCGATCTCGTCGCCGTCGACGGTCAGCCGGCAGCGCACGATCGCGGCGTCGTAGTCGCCGTCGGTGTAGAGGTCGAGGTAGTCCTCGTACCGGTAGGTGCCGTCGGGCAGCGACCGGATCATGTCGCGCAGCCGCTGCTCGGTGCGGTCCATGTTGGCCGCGACGCAGTCGAGGATCAGCCCGGTGCCCCAGCGGTCGACGAGCTCCTTCAGCCGTCTCTGCGCGGTGTGGCACGCGGCGATGCTGGATTCGAGGTCGCCGCGGCGTTCCTCGGCCATCCGGACGTTGGCGAAGAGGATGTCGAAGGCGGCCCGGTTGGGACGGCCCTCCTCGATCAGCTTGATCGGCGGGATCCGCAGCCCCTCCTGGAGGATCTCGGTGGCCTGGCCGGACACGCTGCCGGGGGTCATGCCGCCGATGTCGGCCCAGTGCATCCGGACGCAGGGGAAGAGGAACAGCTGCCCGTCGACGAAGACCGGGCTGATCAGGGTGACGTCGTTGAGGTGGCTGCCGCCCCGGTACGGGTCGTTGACGATGTAGAGGTCTCCGGGGCGCATCTCGGCGGCGAAGTCGGCGAAGATCTCGGCCACCGAGGCGGGCATGGCGATGACGTGTCCCGGCATGTCCCGGCCCTGGGCGACCATCTGCCCGGAGGGGTCGAAGAGTGCGCAGGAGAAGTCCTGGGCGTCGGCGATCACCGGCGAGTGCGCGGTACGGAAGATCGTCTGTCGCATCTCGCGGACGATCGAGATGAGACTCTCGGTGACGACTTCCAGGTCGATCGGATTCACAGTCATGCGGATGCCTCACTGATTTCCGGTGTCGGTCCGTATCTGCCGCCGGAGTGGACCTGGACTGGTCAGGGCGAGTGGACCACCGTGGGTTGAACCACCGTAGAGTGGACCATCATGTGGTCCTAGAGTTATATTATGAAACCTAGCAGCCGGAAAGGCAGGGAAGCAAGATGTCGTACGCCACTGACCCGACGCCCGACGAGGGCGTCGCCCCACGCGAGTCGGGCACCCAGGCGCTGGACCGCGCCCTGGGCGTCCTGCTGGCCTTCCGGGGTGACGCCGTCGAGCGCAAGGTCAGCGACGTCAGCCGCGAACTCGGCCTGCACAAGTCCACGGCCAGCCGGCTGTTCCGCGCGCTGGCCGACGCCGGCTTCCTGCAACGCAACGAGGAGAACGGCACCTACCGCCTCGGCGTCGCCGTCTTCGAGCTGGGCGCCCGCTTCCTCGCCGGCATCGACCTGCACGCGCTGGCCCGTCCCCTGCTGCACCAGCTCGCCGAGCACGAGGGCGAGAGCGTCAACCTCGCCGTCCTGGAGGGCGCCGACGCCATCTCGCTCTACGTCGTGCAGGGCAGCCGCAACGTGCAGCTCGTCAGCCGCCTCGGCCGGCGCATCCCGCTGTGGTGCAGCGCGGCCGGCAAGGCGCTGCTCGTCGACCACGACGACGACGCCCTGCGCGCCCTGCTCGCCACCGTGCCGCTCAGGGCGCTGACCAGCAACACCATCACCGACCTGGACACCTTCGTGGCGCACATGGCCACCGTGCGGCAGCAGGGCTGGGCCCTCAACGACCAGGAGAGCGAGCACGGGCTGCGGGTGGTGGCCGCCCCGGTACGCGACCGGCACGACCGGGTCACCGCCGCGATCAGCATCTCCGGGCCGATCTTCCGCCTGGACGACACCCGCACCCGCGAACTCGCCGACGCCGCCTGCCGTACCGCCGCCGAGCTGTCCCGGCAGCTCGGCCACGGCTTCGGCGACCGGTGGGGCGACTGACCGCACCGTCAGAAACGCTCCTGGGTGACCTCGGGCAGGACCCGCACGTGCAGCACCCCCGGCCCGGTCACCGGCAGCACCTCGTCGAACGCCGCCTCCGCGCCGGCCTGGTCGGTGACCGTCCAGGCCGGTACGCCCAGGGACCGGGCCACGGCGGCCAGGTCCCGGGCCGGGAACCGGGCCAACGCCGGGTCGACGCCGCGCGGGCCGAACTTGCGCACCTCCGCGCCGTAGCCGCCGTCGTCGATGACCACCAGCAGCACGGGCGCACCGACCCGGGCCAGCGTGTCCAGCTCACCGAGGCCGGTGAGCAGACTGCCGTCGCCCTCGAAGGCGACGACCGGCCGGTCCGGGCGGCCCACCCCGGCGCCGACGGCGTACGGCAGGCCGACGCCGATGCTGCCGAACTCCCAGGGCGCGATGAACGCGCGGTCCACGGCGGACGAGTCGAGCAGCAGGTTCGGCCAGCCGCCGAACTGCCCCACCCCGACCACCGTGGTGCGGTGGGCCGGCAGCCGCCGGGCGCAGATCCGCATGAACGCCCGGGGGTCGATGCCCGCCGCGCCCTCGACAAACGCGATGCCGTCGAACGGGTCGGCCGCGGCGATCTGCGCGGCCAGGGCAGGGCTGCGCCACTCCGGGCGCTCACGCGGGTCGAGCCGCGCCGTCACGGCCCGCGCGGTGACCGCCGCGTCCCCGACGATCCCCAGGTCGACGGGCCACCGCGCGCCCAGCGCCCGGGCGTCGACGTCGACCGCGACCACCCGCGCCCCGGGAAAGAGCGCGCCGTGGTCGGCCGTCCACCGGTTGAGTCCCGCACCGAGGGTGACCACCAGGTCCGCCTCGGCCAGCACCCGCCGGGTCAGCGGGCGGGCCAGTCCGCCAGCCACCCCCAGGTGGTACGGGTGGCCGGCGAAGAGCCCGGCGGCCAGCACGGTGGTGGCCAGCACCGCGCCGCACCAGTCGGCGAGCCGGCGTACGTCGTCGGCCGCCGCCTCGGCGCCCCGCCCGGCCAGCAGCACCGGGCGGCGGGCGGCGGCCAGCAGGCCGACCAGCTCGGCGACCGCCGCGTCGGTCGGCGCCGGCGACGCGGGCCGGTACGCGACGACGGCCGGCGCGGGCGCGGCACCGGCCGGCACCGGCTCGTCCTGCAGGTCGATGGGGACGTCGAGGACGACGGGGCCGGGCCGTTCGGCGGCGGCCCGGAACGCCAGGCCGACGTCGCGGGCGGCGGTGGCCGGCGCCGTCACGGGCACGAACGCCCCGGCGGTGGCCAGCGCGAACGGCTGCTGCGGGAAGCTCTGCACGTGCAGCGGGTCGCCGGGCGGGGTGTCGCCGGCGATCAGGACCAGCGGCGTGCCGGCCTGCCGGGCGATGGTCAGCGCGGCGCCGGCGACCGCCAGGCCGGGGCCCTGGGTCACGGTGACGACCCCGCACCGGCCGGTGGCGCGGGCCCAGCCGTCGGCCATCATCACCGCGGCGTTCTCGTTGCGGGCGGCCACGAACCGGACGCCGTGGCGCTGCACCAGGTCCGCGACCAGGAACATGTTGGCGTCACCGAGCAGCCCGAAGATCGTGTCGACCCCGTGCGCCACGATGGCGTCGGCGATCGCCTCGCCGGCCCTCACCGGGGGTCCCGGGCGAGGTAGTCGCCGGCGGGGCGCAGCGCCACGCTCAACGCGCCGAGGTAGGAGTCGTTGGCGGCGGCCTCGAAGCGGGGCCCGGCCAGGCGGGCGGCCCGCTTGGTCATCGACCGGCCGACGGCGGAGGTGGCGAGCAGCCGGTCGGCGATCCCGGTCGCGGCGTCGGCGAGCCGCCCCGGCGGCACCACCTCGGTCACCAGCCGCAGGTCGCGCAGCTCCTCGGCGGGGATCCGGTCGCCGAGCAGCAGCCAGCGCTTGGCCAGGTCGGCGCCGACGAGGTCGGCGAGGATCGCCATGCCGCTCCAGGTCAACGGGATGCCGAAGCCCACCTCCGGGAAGGTCGCGAAGCAGGTGTCGGCGGCCACCCGCAGGTCGCTGGCCAGGCCGAGCACCGCGCCGGAGCCGATGGCCGGCCCGTTGAACGCCGCGACGGTGCTCTGCTCCAGCCGGTACCAGCGTTCGACCAGCTCGGCGGTGCGGCGCTGCACCGACATCGTGGCGCGGGCGTCGAGGGTGGCCAGCTCGTGCAGGTCGGTGCCGGCGCAGAACGCGGTGCCGGCGCCGGTGAGCACGACCACCTCGGTCCCCTCGTCGCGGGACAGCTCGTGCAGCACGTCCTCGAAGCGGGCGAGCATCGCCAGGTCGAAGCTGTTGCGCCGGGCGGGCCGGTTCAGCGTCACCCGGGCCAGCCGGCCGTCGCGGTGCAGCAGCACGGACTCGTCGGCATGGTGTGCGGCGGTCATGGCGACTCCGAGTTCAGTAGGGCGCGGTCGACCAGCGCGGCGGCGTGGCCGACGTACGACAGCGGGTCCAGCAGGCCGGCGAGTTCCGCCGCGGGCAGGGCGGCGGTCACCTGCGGGTCGGCGCGCAACGTCTCCGCGAACGGGCGGCCCGCATCGAGGCTGTCGCGGACGATCCGCATGACCAGGTGGTGGGCCTGCTCCCGGCCGAGCGGACCGGCCAGGCGCAGCATCACCGCCTCGGAGAGCACGAGCCCGCCGGTGAGGTCGAGGTTGGCGCGCATCCGGTCGGGATTGACGCCGAGGTCACCGAAGACGTCGACGAGTCGCTGCATCGCGCCGCCGAGCAGGATGAAGCACTCCGGCAGCAGCTTCCACAGCGTCATCCCGACGCCCATGTCCCGGTCGTCCTGGGCGACCATGGTCTGCAACGCCAGGGGCACCTGGGCCCGCAGGGTGCCGGCGGCGGCGATCACCGCCTCGCAGCGGATCGGGTTGCGCTTGTGGGGCATCGTGCTGCTGCCGACCTGGGTGGAACGCTGCGACTCGTACGCCTCGCCGACCTCGGTGCGGCCGAGGAAGTAGACCTCCCGGGCCAGCTTCTCGGCGCTGGCCGCGACGAGGCCGAAGACCATCAGGCACTCGGCGAAGCGGTCCTGGGTGGCGTGCCAGGGGGTGTCGGCGACGCCGAGCCCCAGGTCGGCGGCGACCGCCTGCTCCAGCGCGAACGCCTGCGCGCCGTAGCCGGCCATCGTGCCGGCCGCGCCGCCCATGCTGGTCACCAGCAGCCGCTGGCGCAGTTGCCGCAGCCGGACGCGGTGGCGTTGCAGCTCGTCCTGCCACACCGCGCAGCGCAGGCCGAACGTCGTCGGCAGCGCCTGCTGCCCGTGGGTGCGGGCGGCCATCGGGGTGGCGCGGTGGCGCAGCGCGAGCCGCCGCAGCGCGCGGACCAGCTCGTCGACCTGCCGTTGCACGATGTCCAGGCCGTCGCGGGCCCGTAGGACGAAGCCGGTGTCCATCACGTCCTGGGTGGTGGCGCCGAGGTGGACGTAGCGGCCGGCGTCGCCGGGGCAGGCGGCGGTGAGCGCCCGCACCAGCGGCACCAGCGGGTGCACGGTGTCGGCGGCGTCGGCGGCGAGCATCGCGGTATCGAGCCGCTCGACGCGGGCGGCCTCGGTGATCGCCTGCGCGGCGGCGGACGGGATGATGCCCAGCTTCGCCTGGCCCCGGGCGAGGGCGGCCTCGACGTCGAGCCAGGACTGCATGAGCTGCCGGTCGTTGAAGACCCCGCGCATCTCGGCGTTGCCGAAGAAGCTGGTGACGGTCAGCGAGTCCAGGAAGCACGATCCGAGTTGCATCAGCGTTCCCCCTCCGCGACGAGCAGTTCCCGGGCGGCCCGCCGGTCGACCTTCCCGGACGGCAGCAGCGGCAGGTCGGCGACGGTACGGATCAGGGTCGGCACCTTGTGCCGGGCCAGCCGTTCGGTGGCGGTGCGGGTGAGCCGGTTGACGTCGCAGTGCTTACCGGGGACGGTCACGACCAGGGCCGCGACCTCCTCCCCCCAGCGGGGTGACGGCACGCCGAGGACGCACACCCGGGCCACGGCCGGGTCGTCGGCGAGCACCGCCTCGACCTCGGCGGGGTGGACGTTCTCGCCGCCGCGGATGATCAGTTCCTTGATCCGACCGGCCAGGGTGAGGACCCGTTCGTCGGTCAGCGCGCCCAGGTCGCCGGTGCGCAGCCAGCCGTCGCTGGTGATCGTGGCGGCGGTGGTGAACGGGTCGTCGGCGTAGCCGCGGGTGACCGAGCTGCCGCGTACCAGCAGCTCCCCGACCTGCCCGGTGGGCAGCGGGGCGCGGGTGGCGGGGTCGACCACGGTGGCCTGAAGGGCCGGCAGGACGCGGCCGACGGTGTCACCGGGCGCGCCGCAGGTCCCGTCGCCGGGGTCCAGGCTGATCGTCGGGCCGGCCTCGGTCTGGCCGTAGACGACCGCCACCCGGTCGAGGCCGAGCACCCGTCGGGTGCGGGTGAGCAACGCCGGGGTGCACGTGGCGCCGCCGAGGAAGCCGACCCGCAGCGACGACAGGTCCCAGCGTCCGGGGTCCCGCTCGACGCGGTCGGAGAGCATCGACGCCATGGTGGGCACGGCCTGCACCACCGTGCACGCGTGCTGCTGGATCTGGTCGAGGACCGGCTCGGTGCGGAACCGGCGGGTGGAGACCCACAGCGCGCCCGTCACCAGCGCCAGCATCGCCCCGCTGCCGAGCCCCGCCGCGTGGGCCAGGGGCAGCGGCGAGGCGATCCGGTCGTCGGCGCGCAGCCCCGCCGCCTCGGCCGTCCAGGCCGCGTTGGCCAGCAGGTTGCCGGCGCTCAGCGACACCATCTTGGCCGGGCCGGTGGAGCCCGAGGTGAACTGGATGTTGCAGGCGGCGTCGGGATCACCCACGGGTGCGGGAACCGGGCCGTCCCAGCCGGGCAGCCGGGCCAGCCCCGCGTGTCCCAGGTCCGCGTCGAGGACGTGCCAGCCGTCCGGGCGCTCGCCGGGCGGCAGCGCCGCCAGGACCCGCGTGACGGTGGACGGGCCGTGCCGGTCGCGGACCCGCTCGGCGGCGTAGAGGCGCCGGGGGCGGCTGCGGGCCAGCGCCGAGGTCAGCTCGGGCCCGGTGAGGCCGGGGTGCAGGGTGGTCAGGGCGGCGCCCCGCCAGGCCGCGGCGGCCAGCAGCACCAGCCAGGCCAGCCCGTTCTCGGCCCAGACCGCGATCCGGTCGCCGCGGCCGACGCCCTGGGCCGCCAGGACGGCGGCGGCCCGGCCGGCGAGGTCGGCGAACTCCCCCGTGGTCACCGGCCGGGCCGGATCGTCGAAGACGTACAGGGCGCGGTCCGGCTGCCGCGCGGCGCGCTCCAGCACGGTGAGGTCGAGGGCTGGCGGGATCACGGATCACTCCTTGGTCAGCAGCAGGTTTCCGTGGTCGTCGACCGTGGCGGCCCATCCGCCGCCGACGACGGTGGTGCTGCCGTTCTCGCGTACGACGGCGGGTCCGACGACGGCACAGCCCGGCCCCAGGTCGGCGCGGCGCCACACGGTCGCCTCGACCCAGCCGCCCGGGCGGTAGAGGCGGGTCCTGCCGGGCTGAGCCGGGCCGCCGGTCGGGGCGGCGAAGCGGACGGCCGGGCGGGGCCCGAACGCGGTGAGCCGGCAGTTGACGATCTCGGCGGGGTGGTCGGAGCGGGTGTAGGCGTACCGCTCGGCGTAGGCGGCGTGGAAGGCCGCCACCAGCTCGTCGGCGGTGGCCGGCAGCTCGGGCAGGGCGACGGCGAGGTCGAAGCTCTGGCCCCGGAACCGCATGCCGACCGACAGGCCGAAGCTGACCTGGTCGGGCTCCACGTCGTCCTCGGCCTTGAGCTGCGCCAGGGCGGCGTCGCGCAGGTCGGCCAGGGCCGCCCGGACGGCCGCCAGGCCGTCGTCGTCGGCCGGCACCAGCACGGTACGGACGTAGTCGTGGCGGGCCTGGGCGGTGACGAAGCCGAGCGCGGAGAAGTTGCCCGGCACCGGCGGAACCAGGACCCGACGGATGCCGAGCTCGTCGGCGAGGTCGGTGGCGTGCATCGGGCCGGCGCCGCCGAAGGGCATCAGCACGAAGTCGCGCGGGTCGTGCCCGCAGGCGACGGAGATCTCCTTGATCGCGCTGGTCATCTTGACCGTGGCGAGGGTGAGGATGCCGTGCGCCAGGTCCAGCTCGTCGAGACCGAACGGGCCGGCCAGCCCGGCCAGGGCGGTGCGGGCCGCGTCGGGGTCGAGCGGCACCTCCCCGCCCAGGCTCTCCCGCGGGTCGAGGTGGCCGACGAGCAGGTGCGCGTCGGTGGTGGTCGGCTCGGTGCCGCCCCGGCCGTACGCGGCCGGGCCGGGGGTCGATCCGGCGCTGCGCGGCCCGACGCGCAGTTCCCCGCCCCGGTCGCGCCAGGCGATGGAGCCGCCGCCGGCGCCGATCGTGTTGATCTCGACCTGGAAGGTGCGGTTCGGGTAGCCGGCGATCTTCCCGTCGTTGGTCATCAACGGGGAGCCGTTCTTGATCAGGCAGACGTCCGTGCTGGTGCCGCCGATGTCGCAGGTGATGACGTTGGGATAGCCGGCGATCGAGGCGAGGTGCACGGTGGCCGCGACCCCGCCGGCGGGCCCCGAGAGGGCGAGGTTGATCGGCAGCCGCCCGGCCTCCTCGGTGGAGACGACCCCGCCGCTGCTCGTCATGATCGACAACGGGTGGGCGTACCCGCTGTCGGCGAGGGCGCCGCCCAGTCCGCGCAGGTAGTCGGCGACGGTCGCCCGCACGCTGGCGTTGAGCACGGTGGTGGCGAACCGCTCGTACTCGCCCTGCTCCGGCACCACGTCGGAGGAGACGGTGCAGACCAGGTCGGGGTACCGCTCCGCCAGCCGCCGCGCGGCGGCCCGCTCGTGGGCGGGATTGCGGTACGAGTGCAGCAGGCAGACCGCCACCGCCCGGGGACCGGCGGCGGCCACCCGGTCGAGGGCCTCGTCCAGCTCGTCGGTGTCCAGCGGTCGGACGACGCTGCCGTCGGCGCCGATGCGTTCGCGCAGCACGTGCCGGTGCCGGCGCGCGACGAGCGGCGGCCGGGCGCTCTCCTTGACGCTGTAGAGGCGGGGCCGGTGCCCGAGGCCCATCTCCAGCACGTCCCGGAAGCCCTCGGTGGCCAGGACGGACACCGGCTCGCCGGAGCCTTCGAGCAGCGCGTTGGTCACCCGGGTGGTGCCGTGCACGAAGCGGTCGACCGTGTCCAGGCTGACACCAAGCTTGGCGAGGCCCTCGAAGATCGCCGCCGCCGGATCGTGCGGGGTGGACAGGGTCTTGGCCTCGGCGAGCCGGGCGGTGGCCGGCTCGTAGACGATGACGTCGGTGAAGGTGCCACCGATGTCGACGCCGATGCAGAGCATGGCGAGCCTTTCGGATAGGGGGTGGATGGCGTCGGCGACGGGTCGGGCCGCTAGAAGTTGACGCCGTAGCGGCGCAGGGTCCGTCCCGTGACCAGACGCAGGATCCAGTCGAAGAGGTAGCCGAGCAGGCCCAGGGCGATGATGCCCACGAAGACCCACTCCGTCTTGGCGTAGTTCCGCGCCGTCCAGATCAGCGATCCCAGGCCGCTCTGGGCGGCGACGATCTCGGCGGAGACGATCGTCAGGAACGAGTTGCCCATCGCCAGCCGGGCTCCGGTGACCACGTGCGGCACCGTCGACGGCAGCACGACCGAGACGAGGCTGCGTACGGGGCCGGCGCCGAGCGCCCGGGCCGCCCGCATCCGGATCTCGTTGACCGACAGCACCCCGGCCAGGGTGTTGAGGGCGACGATGAAGACGGTGGTGTAGAAGATCAGCGCCACCTTCGACGCCTCCCCCGGCCCGAGCCAGATGATGGCCAGGGTGACGAAGGCGATCGGCGGCACGAAGCGGAAGAACTGGATGTACGGGTCGAGCATCAGCCGCAACCAGGGGATGCAGCCCATCAGCAGACCCATCGGCACGCCGACGAGCACGCCGAGCAGCCAGCCGGTGAGGATGCGGGTCGAGGACGCGCTGACCGAGTCCCACAGCGTCCCGTCGCGGACGAGTTCGACCGCGCCGTCGAGGGTGAGCCGCGGCGAGGGCAGGAAGAAGGCCGTGTAGTTGCGGCTGACCAGGTCCCAGATCAGCACGCCGAGCAGCACCGACAGGACCGACAGCCCGATGCGGGTCAGCCGGGGCCAGCGGTTGCGGCGGGGGCCGGTCGTCGCCGACGCCCTGGTGCGGTCGGGAACGGTGGGTGCCTCGAAGGTCATCGCTCCTCCGTCCGGTCGTCGCCCGCGCCGGGCCGCCCGTCGTGGCCGTCGTCGAGCCCCTGTGCGCGCAGCGTCCGGGCCACCTCGGCGCCGATGTCCTCGCGCAGCTCCCGGAAGAGCGCCGCGCAGGCCGGGTCGGTCAGGTCGCGGGGGCGGGGCAGGTCGCAGCGGTAGTCCTTCTTGATGGCCGCCGACGGTCCCGCCGTCATCGTGACGATCCGGTCGCCGAGCAGGATCGCCTCGCCGATGTCGTGGGTGACGAAGACGATCGTGGCGCCGGTCTCGCGCCAGATCCGGTCGAGTTCGACCTGCATCACGAGCCGGGTCTGGGCGTCCAGCGCCCCGAACGGCTCGTCCATCAGCACGACCGAGGGGTCGTTGGCCAGGACCCGGGCGAGCTGGGCCCGCTGGCGCATGCCGCCGGAGAGCTGCTCGGGGAACCGCTCGGCGCTGTGCGCGAGGCCGACCATCGCCAGGTACCGCTCGACGACGGCGTCGCGCTGGGCCTTCGGCACGCCGCGCATCTGCGGCCCGAAGGCGACGTTCTGGCGTACGGTCAGCCAGGGGAACAGCGCCTCGGCGCTCTGGAAGACCACGCCCCGCGACACGTCGGGCCCGGTCACCGGCTCGCCGCCGCAGGTCACCTCGCCGGCCGCCGGCCGGACGAAGCCGGCGACCGCGTTGAGCAGCGTGGACTTGCCGCAGCCACTCGGACCGAGCAGGCAGACGAGTTCACCGGCGGCGATGTCGAGGCTCGCGCCGCTGACGGCGACGAACTCGCCGAAGCGGATGTCGACGTCGCTGATGCGGATCGGGGAGCCGGCGCGGCTGGCGGGTCGGCCGGCGAAGGTCGTGGCGGGTGCGGTGCCGTCGACTGTCACGCCACCCCCTTGACCATGACGGTCGCCGGGTCCGCCTTCTGCTTGACGATCTTGCTGTCCTGCTGGAACTGGGCGATCTCGCCGTAGCGCTTGAGGTCGTCGTCGGTGAAGTCGCGGACCTGGCACTGGACGCCCTCCAGCAGCGTCTGGGCCTCCTTCGCCGGCACCTTGATGGCCTTCTCGGTGACCGTGCCCGCCTTGGCCGGGTCCTTCGTGAGCTGCTCGCACGCCTGGCCGATGGTCTGGACGACCTTCTTGGCGGTCTCCTTGTTGGCCTCGTACCAGGCGCCGTCGACCCCGATCACCAGGTTGTAGACGTAGCCGATGTCGCCGCTGGTCAGCAGGACCTTGCCGCCGTTGGCGACGCCGCGAGACGGCCACGGCTCCCACATGATGTAGCCGTCCACGTCGCCGCGTTGCAGCAGGGCCGGCATCTCGGCGGGCGAGGCGTTGACGAACTCGACGGACTCCCGGCTGATGCCGCGCGCCGCGAGGACCTTGTTGGTGGCGTACTCGTTGACGGTGCCGGGGACGACGCCGTACTTCTTGATGCCCGACACGTCGCTGATGCCGGAACGCGCCACGAGCTTGATGAAGCTGGGCGACTGCGAGAAGACGGCCAGGCCCTTGATGTCACCCCGGGTGGCCCGGTTCAGCAGGCTCGACTCGGTGCTGGCCGTGACCTGGCCCTGCTTGGCCAGGATCGCGTCGAGGCCACCGGTGCCCTCCTGGAACTGGGTGACGGTGACGTTCAGGCCGTTGGCCTGGAACAGCTTCTCCTGGTCGGCGAGGTAGATCGGGGAGTACGCCGGGTCGACGCCGACGCCGAAGTTGACCGCCGCCGACGGGGCCGCCTCGCCGCCACCGGACTCGGTCGGGGTCTGGTTCTCCGCGCATGCCGCAACGGCGGCGGTCACCAGCAGGGCTGCTACCGCAGCGCGCAATGCTCGCATTCTCATGGCTACCCCAGATACCTAGCGGCTCATATTATGGTTACCGTTGCTTAATATGGGACGCTACTGCCGGACGGTGGGCGCAGTCAAGAGATTCGGCCTCACCTTCCTGCAACAGACAGTAGCCGTCGATCATCGCCAGCCGACGGGTCGAATCCGCGACCACAAACCGGGAGTCCGATGAACACGCAGGACAAAGGGGCCCATGCCGCCCGGACCCAGCCGCCGCCCACGGCCGAAGCGACCGAGTCAACCACTCTGCGTAGTCAAGGATCCGCCGTAGGCGGTCGGGTCGTCGCGCCGGCGCTCGTCGGACTGCGCACCTCGCTGGAGCGGGCCTGGACCCCGACCGAGACGATCCTGTACGCCCTCGGGGTCGGCGCGGGACAACGCGACCCGGCGGCGGAGCTCCGCTTCACCACCGAGAACTCCACCGGCCACCCGCAGCGGGTGCTGCCGACCTTCGCCAGCGTGCTCGCCGCCGACCCGCCGCCCCTGGGCGAACTCACCGCGATCCGGCACGCGGAGGAGGCGCTGACCCTGTTCCGCCCGCTGTCACCGGCCGGGCGGGTGCACACCACCGCCGCCGTCACCGCCCTGCACGACCAGGGCAGCGGCGCCCTGGTCGAGCACGTCTCCCGGCTCCACGACCCGGCGGGCACGCTCGTCGGCACCGTACGCCGGGCCATGTTCGTCATCGGCGCCGGCGGATTCGGCGGGCGCCGCGCCCGGCCCGCCCGCTGGCAGCCGCCGGCCGACCCGCCCGAGCACCGGATCGTCGCCACCCTCCGCCCGGACCAGGCGCTGCTCTACCGGCTCAGCGGGGACCGCAACCCGCTGCACTCCGATCCGGCCGTCGCCGGCCGGGCCGGGCTGCCCCGCCCGATCCTGCACGGCCTGTGCGCCTTCGGCTTCGCCGGCCGGCTCCTGCTGCCCCTCGTCGGTGACGACCCGACCCGCGTCCGGCACGTCCGCGTCCGCTTCGCCGCCCCGCTGCACCCGGGCGACACCCTGACGGTGCACGCCTGGCGGCGCCCGTACGGCGTGGTCTTCCGCGCCACCGACGGGCCCGGACGGGTCGTCCTGGACCGGGGCGTGCTGGCGGTCTCCGCCCGGTGACCACCCGCCTGTCCGTCCTCCGGTAGCGCGCCGGGTCCTACGGGCCCGCCCCACCCCGGTCGGCGGTCACGCCGTCACGTGCCCGGCGCGCGGAGCCGTTCGATCGCGTCCAGCCTGCGGCGCAGCAGGGCCCGTTCGGGTTCGGTGCCGGCCAGGCCGAGCGCCTCCCGGTACGCCTCGGCGGCGTCGGCGTGCCGGCCGAGGCGGTGCAGCAGATCGGCCCGGGCGGCCGGGTAGGGGTGGTGGCCCCGCAGCAGCGGCTCGTCGGCCAGCTCGTCCAGCAGCGCCAGGCCCGCCTCCGGGCCGTCGCGCATCGCCACCGCCGCGGCCCGGTTCAGCGCGACGACCGGGGACGGCGCGAGGGCGAGCAGCACGTCGTAGAGCGCGACGATCTGCGGCCAGTCGGTGGTGGCGAGGTCCGCCGCCTCGACGTGCAGGGCGGCGATCGCGGCCTGCACGCCGTACGGGCCGGGCGGGCCGCCGGCCAGCGCGACGGGCACCAGGTCGAGGCCCTCAGCGATCATGCGGCGGTCCCAGCGACCACGGTCCTGCTCGTCGAGCAGCACCAGCTCGTCGTCCGGGCCGGTACGGGCGTCGCGGCGGGCGTGGATCAGCAGCATGAGCGCGAGCAGCCCGGCGACCTCCCGCCCGGCGGGCAGCAGCCGGCGCAGGATCCGGGCCAGCCGGATGGCCTCCTCGGCGAGGTCGAGCCGCTGCAGGCGCGGGCCCTCGCTGGCCGCGTAGCCCTCCGTGAAGATCGAATACACCGCCTGGAGCACACCCGGCAGCCGCTGCGGCAACTCCTGCGCCCCGGGCACGCGGAACGGGATCCGGGCCTCGTGGATCTTCTTCTTCGCCCGGGTGATCCGCTTGGCCATCGTCGCCGTCGGCACCAGGAAGGCGCGGGCCACCTCGGGCGTGGTCAGGCCCGCCAGGTAACGCAGGGTCAGCGCCCCGTGGTCCTCGGCCGCGAGCGCCGGGTGCGCGCAGGTGAAGAAGAGCTGCAGCCGCTCGTCCGGCAGCTCACCACCCGGCATCGGGGCGGGGGCGGGCTCCGCCCGGTCCGCCTCCGCCTGGAGGATGGCCAGCCGCGCGGCGAGGGCTTGGTCCCGGCGCAGCCGGTCGACCGCCCGGCGGCGCGCGGTGGTCATCAGCCAGGCGCCGGGCCTGGGCGGAACGCCGTCGACCGGCCAGCGCGTCAGCGCCGCCTCGACGGCCTCGGAGGTGACCTCCTCGGCCAGGTCCAGGTCGCCGAAGCGGCGGACGAGGGCCGCCAGCAGCCGGCCGCGTTCCTCACGGAACACGGCCTCCACGACCGCCGTCGGCGCCTCGTCCGTCCCCCCGGTGTCGGCGGGCGCTCCGCCCACCGCGCTCAGCCCCCGAACTCGGCGACCGGCCGGACGACGACGGCGCCGTTCCCGCGCGCGCCGGGGCAGCGCGCCGCCCAGTCGAGCGCGACGTCGAGGTCCGGCACGTCGATCACGTAGAAGCCGCCGAGGATCTCGCGGGTCTCGGCGAACGGCCCGTCCGTGACGGTCCGCCTGCCGTCCTCGCCGACCCGCACGGTGGTGGCGGTGACCAGGTCCGCCAGCGACTCGCCGGAGACCAGGATCCCCGCCTCGCGCACCTGCTTGTCGTACGCCATCCAGTCGCTGACGTCGCAGCCGGCGGCCCCGCCGTCCTCGCCGACCGCACCCGCGTTGATGAGCAACATGTACTTCACGATCCGACTCCCCTCAGTGTCGCGTCGCCGCTGCCGTACCGGGCGACGCCGTACGACATCACTACGGACGGGGGACGGCCGATTGGACAGCCCGCCCGAAGTTTCTTTCCCGATTCGGCTCCGGCTACCGGTGGAAGCCGTCGTCGCTGCCGTTCGCGGGGGCCTCCGGCAGGAGGTGACCCAGCCCGGTCAGTTCCAGCACGGCGTGGGCAGGGCTCTGCGGGGTGGCGGTGACGCGCAGGTGCGCGAGGATCCGGGCGACCTCGTGCAGCACCCGTACGCCGGTGCTGCTCAGGTGGGTGACCGGGGTGAGGTCGATGGTCAGCGGGAGGCTGCCGCCGCGGCTGGCCTGCATGATCGCGGCGCGCAGCCGAGGTCCGGTGACCAGGTCCACCGGCCCCTGTACCCGCAGTGTCCGGCCCGCCGGCGCCTCGATGACGGCGGCCGCGAACTCCTCGGCGACGGTGGCCTGCTTGTGGGGGCCGGCCGCCTGCGCGGCGACGGCGGTGGTGACGTTGGCGGCCTGGCCGATGTGGTGGTGCATGCTGACGGTGGTGCCGGCGTCGGTGTGGCTGACCTCCGCCCGGTCGACGAGGCCACGGATCATCGTCAGCCCACGGCCGCGACCGCCCGGGTCGCGCGCCGGTGGCCGCCACCGTCCCTGGTCGGTGCAGGTGACGTGCACGACGCCCTGGTCGTCCAGGGCGCCGTGCACGGTGAACGTCCCTGACGTGCCGCCCGGGTAGGCGTGGTCGATGGCGTTGGTGGCGGCCTCCCCCGTGGCGTGGAGGAGGTCGCTCGCGTCCGGGCCGCTGGCGCCGATCCGGGCGAGCCAGCCGCCCATGACCTGACGCATCGGCCGCAGCGCCGTCGTGTCGGCGGTCAACGTCAGGTGCAGGGGTGCGACGGGCTCCGGCAGGAGGTGGACGGCGAGGAGCGTGGTGTCGTCGCCGAAGCCACCGCCGGCCAGGGCGAGACGTTCCGTGAGCAGGGTGCAGATCCGGTCGGGCAGCCGCTGCGGGACGGTCGTGGCCACGTTCAGTGTCGCCCGCCGGGCTGCCGCGGCGGCGTCGGCCAGGGCGCGGGCGCCGTCGTGCAGGCTCTGCCGGGGTCGCTCGATCAGGCCGTCGGTGTAGAGCAGCAGGACGTCGTCGGCCCGCAGCCGGCAGGTGTGCACCGGGGTGGGTCCCGCTCCGGTGCCCAGTGGCCCCGCCGGCGTCAGCGGCAGGTACCGGCTGTCGCCGGTGGCGCCCACCACCAGCGGCGCCGGGTGCCCGTGGCTGGCCGCTTCGAGCGCCCCGCTGCGGGGATCGAGCACCGCGAGGCAGGTGGTGGCGGCCCGGGTCGCGAGGGCGCGGGCCGCGAAGTCGTCCAGGACCGCCAGCACCTGCGGCAGGCCGCCGCCCGACTGCAACGCCTGGCGGGCGACCGTACGGAGCTGGCCCATGGCCGCCGCGGCAGTGGCGCCGTGCCCGACGACGTCGCCGACGGTCAGCGCGAGGCGCCCGTCGGGCAGGGGAACCACGTCGAACCAGTCCCCGCCGGCGACGAGGTCGCTGCTCGCGACCAGGTAGTGGGCGGCGACCTGGACGTGCGGCAGGACGGGCAACACGTCGGGCAGGAGGCTGCGTTGCAGTTCCAGGACCAGACCGGCGGCCTGCCGGTAGCGCCGTTCGGCGGTGGCGGCGGCGGCGGCTTCGGCGGCCTGCCGGGCGGTCACCACGGGGGTGGCGTCGACGGCCTGCACGATCACCCCGCGCACCGAGCCGTCCGGGTTGCGCCACGGCGCCATGTCGAACGTGTAGAAGGCCTCCGTCAGGGTGCCGTCGCCGTTGCGGTCGGTCAGGACGCGCTGCTCGTAGCCGTGCGAGCGGATGCCGTGCAGGGCCTGGTCGAGCAGTTCGAAGATGTGCTGGCCGGCGAGTTCCGGCACCGCCCGGCGGAAGGGCTCACCGATCAGGCCGCTGCGGTTGCCGACGGCGGCGCGCACCGCCGGGTTCGCGGCCACCACCCGCAGCTCGGGCCCCTCGAAGATCCACACGAATCCGGGCAGCTGCTCGAACCCGTCGAGCACCGCCTGCGGGTCGCCGGAGGACCAGCGTGCATGCGGAGCGGTCACCGACGCCCACCCTCACCCGTGCCCACCAGCAGCACCCTGTCATGCCAGCGCCCGCCCGTCCAATCAGCCACGTGCGTTTCCGCCGTCGAGGATCCGGGGGCGGCCCGCCGCGGTGAGCGCGTCGGCGAGCCGGGTACCGGGCTCCGCCGGCGGTCCGCGAGGTGACCTCGGGGCGCGCACCGGCGGTCCTTGACCACGCCGGCCGGTTGGCCGTAGGTTCCAGCCCTACATCGACATCGGTAGTTCGATGTGGCCGGCGCGGCCGGTCCGCTCCCCCACATCCGCAACACTCCGGTCCCCCCTCGCGACAAGGACGGTCATGACGATCACCCGCCGCTCGCTGCTCGGCACGGTCGCCGCGGCCGGCCTGGCCACGGCCGTCGCGCCGGTCCTCGCCCCCGGCACGGCCCGGGCCGCCGCCTGGAAGAAGCGGCTGACAGGCGCCGACCTGGACACCAACCACCGGTGGCGGGTCGCGGGCACGGACCTGGGCATACCGTACGTGCTGGAGAACGGCTCGATCGGCTACCTGTTCGGCGACACGTTCGACACCCCGTGGCCCGAGGGTCCGCCGGTGCCGAACGACTGGCGCTCGCCGGTGCTGCTGCGCTCCGCCGTGCACCCGGGCGCAGCAGGCGGGATCGTCTTCGACAGCGCCGCCCGGGTGGCGGGCAACGGGCGGGCCCCGGAGCTGATGCACAACGGCCACCACGGCATCGGCATCGACGGGCTGTGGGAGGTGACCGTCATCCCCAACGACGGCATCGCCTTCCCGGAGACCGGCCGGCAGCTCGTGTCGTACATGAGCATCGAGAACTGGAACTCCGCCGGCCCGGCCGGGCCGCACTGGCGCTCGCGCTACGCCGGGCTGGCCTACAGCGACAACGGCAACGACTTCATCCGTACGCCGCTGAAGTGGTGGAACGACGGCACCAACACCGACCCGTTCCAGATGTGGACGATGCAGCGCGACGGGGACTGGGTGTACGTCTTCTCGGTGCGCGCCGGGCGCCAGCACGGGCCGATGATGCTGCGCCGGGTCCGCTGGGACCGGCTGTTCTCTCCCGAGTCGTACGAGGGCTGGGGTTGGAACGGCAGCAACTGGGGCTGGGGCCGCCCCTGCACGCCCATCCTCACCGGCCGCTTCGGCGAGCCCTCGGTGCGGCGGCTGGCCGACGGCACCTGGGTGATGTCGTACCTGAACTGCGCCACCGGGTGCATCGTCACGCGCACGGCGGACGGGCCGGACCGGGTCTGGACGGCCGAACGGATCCAGGTCACCTCGTGGCAGGAACCGGGCCTCTACGGCGGCTTCATCCACCCGTGGTCCAGCCGGCGGGCCAACGACCTGCACCTGATGGTCTCGAAGTGGACCAGGACGCCCGACAACCGCAGCACCGCCTACCACGTCAGCCAATTCGTCGGATCGGCGTAGCCAGACGCCGCCCCGACCGACCGACGGCCCCGGGAAGGATACCGACAGCGTGTTGGTACGATGCCAACATGCAGTCGGTAAAATTGCGCCCCCGGTGGTGGGCATGTTCCTAGCGGTACGCGAACTACGGTTCGCCAAGGCCCGGTTCGGCCTGATGGGGGCGGTCGTCGCGCTCATCGCGGTGCTGGTGGTGCTGCTGTCCGGGCTCTCCACGGGCCTGGTGAACGACGGCGTGTCGGGGCTCCAGCGCATCCCGGCGACCTCCTTCGCCTTCGCCGACGGGGTGCAGCACGATTCGGCGTTCTCCCGCAGCGTCATCGACGTCTCCGCGGTCGACACATGGAAGGCGCAGCCCCGGGTCGCCGACGCGGCGCCCTTCGGCAACGCGCTGATCAACGCCCGCAGCGACTCGGGCGTGGAGATCGACCTCGCGTTGTTCGGCGTGCCCACCGACTCGTTCCTCGCCCCGCCCGTGGCCGAGGGTGCCCGGCTGGACGCCGCGAACGGCATCGTGGTGAGCCGGACCGCCATCGAGGCCGGGCTGCGGGTGGGCGACACGGTCACCGTCGACCGGATCGGCACCCGGCTCACGGTGGTGGGCGCCATGGCCGAGCAGCACACGTTCGGTCACGTCGACGTGGCCTACCTACCGCTGCGGATCTGGCAGGAGATCAAGGCCGGCGTCCGCCCCGGCGAACCCGTACCGGGCGGCACCTACGAGGAGATCACCGCCGTGGCGGTGCGGGCCGCCAACGGTGCCGAGGTCGACCTGGCGGCTGGTGACCGGGCCGCCGGCACCGAGAGCCTGTCCCGCACCCAGTCGTACGGCGCCTCGCCCGGCTACACCGCCGAGACGTCGACCCTGCGGCTGATCGAGTGGTTCCTCTACGCCATCTCGGCGCTGGTGGTCGGCGCCTTCTTCACGGTGTGGACCATCCAGCGCCGTGCGGAGATCGCCGTGCTGCGGGCCATGGGCGCTCCGACGGCGTACCTGCTGCGCGACGGGCTGGCCCAGGCCCTCGCGTTGTTGCTGCTCGCCGTCGGCGCGGGCGTCGCGGTCGGCACGGCGGCCGGCAGCCTGGTCGGCAGCGGCATCCCGTTCGCGCTCAGCGCGCCGGCGATCGCGGTGGCCGCCCTCCTCCTGCTCGTCCTCGGCCTGCTCGGAGCGGCCGTGGCCATCGTCCGGATCGCCGCAGTGGATCCGCTGACCGCACTGGGAGCGAACCGATGACCGACACCGGCCTGGTCATGCGCGGTGTGAGCCTGCGCTTCGGCGATGGCGACGACACCGTACCGGCCTTGGACGGCGTCGACCTGACCGTTACCCCCGGGCAGTTCGTCGCGGTCGTCGGCCCCTCGGGCGCCGGCAAGTCCAGCCTGCTCGCGGTGGCCGGCGGGCTGACCGTCCCGACGTCGGGTTCGGTCACCCTCGGCGGGCGGGACATGACCGTGCCGAGCGCACGGGCGCGGGCCGCACTGCGCCGGGAGTTCGTCGGCTTCGTGTTCCAGTCCGGCAACCTCATTCCCGCGTTGACCGCCGTGGACCAGCTGCGGTTGCCGGCCCGCTTCGGCGGTCACGGCTCCCGGGCGCGCGAGGCGACGGCCCTGCTCGACGAGGTCGGAATGGCCCACAAGGCGAACCGCCGGCCGCACCAGCTCTCGGGTGGCGAACGGCAACGGGTCGGCATCGCCCGTGCCCTGGTCAACCGGCCGCGACTACTCTTGGTGGACGAGCCGACCGCCGCCCTCGACCGTGCCCGCAGTCACGAGGTGGTGGAGCTGCTCGCCCGCGAGACCAAGGAGAACGACGTCGCCACCGTCATGGTCACCCACGACCACGACGTGCTGCGCCACTGCACGACGGTGTACGAGATGATCGACGGGCGACTGATGCCCGTGCCGTGACGATGGGGGTTCCCGTGCCGAAGATCCAGGCGCCCACGGTGGCCGAGCACCGGGCCCGGCAGCGGCGGGCGATCCTGGCGGCCGCCCGGGAGATCCTCGCGGAGAGCGGGGCGCAGGCGCCGAGCCTGGCCGAGGTGGGCAAGCGGACAGGCCTGGCGCGCCCCAGCGTCTACCAGTACTTCAAGTCGCGGGAGGACCTGCTCAACGCCGTCATCGCCGACATGTTCCCGGAGTGGTCGGCCTACGTCACGCAGCAGATGGACCGGGCCACCGACCCCGGCGGGCGGGTGCTGGCCTACGTCGAGGCCAACCTGCGCCTCGTCGCCCAGGGGGAGCACGCGGTCATGCGTGGGCTCGCCGCCAGCGTGCCGGGCGCCGTCCTCGCCGAGGAGAGCCGCGTCCTGCACGACCAGTTGCGTACGCCGCTGGTGGCGGCCCTGGCCGAGCACGGCGCGAGCGACCCGGCCGCTGCGGCGGAGCTGATCCAGGCGGTGGTCTACGCGTCCTCACAGATGATCGAGAACGGCACCTCGGAAGCCGCCGTGCTCGCCCTCACCCGGGATCTCCTGGGCCCCTACCTGCGACAGCAGGGCTGAGCGTCACGGATGTCCGGCGGCGGCCCGGCGCACCAGCCGGCGCGCCTCGTCGCGGGGGACGCCCGTGGCGCGCAGCAGGTCGTTGGCGATGGTCCGCAGCTGGGACACGACGATGGTGCCCGAGAACCCCATGTCCTGACGCCACGCCTCGCCGGCCTCCCGCACCGCCGCCAGCACCCGCTCGCGCGCACCGACGGGCTCCCGGCCGGCCAGGAACTCGCGGTGCCTCCCCCGCGCCCGGTCCGGCGGCCTACCCGCCGCCGGATGGGGTAGTCGTGAGCGCGCCGGGCCCGGTGACGTCGAGGACGTCGAGCAGGCCCAGCAGTCCGGCGAGCACGACGGCCTCGTCGTGGGTGAGGGTGATGCTGCGGGTGGCGTCTGGGTCGTCGCCGTCGGGGTAGACCAGCTCACGCCGACCGCCGACGTGGTGGGTCACCACCCCGACGCGCACTCCCGCGTCGGTGGTGAACATGCGGCGCAGCCCGATACCGGGCAGGGGGGTCAGCTCGACGTCCATCGAAGGCTCCAAGGTGTGCGGGAAGAGGTCGGTCCCGGCCCGGCGGGCGGCCGGTGGGCGGCGGCGCGGCCGCACGGCACCGTCGTCACGACGCCGTGCGGCACCGCCTGCGGTCAGCCGGTGAGCAGCAGGCGCAGGCCGGCGAGCGTGGCCAGGTGCGGATCGGCGGGCATCGTGACGACCCGGCCGGTCAGCGCGGCCAGCCGGGCCCCGAGTTCGGGGTGCGCCGCCCCGCCGCCGGTGATCAGCAGCCGACGTCGCCCCGGGGACACCGGCCGGGCGCCCAGGCGTCGGACCGCGGCGGCGATCAGCGGCGCCCGGTCGAGGGGGTCGGGCGCGTCGACGCGCTCGACCGCCTCGACCGCGCGATCGGCGATGTGCGCGATCTCGGTCCGCCCGTGTCCGATGTCGACGGCGACCACGTCGTCGCGGTCGAGATCGGCCCGGCAGGCCAGGGCGGCGGCCAGCGGCTCCTCCACCGTGGCGACCCGCCCGCCGAACGCGTGGCGGACCGCCGCGACCAGGAGGTCCTTCTGCCGCAGGGTGGCGGTGGCCGGCACGCCGACCACGACCGGGGAGACGTCGTCACCCGGCCGCCCGCTCGCCGCGGCCAGCACCCGCAACAGGTGTACGCAGCCGAAGAAGTCGGCCACCACGCCGTGGCGTACCGGCCACAGCAGCTTCGCGTCACCGGTGTCCCGCAGGGCGATGGCGGCACGTCCGACGGCCTGGGCGCCGGACGACGTGCACGCGACGACGGCGGGCTCGGTGACCACCGTGCCGGAGACCGGCGTCCACAGCCGCACCGTGGAGGTGCCCAGGTCCAGGGCGACGGGATGGCGCAGGCCGAGGCGGGCGTACGCGCCGGGGGCCAGCATGCTCACCACCCCCGTCGTGGGGCGGGCGTGACCCGGGCTCCGTCGCCGACGGAGCGGGGCAGGGTGGATCGATCGTGATGCAGGGTCGGCATGATGCTCCAAGCCACGGGCCCGCGTCGCGGGACGCGGGAGGCGGACGGGCTTCAGACGGCGAACGTCAGCCCGGGCGGAGCGCGGTCGGCCGACCAGGCGGGCACGCAGCCGGGAATGGCCCGCCGCGTGCTCCGGAAGACGATGCACAGCCCGACGGACCGGGCCGCGGAGAGCACCATGAGCAGCACGGTCAGCATCAGCAGCGCCGGCAGCGAGACCCGCTTGCCGGCGCGGCGGAGGCCGTGCCGATCCTGCATGTCCCCAACCATAGCCGGGCGTCGCGCGGACCGGGTGAGGGCTCCGTCCGGGTGCGGGCGGTACGGGCCCCGATGGCCCGGCGTGGCGGGCCGATCGGCCCTGCCGGTCGGGCCGGCGCCGCGCCGAGGATGAGGTCGACGTCGTCGTGATCCTGGAGATGATCAGCATGTGCAACTACTGCGGCTGTCGGGACTTCCCCCTGATCGGTCGGCTCTCCGCCGAGCATGAGGCGATCGCCAACGCGGCGGGCCGGCTGCGGGACGCGGTGCGGGCCGGCGGCGCGGAGGCGCCGGCGGCGCTCGACGCGCTGCTGGCCCTGCTGATCCCGCACACCGCCACCGAGGAGGAGGGGCTCTTCGTCGAACTGCGGGCGGAGGGCAGCCTGGCCGACGCGGTGGCGAAGCTCTGCGCCGAGCACGAGGACATCCACGGCGTGCTCGGCGCCGTCGACCGCACCGCGCCCGACTGGCCGGTGGTGCTGGCCGCCCTGGACCGGCTCCACCGGCACATCGACAACGAGGAGCACGGCCTCTTCCCGGCCGCGGTGATCGCGCTGCCCATCCCGGCCTGGGACCGGATCACCCCGGCGGCCGGTGCCGCGCGGTAGGTCGCACCGGAGCCGTCACCGCCGCTGCGCGCGGCGGGGACGCCGGCCGGTCCGGCGCGCGGGACCGCCGCCGGATGGCGCGACGATCTCGGGACCTTCGGCCCGGTTGCCCGGGGCGGCTGATCGCGACGATGGCTCTGGGCCCCCGCCCCCGGTTGCGCTTCGGCGCATTCGCCGCAAATGTGGGGCTCACGGTGACCTACCAGAGGGATGGGCCTTATGTCACGAGCTACCGAGGGAGCCGGGCGGGCGCTGCTCGCCGTGGGCGGTCTGGTGCGCCGGGCCGAGGTGTCCGCCGACGGCCGGACGCTGCACCAGATCGGCGGGCGGGAGGCGGACGCCTTCTACCGGGACCGCTCGTCCTACGACAAGGTGGTGCGGTCCACGCACGGGGTCAACTGCACCGGCTCGTGCTCGTGGAAGGTGTACGTCAAGGACGGCATCATCACCTGGGAACAGCAGCAGACCGACTACCCCAGCGTCGGCCCCGACCGGCCGGAGTACGAGCCGCGCGGCTGCCCCCGGGGTGCGGCCTTCTCCTGGTACACCTACTCCCCCACCCGGGTGCGCTACCCGTACGCCCGGGGCGTGCTGGTCGAGATGTACCGCGAGGCCAAGGCCCGCCTCGGCGACCCGGTCGCCGCGTGGGCGGACATCCAGGCCGACCCGGAGCGCCGCCGCCGCTACCAGAAGGCGCGCGGCAAGGGCGGCCTGGTGCGGATCGGCTGGGACGAGGCGCAGGAGATGATCGCCGCCGCCCACGTGCACACGATCGCCGAGTACGGCCCGGACCGGGTCGCCGGCTTCTCCCCGATCCCGGCGATGTCGATGGTGTCGCACGCCGTCGGGGCGCGCTTCGTGTCGCTGCTCGGCGGGTCGATGCTCTCCTTCTACGACTGGTACGCGGACCTGCCGGTGGCCTCCCCGCAGGTGTTCGGCGACCAGACCGACGTGCCCGAGTCCGGCGACTGGTGGGACGCCTCCTACTTCGTCATGTGGGGCTCCAACGTGCCGGTGACCCGCACCCCGGACGCGCACTGGATGGCCGAGGCGCGCTACCGGGGCCAGAAGGTCGTGGTGGTCAGCCCCGACTTCGCCGACAACGTCAAGTTCGCCGACGAGTGGATGCCCGCCCAGCCGGGCACCGACGGCGCGCTGGCGATGGCGATGGGGCACGTGATCCTCAAGGAGTTCTTCGTCGACCGGCGCACCCCGCGCTTCGTCGACTACGTGCGCCGCTTCACCGACCTGCCGTACCTGGTGACGCTGGAGCCGGGGGCCGACGGCGCGTACCGGCCGGGCAGGTTCCTCACGGCCGAGGACCTGGGCGAGGACGGGAAGGAGGCGGCCTTCAGGACGGTGCTGTGGGACTCGGCGACCGACGCGCCCGCCGTGCCGCGCGGCAGCCTCGGGCACCGCTGGGGCGAGCAGGACGGCCAGTGGAACCTCGACCTGGGCGACCTCGAACCGGCCCTGACCTGCCTCGGCGCCGGCGACGCGGTCGAGGTGGAGCTGCCCCGCTTCGACACCGACACCCCGCAGGTGCTGCGCCGCGGCGTGCCGACGCGGAGGATTCGGCGGGCGGCTGCGAGCGCGAGGAGCGAGCTTGCGAGCCCCGCGGTCGCGAGCGAAGAGATCATCGTGACCAGCGTGTTCGACCTGCTGCTGGCCCAGTACGGGGTGGCCCGCGACGGGCTGCCGGGGCAGTGGCCGGCGGGCTACGACGACGTCGCGTCGCCGTACACGCCGGCGTGGCAGGAGCCGATCACCGGGGTGCCGGCGGCGCAGGTGGCCCGGGTGGCGCGGGAGTTCGCCGACAACGCGGAGCGCTCCGGCGGCCGGTCGATGATCCTGCTCGGGGCCGGGACCAACCACTGGTTCCACTCCGACGCGACGTACCGGGCGATCCTGGCGCTGGTGACCCTCACCGGCTGTCAGGGCGTCAACGGCGGCGGCTGGGCGCACTACGTCGGGCAGGAGAAGTGCCGCCCGGCGACCGGCTGGGCGCAGCTGGCGTTCGGCCTGGACTGGGTCCGCCCGCCACGGCAGATGATCGGCACCGCCTTCTGGTACGTGCACACCGACCAGTGGCGCTACGACACGTACTCCGCCGACGTGGTCTCCTCCCCCACCGGCACGGGCGCCTTCGCCGGCAAGCACACCATGGACCTGCTGGCCCAGTCGGCGCGCCTGGGCTGGATGCCGTCGATGCCGACGTTCGACCGCAGCCCGCTCGACCTGGCCGACGAGGCGCTGGCCGCCCGCCCCGACGACCCGGCCGGCTGGGTCGCCGAACAGCTCGGCACGGGGCGGGTGCGCTTCGCCTGCACCGACCCGGACGCGCCGCAGAACTGGCCGCGGGTGCTGACCGTGTGGCGGGCCAACCTGCTCGGCTCGTCGGCGAAGGGCAACGAGTACTTCCTGCGGCACCTGCTCGGCACCGACGCCAACCTGCGCGCCGACGAGGCGCCGCCGGAGCTGCGGCCGGCGGACGTGACCTGGCACAGGGACGCGCCGGAGGGCAAGCTCGACCTGCTGCTGTCGCTGGACTTCCGGATGACCTCCACGACGCTCTTCTCCGACATCGTGCTGCCGGCCGCCACCTGGTACGAGAAGCACGACCTGAGCAGCACCGACATGCACCCGTTCGTGCACGCGTTCACCCCGGCGATCAACCCGCCGTGGCAGACCCGCACCGACTTCGACGCCTTCCACGGCATCGCCCGCGCGTTCTCGACGCTGGCGGCGGAGCACCTCGGCGTACGCAAGGATCTCGTCGCGGCGCCGCTGCTGCACGACACCCCGGACGCGATGGCGACCCCGCACGGCCGGGTGCGCGACTGGGCGGCCGAGGGCGAGACGCCGGTGCCCGGCCGCACGATGCCGAAGCTGCTGGTGGTCGAACGCGACTACGGTGCGGTCGCCGACAAGCTGGCCGCGCTCGGCCCGCTGATGGACACCCTCGGCACGTCCGGCAAGGGCGTCTCCGTGGACGTGCGGCCCGAGGTGGCGTACCTGCGCCGCAAGAACGGCGAGGTGCGCGGCGGGGTGGCCGACGGGCGGCCGTCGCTGGCGACGGACGTGCACGCCTGCGAGGCGATCCTCGCCCTCTCCGGCACCACCAACGGCCGCGTCGCCACCGCCGGCTTCCGGGACGTGGAGAAGCGCACCGGCGTACGCCTGGCGGACCTGGCCGCCGAGCACGAGGGCAAGCAGATCACCTTCGCCGACACCCAGTCGCGCCCGGTGCCGGTGATCACGAGCCCGGAGTGGTCGGGCAGCGAGCACGGCGGCCGGCGCTACTCGCCGTTCACCATCAACACCGAGCGGCTCAAGCCGTGGCACACGCTCACCGGGCGGCAGCACTTCTTCCTCGACCACGACTGGATGCACGAGGCGGGCGAGGCGCTGCCGATCTTCCGCCCGCCGCTGGACATGCACCGCCTCTTCGGCGAGCCGAGGCTCGGCCGCAACGGCGAGCTGGAGATCACCGTCCGGTACCTCACGCCGCACTCGAAGTGGTCGATCCACTCCGAGTACCAGGACAACCTGCTGATGCTGACGCTGTCGCGCGGCGGGCCGACGATGTGGATGAGCGAGGCCGACGCCGCGAAGATCGGCGTACGGGACAATGAGTGGATCGAGGCGGTCAACCGCAACGGCGTCGTGGTCTGCCGGTCCGTGGTCAGCCACAAGATGCCCGAGGGGACGGTCTACATGTACCACGCCCAGGAGCGGGTGATCGACGTGCCCAAGGCCGAGGTCAACGGCCGGCGCGGCGGCATCCACAACTCGCTGACCCGGCTGCTGGTCAAGCCCACCCACCTCATCGGCGGGTACGCCCAGCTGTCGTTCGCGTTCAACTACCTCGGGCCCACCGGCAACCAGCGCGACGAGGTCACCGTGATCCGCCGCCGTTCGCAGGAGGTGCAGTACTGATGCGCGTGATGGCCCAGATGGCGATGGTGATGAACCTCGACAAGTGCATCGGCTGCCACACCTGCTCGGTGACGTGCAAGCAGGCGTGGACCAACCGGTCCGGGGTCGAGTACGTCTGGTTCAACAACGTGGAGACCCGGCCCGGCCAGGGCTACCCGCGCACGTACGAGGACCAGCAGCGGTGGCAGGGCGGCTGGGTGCGGACCCGCTCGGGGAAGCTGAAGCCCCGCTCCGGCGGCCGGTTGAAGAAGCTGTTCGGCATCTTCGCCAACCCGAAGCTGCCGTCGATGCAGGACTACTACGAGCCGTGGACGTACGACTACGAGCACCTGCTGACCGCGCCGGCGGGTGACGACACGCCCGTCGCCCGGCCGAAGTCCCTGCTCACCGGCCAGGACACGAAGATTACCTGGAGCGCCAACTGGGACGACTCGCTCGCCGGCGGCAACGAGATCGCCGCCGGCGACCCGGTGCTGGCGAAGGTCTCCGGCCAGGTGAAGCAGGAGTTCGAGAAGACGTTCATGTTCTTCCTGCCGCGCATCTGCGAGCACTGCCTCAACCCGTCCTGTGCGGCGTCCTGCCCGTCGGGGGCGATCTACAAGCGGGCCGAGGACGGCATCGTGCTGGTCGACCAGGACCGCTGCCGCGGGTGGCGAATGTGCGTGACCGGCTGCCCGTACAAGAAGGTCTACTTCAACCACCGCACCGGCAAGGCCGAGAAGTGCACGTTCTGCTTCCCGCGCATCGAGATCGGCCAGCCGACCATCTGCTCCGAGACGTGCGTGGGCCGGCTGCGCTACCTCGGGCTGATGCTCTACGACGTCGACCGGGTCGCCGAGGCCGCGGCCGTCAGGGACGAGGAGGACCTGTACGCCGCCCAGCGCTCGGTCTTCCTCGACCCGCACGACCCGGCCGTGGTCGAGGCCGCGCGGGCCGCCGGCATCCCCGACGACTGGATCGACGCCGCCCAACGGTCCCCGATCTGGGACCTGATCATGAAGTACGAGGTGGCGCTGCCGCTGCACCCGGAGTACCGGACCATGCCGATGGTCTGGTACATCCCGCCGCTGTCGCCGGTGGCCGACGTGCTGCGCGAGACCGGCCACGACGCGGAGGACGCGGGCAACCTCTTCGGCGCGATCGACGCGCTGCGCATCCCGGTGGAGTACCTCGCCGAACTCTTCAGCGCCGGCGACCCCGCCCCGGTGCGCAAGGTGCTCAACCGGCTCGCGGCCATGCGGTCGTACCAGCGCCGGATCAACCTCGGCGAGGAGCCCGACGAGTCGATCGCCGCAGCCGTGGGCATGACCGGCGAGCAGGTCGACGAGATGTACCGGCTGCTGGCCATCGCCAAGTACGAGCAGCGCTACGTCATCCCGGCGGCGCACGCCGAGGACGCGCACCGGCTGGAGAAGATCGCCACCGAGTGCAGCCTCGACTACGAGGGCGGCCCGGGCATGGGCGGCGGCGGCCCGTACGGGCAGGGGCCCTTCGGGGAGTCGTCGGGCACGCCGGTGCCCGTGCAGGTGGAGACCTTCCACATGCTGCGCGACCGGCAGACCGCGGACGGGTTCACCGATCCGGGTGACGAGCCGCGCCGGGTGAACCTGCTCAACTGGGACGGCAAGGGCACCCCCAGAGGGCTCTTCCCGCCCCGCTCCGGCGACGCCGGGCAGGAGGGGGAGAGACGATGAGCGCACCCACCTGGCGGGCGGTCGCGGCGCGGGCCGCCTCGCTGCTGCTGCGCTACCCCGATGGGGAGGTCATGGCGGCGCTGCCGGTGCTGCGCGCCGCCCTCGACGAACTGCCGGCGGCGGTCGGCGACCCGCTGCGCGAGGTGGTCGCGTACCGCGAGGGCACCGATCCCGGCCAGCTCCGGTCGGCGTACGTGGAGCTGTTCGACTTCCGCCGCCGCTGCTGCCTGCACCTGACGTACTACACGTGCGGGGACACCCGCAAGCGCGGGGAGGCCCTCGTCGGCTTCACCGCCGCGTACAAGCGGGCGGGCCTGGAGGTGGTCGACGGCGAGCTGCCCGACTTCCTGCCCGCGGTGCTCGACCTGTCCGCCGTCGACGACGGCGGGTGGCGGCTGCTGCGCGACAACCGGGTCGGCCTCGACCTGCTGGTGGCGGCGCTGGAACGGGAGACGTCGGTGTACCGGCAGGCGGTCGTGGCCGTACGGGAGATGCTGCCGCCCGCCGGCCCGGCGGACCTCGCCGCCGCCGCCCGGCTGGCCCGCAGCGGCCCGCCGGTGGAGCAGGTCGGCCTGGAGCCGTTCGGCCTCGTCGACACGACGGCCACTCTGGGCGGTCGCCGGTGAGCGCGAGGAACGCAGCGCAGCGGAGTACCGCAGTCGCGAACGAAAGAGGCCAACCGGTGAGCGCGAGGAACACAGCGCAGCGGAGTACCGCAGTCGCGAACGGAGGGCGAGACCGATGAACACGCTGCTGTGGGTCGTGTACCCGTACCTGTGCCTGGTGGTGCTGGTCGGTGGGCTGATCTGGCGCCACCGGTACGACAAGTTCGGCTGGACCACGCGCTCCTCGCAGCTCTACGAGAGCACGATCCTGCGGTGGGGCAGCCCGCTGTTCCACTTCGGGGTGCTCATGGTCCTGATCGGACACGTGGGCGGCCTGCTGGTCCCCGAGTCGTGGACCGAAGCGGTCGGGATCACCGAGCACGGATACCACCTGATGGCCGTGTTCATCGGGACGGTGGCCGGCTTCTGCACCCTGATCGGCCTGGGCATCCTGATCGCCCGCCGGCGGCTCACCGGCCCGGTCTTCGCCGCCACCACCCGCAACGACAAGGCGATGTACGTGGTGCTCGCCGGCGTGATCGTGCTCGGCCTGTGGGCCACCGTGCGCGCCAACGTCTCGGGGCCCGGCTACAACTACCGCGAGACGATCTCGCCGTGGTTCCGGTCGCTGTTCTACCTCAGCCCGGACCCGGAGATCATGGCCGGCGTGCCGGTGGCCTTCCAGATCCACATCCTGGCGGCGTTCGCCCTCTTCGCGTTCTGGCCGTTCACCCGGCTGGTGCACGCGTTCAGCGCGCCGGTCGGCTACGCCACCCGCCCGTACGTCGTGTACCGCAGTCGGGACGACCGGCCCGGGTTGCGGCCGGCCCGCCCCGGCTGGGAGGGCCCGCCGAAGCTGCCCACCCCGGGCGGGCGCCGCGACCGCTCGGGCCGATGAACGCGCCGACAGCAGGACGATTCGAGGAGGGCAGCGATGAGCACCGCCCGTGACGGACAGCCGACCGGCACCGCCCCGGCCCCGGGCACGGCCGCGCCGGGGGCGTCGACACCGGGCAGGTCCGGCGCCACGACCCAGCTCGTCCTGGCCACCCTCGGCTTCCTGGTGAACTTCTGGGGCTGGGCGCTGCTGGGGCCGCTCGGCCCGGGCATCAAGGAGCGCCTCGACCTCAGCTTCGCCGCGCAGTCGCTGCTGGTGGCCGTACCGGTGGTGGTCGGGTCGCTGGGCCGCATCCCGGTCGGCGCCCTCACCGACCGCTACGGCGCCCGGGTGGTCTTCCCGCTGGTCACGCTCGCCACGATCGTGCCGGTGCTGACCCTGAGCGTGGTCTCCTCCTACCCGGCGCTGATCGTGACGGGCTTCTTCCTCGGCATCGGGGGCACCGCCTTCGCCGTCGGCGTGCCGCTGGTCTCCGGCTGGTATCCGCCCGCGCGGCGCGGCTTCGCGATCGGCGTGTTCGGCATCGGCATGGGCGGCACGGCGATCGCCAACTTCACCACCGTCCGGCTCGCCGACGCCTACGGCGACCGGGCGCCGTTCCTGCTGGTGGCCGCGATCCTCGCCGGCTACGCGGTGCTGGCGTTCCTGCTGCTGCGCGACGCACCGGAGCGCGTCCGCCCGACCGGGTCGGCGTGGGCACGTCTGGCCACGGTGGGCCGGCTGACCGTGACGTGGCAGTTGTGTCTCCTGTACGCGGTCGGCTTCGGCGGGTTCGTGGCCTTCAGCGTGTACCTGCCCGCGTACCTGGGCACCGCCTACGGCCTGGACGCCGCCGACGGCGCGTTGCGTACCGCCGGGTTCGTGGTCCTCGCCGTCCTGGCCCGCCCGTTGGGCGGCTGGCTCTCCGACCGGCTGCACCCGGTGCCGGTGCTGGTGTGGTGCTTCGCCGGGGTGGCCGCCTTCGCGGTGGTGCAGGCCTTCGAGCCCGCCCTGCTGCCCGTGGCGACCGTCGCGCTGCTCGGGATGGCGGTGCTGCTCGGCGCGTCCAGCGGGGCCGTCTTCGCCCTCGTCGGCAGGGTCGCCCCCGCCGACCAGGTGGGCGCGGTCACCGGGCTGGTCGGCGCCGCCGGCGGGCTCGGCGGCTTCGTCCCGCCGCTGGTGATGGGCTGGGTGTACGGGGTGCAGGGGTCGTACGCGATCGGTCTGATGCTGCTCTCCGACGTCGCGCTGGCCGCGGCGGTGTTCACGGCGGTGAAGATGGGCGGCCTGGCCAGGCGCGCCCCCTGACACGTTACGGAAGCATCCCGGAAAATCCGACCGGCGGGCACTCATCCTGATCGCACAAAGATCAGCACGGGTGCCCGCCGTCCTTTTCGGATGTTGGCTGACCTGCCGTCTGTTTCGAACGAGCCGATGTGACGGACCCAGGGGCTACCGAAAGTTTTCCGGAAATTCTTGCTCGGCCGCGCGCCGCGCTGCCATACTCCACATCCATCAGGGTCGATGACGGCGGGTTCGCGGCCCGTGCGCCGCAGCCCGCCGGGCGGCCCTCATCCGGCACACCACCACCACACCGGTCCGCCACCCGACGGTGCGGATCGGCCCCGGAAGGAGCAGGAATGACCGAGAGGCACCCCCGGGACACCCGGTCGAGATCGCGTTCGCGGGCACGCGCGGCCATCGTCGTCGCCGCCGTGGGACTGCTCGCGGCGACCGGCGCGACGGTCCTGCCCGGCGCGGCGAGCGCCGGGACCACGCTGGGCGCGTCGGCGGCGGAGCGCGGCCGCTACTTCGGCGCCGCCGTCGCCGCCAACAAGCTCAGCGACAACACCTACGTCACGATCCTGAACCGCGAGTTCAACTCGGTGACGCCCGAGAACGAGATGAAGATCGACGCCACCGAGCCGCAGCAGGGGCAGTTCACCTTCGGCAACGCGGACCGGATCGTCAGCCACGCCCGTAGCCGGGGCATGAGCGTACGGGGCCACACCCTGGCCTGGCACTCGCAGCAGCCCGGCTGGATGCAGAACATGAGCGGCAGCGCGCTGCGCCAGGCGATGCTCAACCACGTCACCCAGGTGGCCACCCACTTCCGTGGTCAGGTCGTGGCCTGGGACGTGGTCAACGAGGCGTTCGCCGACGGCAGCAGCGGGGCCCGGCGCGACTCGAACCTCCAGCGCACCGGCAACGACTGGATCGAGGCGGCGTTCCGGGCGGCCCGGGCCGCCGACCCCGGCGCCAAGCTCTGCTACAACGACTACAACACCGACGACTGGAGCCACGCGAAGACCCAGGCCGTCTACAACATGGTCCGCGACTTCAAGCAGCGCGGCGTGCCGATCGACTGCGTGGGCCTCCAGTCGCACTTCAACAGCGGCTCGCCCTACCCGGGCAACTACCGCACCACGCTGTCCAGCTTCGCGGCGCTCGGCGTCGACGTGCAGATCACCGAGCTGGACATCGCGGGGGCCTCGGCCACCACGTACCGCAACGTGGTCAACGACTGCCTCGCGGTGGCCCGGTGCACGGGCATCACCGTCTGGGGCATCCGGGACAGTGACTCCTGGCGGGCCTCCGACACCCCGTTGCTGTTCGACAACAGCGGCAACCGCAAGCCCGCGTACGACGCGGTCCTCGCGGCCCTCAACAACGGCACGCCCCCGCCGACCTCGCCGCCGCCGACGACCGGCCCGACCACCCCGCCGCCGGGCGGCAGCTGCACCGCCACCCTGCGCGACGGCACCCGGTGGGGCGACCGGTTCAACAGCGACGTCACGGTCAGCGGCGCCACCAACTGGACCGTCGTCGTCGAGGTGACGCCCCCGCAGAAGGTCTCCGCCACCTGGAACGGCACCCCGAGCTGGGACGGCAGCGGAAACGTCATGACGATGCGCTCCAACGGCAGCGGCAACGTCTTCGGGTTCACCACGATGGCCAACGGCACCTGGACGCGCCCGCAGGTGCGCTCCTGCACCGCCTCCTGACCGTCGGGCGACCGGACGGCCCCGGGGATGGCGCCACCGCGCCGCCCCGGGGCCGCCGGGCGACAGCCCCGGGCAGGGCGTGGCGGCGGTACGGCGGACGCGACCGCACCCGCCCGCCGGGGCGGCGCTGGCGCGGACCGGGTATCGCTGACTAAGGTCAGGTTTCATGGAAGCGGAGCTCATCGCCGCCGTGCGGCGGTTCAACCGGACGGTGACCCAGCGGGTGGGGGCGCTCGACGACGAGTACATGGCGCGCGCCCGTCCCCTCGCCCAGGCCCGCCTGCTGTGGGAGATCGGCCCCGGCGGCGCCGAGGTCGCGGCGCTGCGGTCCCGGCTCGGGCTGGACTCGGGGCACCTCAGCCGCCTCCTGCGCGCCCTGGAGGGCGACGGGCTCGTCACCGTCGGGCCGTCCGACCATGTCGGCGGGGACAGGCGGGTCCGGGTCGCCACGCTCACCGCCGCCGGCCGCGCCGAGTGGACCGAGCTCGACCAGCGCTCCGACGACTTCGCCCGGTCGATCCTCGCCCCGCTGACCGGGCGACGCCGCGAGCGGCTCGTCGCGGCGATGGCCGAGGTGGAACGGCTGCTCGTCGCGTCGATGGTGCTGATCGGTCCCTGCCCGCCCGGCGACCCGCGGGCCCGTGCCTGCGTACGGGCCTACGCCCGGGAGGTGGCGCGGCGCTTCGACGGCGGGTTCGACCCGGCCCGGAGCAACCCGGTCCACGACGAGGAACTCGTCCCCCCGTCCGGCGTGTTCCTGCTCGCCACCCTCAACACCGAGCCGGTCGGCTGCGGCGCGGTGAAACTCCACCGGGACGCGCCCGCCGAGATCAAGCGGGTCTGGGTGGCGGACTCCGTACGCGGGCTCGGGCTCGGGCGGCGGATGCTGAGCGAGCTGGAACGCCACGCCGCCGAGCGGGGCTGGAGCGCCGTCCGGCTGGACACGAACCGCAACCTGACCGAGGCGATCGCGATGTACCGGGCGGCCGGCTACCGCGAGATCGAGGCGTACAACGCCGAGCCGTACGCCCACCACTGGTTCGAGAAGCGCCTGACCCGGTGACGGCGCGAGGGGCCGGTCGTGCGCGGCCGACACTTGCCACACCCTCCGCATTAATAGATACTTGTCGATGTTCCTGAGCCGGACGTGATCGGGCAGCCGGGCAGCCCTCGATCGGAACCCCGCCCTGTCCACCGTCTGCGGAAGAGGAACCATCCATGAGGTCCAGACTCCGAGTGCTGGGCGCTGCCCTGGCCGCCGCCGCGCTGACCGCCCTGGCGGCGGTGGCGGTCGCCCCGCCGGCGTCCGCCGCGACCCTGACCGAGGTGACCAGCTTCGGCCCCAACCCGAGCAACCTGCGCATGTACCTCTACGTGCCGGACTCCGTCGCGCCCCGGCCGGGGCTGCTGGTCGCGGTGCACTACTGCACCGGCACCGGCCCCGCCATGTACGCCAACACCCAGTACGCGGCGCTCGCCGACCGGTACGGCTACATCGTCGTCTACCCGTCGGTGACCCGCAGCAGCCAGTGCTTCGACGTCTCCTCCCCGCAGGCGCTGCGCCGCGACGGCGGCAGCGACCCGGTGGGCATCAAGTCGATGGTCGACCACGTCCGGCAGCGGTACGCCGTCGACCCCGACCGGATCTTCGCCACCGGCATCTCGTCCGGCGCCATGATGACCAACGTCCTGCTCGGGCTCTACCCCGACGTGTTCAGCGCCGGGGCGGCGTTCTCCGGGGTCCCCTTCGGCTGCTTCGCCACCACCAACGGCTCCGAGTGGAACAGCGAGTGCGCCAACGGCCAGGTCACCAGGACCGCGCAGGAGTGGGGGAACCTGGTCCGCAACGCCTATCCGGGCTACACCGGGCGCCGGCCCCGAATGCAGACGTGGCACGGGACGAACGACGAGGTGCTGCGCTACCCGAACTTCGGCGAGCAGATCAAGCAGTGGACCGACGTGCACGGGCTGAGCCAGACGCCGACGTACACCGACAGCCCGCAGGCCGGCTACACCCGCACCCGCTACGGCGGCAGCGGCGACCGGGCGCCGGTCGAGGCGATCAGCATGCAGGGGGTGTCGCACAACCTGCCGGTCGACGCCGCGCAGGCGATCCGCTTCTTCGGGCTCGACGCCGCCGCGCCCCCCACCACGCCGCCACCCACCACCCCGCCGCCGACGAGCCCGCCGCCCAGCACTCCCCCGCCCTCGCCGGGCGCCTGCCGGGTGGGCTACACCGTCAACGCCTGGAACGCCGGCCTGACCGCCTCGGTCACCGTCACCAACACGGGCACCACGACGGTGAACGGCTGGTCGCTGGCCTTCACGCTGCCCGCCGGCCAGAGCATCACCAACGGCTGGAACGCGACGTACGCCCCGACCAGCGGCGCGGTCACCGCCCGCAACGTCTCCTACAACGCCACCATCGCGCCCGGCACGTCGGTCAGTGTGGGCTTCCAGGCCACCCACACCGGCGACACGGGACGGCCCTCCTCGTTCACCCTCAACGGCGCCACCTGCGCGGTCGCCTGAACCGGCCGGGGCGGCGCCGGCACCCGGCGCCGCCCCGGCGGCAGGCTCGGACCAGTGCGCCCGAGCCGCCGGCCGCCGCCCGCCGCCGGTCAGTCGTTGCCGGACGCTGGCGGAGCCTGGCCCCGCCCGGCCTCCCTGACGAACAGGATCCCGTCGGTGTCGCCCACGTGGGCCGGGTCGAGCGGGGCGTATCCGAACCAGGGCGACACCCGGACGGCGGGCGTCATGCCGGCGAGGGTGGTCGCCAGTCGGCGGGCGTCGACGAGGTGACGCTCCGCCGGCAGCGCGTACAGCAGCCCTTCGACGGTGTCCGGCGGCGGGGCGTCGACTCCCTGGTGGCGGATCGTGCCGACGGCCGTGGCGAGGAAGGCGTACTCCTCGCCCAGGTGGGCGCCGACGATCGCGCCGGCGCTCCACCACTGCACCGGCAGTCCGCCCATCCGCATGCTGCTCCTGTTGCGCTGGAGATGGCCGTTGTGGGCGTTCACCAGTGCCGGCCATCGCCCGGCGATGGCGAGCAGGTTGGCAGCCATCATCGAATCCCGCACGCCGAGCAACCGCGCCATGCGGCTCGGCGACGGGTCGGCCATCGCGTGGTGGTAGCGCAGCAGGCCGACGGCGGTACGCCCGTACAGGCGTGCCCGATGCCAGTCCTCCGGTGTGGACGCCGCGACCAGGTGCGGCGTCTGCGCGTCGAGCAGGGCCACCAGGTCGTCGGCGAGCAGCCGCAGCCGGCCGGCGTCGGGCGTGCGCCCCACGGACCGGGAGGGGTCCATCATCGCGGCGGGGCTGGTCCACCGCTCGTCGGCGCCGAGCAGACGGTCGAGTGTCTCCGCCGCGCAGGGAAGCAGGTCGGCGTCGACCCGGGCGGCGAGGTAGGCGTGGAGCGCGGTGAGGGCCTGCCGGGGGCTCGCGGCGCCGGTGATCTCCAGCGGGCCGTCGAACCCGGCGAACCGCACCTGCTCCGCCGGGGGCCGGTCGTCGTTGTACGCGCGCATCCAGCGCACCAGCTCGCGGTTGGCGGCGAAGGCGCCCCACCCGTGGCTGAACCCGCGCTCCATGACGTCGTCGAGGATGCCGGTGCCCGAGGTGACGTGGTCGTCCACGACCAGCCCCAGCACGCAGTCGCTCTCGATCGCGATCGTCCGGTAGTGCTCCTGCTCGACGAGTTGCCGGAAGAGCTCGTTTCGCAGGTCGAGCAGGGCTTCCTCGCCGTGGGTGGGCTCGCCCAGGGCGAGCAGCCGCGGCCTGCCCGGGAGCAACCCCATGACGGCAGCGGAGTCGACGGCATGGGCGGCGTCTGCGATACCAGCAGTCATGCCCTCAACGGTATCGTTGAACCGACGGTGCAAACTTTCCCTCGATGTCAGCAGAGTGATGACGCCAAACCCTCAAAGCAGTGGCAGGCTCAGACCGGTCGACCTGGCACGCGCGCACGGCCTGTCGACGCAGGCGGTCAGGAACTACGAGGCGGCCGGCATCCTTCCGTCCGCGGACCGCACCCCGCACGGCTACCGCACCTACACGGCGCTGCACGCGCAGGCACTGCGCGCGTTCCTCGCCCTCGTGCCCGGACACGGGCATGCGACGGCCACGTCGATCATGCAGGCGGTCAACCGGGGCGCGACCGGGGACGCCCTCCGGCTCGTCGACGAGAGTCACGCGCAGCTCCTCGACGACCGCCGCACCCTCCAGGCCGCCGAAGCCGCTGTCGGTGACCTCGATCCGGTGCCGCAGGGACGGAGCAACACGTTCGTCGGTCCCCTGTCGAGAAGGCTCGGCATCCGCCCGGCCACCCTCCGGAAGTGGGAACGCGCGGGCGTGCTCCAGCCGCGCCGCGACCCGCAGACGGGCTACCGGGTCTACAGCGCCGCCGACGTGCGCGACGCCCGGCTGGCCCACCAGCTCAGGCGGGGTGGCTACCTGCTGGCGCAGATCGCCCCGCTGATCGCCCAGGTCCGCTCCGCCGGGGGCGTCGCGCCACTCGGGTCGATGCTGCGCGACTGGCGCGCCCGCCTCGCTGCCCGCAGCCGCGCCATGCTGACCGGCGCCGCCGCCCTGGACGCCTACCTCACCTGCCGACCGGTCCCGCCCGGCGACGGGCCGGACGCCCCCGGCGCCGCCTCGCCGGCCACGGATCCGATCCGGCCGCCGGGTGGCTCCCGCTGATCGTCACCCGAGCGGGCGTCGCCGGCCCCACCGTTCCACTCAGGCGGGGTCGCCCGCTGTCCGGTCACCCGGCCGCCGTACGAGCAGTTGCCAGTAGTCGCCCGCTCGGTCGTGAGCCGTGAGCCGTGAGCCATCGCCGGAGCGCTTCGAGCGACGCCCGGTGGGACGCCGAACTGACCTCCGGCGAGGACGGAGAACTCGACGGTCCGGTCCCGCCCGCCCACCTCGACCGTCTGGGCGAAGACGAGGACGTCGTCGCCCGGGGGCGCGAGCATGCCCCCGGCGGCCACCCCGGGTGGGACCACGTAGTGCACCCGGAACGTCATGCGCAGATGCTAACCACCCTCGTGGCCCGCTCCCCGGGCGCGCCGTCCTGCCCAGACCCCTGCGGCGGTACGACTTCTGCGCGGTGCGCGGGGGCGGATTAGGCTCGTGAAGATCGACTTGAGGAGTTGGCCATGCCGAACCTGTCGTCCCCTGCCACGGTCGCCCGTCGTGCCGCCGTCGCGGCCAGCCTTGCCGTCGGTGTCGCCGCGTCCATGCCGGCCTGCGCCTCCACGGCTCCCACGACCGGGGAGTCCACCGCCTCGCCGGTGACCCCCGCACCCGACGGCGGGACCACGGGCACGCCCTCGCCCACCGGCTCCGACCCGGCGAGCGGCGCGCAGACGGACGGCCCGGGGGCGCCCGGCGACGCGGACCCGATCATGCGGGGTGAGCGGCAGATCGTCCTGCGGCCGGTCGGGTCGTTCGAGTCGATCCTGGCGGTCGACGCCAAGGGCCGGCTGAACCTGACCGACGGCGACACGGACAAGAGCCTGTTCGTGCTGCTTCCCGCCGGCGGCAACCGCTACCAGATCCGGACCGCGAAGGCGCACAGCGGCGGCGAGCCCGACTGCATGGGTCTGCGCGACAACGGCAGCGCCCCGGCGACGGTCGTGGCCGCCGCCTGCGACGCCGGCCGGGCCGGCCAGCTGTTCACCATCGAGAAGACGCGGGAGAAGAGCCAGGGCCGCCCGACCTACACCATCAGCGGCGAGGGCGAGGTCCGCCTCCGCGCGACCGACAGGCAGGGCCTGGTCGCTCAACGGGCGGGCGAGGGGGACGCCGGCGAGGGCCTGAGCTTCGACTTCGTCGACAACGGCGCCGCGCCCGCGGGCCCGGGCGACTGAGCGCCGACGCCCGTCACGGCCTCCGGCCGGCACGGACACCCGAACCGGTGCTCTCGGCCCGGTTCGGCGTGCTGGTCCGGGGTATCGCCACATGCTCAGAGGGGCGAGGCGAGGAGGCGACGACCGGGGTCCGGGAGAAGGGAGCGCGTCGTGGTGGACCGGATCGCCGACCCGTGGGGTGAACGGACCCCGTACGGGCCGGGGCAGGAGTGGCCGGTACGGGTGGACCGGTTCCTCGACGGTGACCTGACCGAGGCGGACGTGGACCGGTGGGTGCAGTCGGCGTCGGTGCTGCACTCCAACGGCGACGCGCTGGACATCGCGGTCGCCGACGGCCGGATCGTCGGGGTACGGGGCCGGGCGGTGGACCGGATCAACCGGGGCCGGCTCGACCCCAAGGACCTGTACGGCTGGCAGGCCAACCACAGCCCCGACCGGCTGACCCGGCCGCTGGTGCGCGAGGGCGGCCGGCTGGTCGAGACGGACTGGGACACCGCGATGGGCCGGATCGTGGCCCGGTCGAAGGAACTCCTCGACGGACCGGGCGGGTGGGGACACTTCGGCTTCTACACCACCGGCCAGCTGTTCCTGGAGGAGTACTACACGCTGGGCGTGATCGGCAAGGCCGGGCTGGGCACCCCGCACATGGACGGCAACACCCGGCTCTGCACCGCCACCGCCGCCGCCGCGCTGAAGGCGAGCTTCGGCACCGACGGGCAACCCGGCTCGTACACCGACGTGGATCACTGCGACGCGATGGCCCTGTGGGGGCACAACGTCGCCGAGACCCAGACGGTGCTCTGGATGCGGATGCTGGACCGGCGGCGTGGCCCCAACCCGCCGGCGATGCTGGCGGTCGACCCGCGCGCCACCCCCGTGGCGCGGGAGGCCGACCTGCATCTCGCCGTGCGCAGCGGCACGAACATGGCCCTGATGAACGGCCTGCTCCGGGAGATCATCCGGCGCGGCTGGTACGACCGGGACTACGTCGAGGCGCACACCGTCGGCTTCGAGGAGCTGCGCCGGATCGTCGACGGCTACCCGCCCCGGCGGGTAGCCGACATCTGCGACGTGCCGGCCGCCGACGTGGAGCGCGCCGCCGAACTGCTCGGCACCTCGCAGCGGCTGCTGTCGACGGTGTTGCAGGGCTTCTACCAGTCCAACCAGGCCACCGCCGCCGCCTGCGGCGTCAACAACCTGCACCTGATCCGGGGCATGATCGGCCGGCCCGGCGCCGGGATCTACCAGATGAACGGCCAGCCCACCGCGCAGAACACCCGGGAGACCGGCACCGACGGGGACCTGCCGGGCCTGCGCAACTGGGAGAACACCGCCCACATCGAGGAGCTGGCCCGGCTCTGGAACGTCGACGTCGACGTCATCCCGCACTGGGCGCCCCCGACGCACGCCATGCAGATCTTCCGGTACGCCGAGCAGGGCTCTATCAAGCTGCTGTGGATCAGCGCCACCAACCCGGCGGTGTCCCTGCCCGACCTGTCGCGCATCCGGCGCGTCCTGGCGAAGCCGGAACTGTTCGTGGTGGTGCAGGACCTGTTCCTGACCGAGACCGCCGAACTGGCCGACGTGGTGCTGCCCGGCGCCACCTGGGGCGAGAAGACCGGCACGTTCACCAGCGTCGACCGCACCGTGCACATCTCCGACAAGGCCGTCGACCCACCGGGCGAGGCCCGCCCGGACCTGGACATCTTCCTCGACTACGCCCGGCGGATGGACTTCCGGGACCGCGACGGGCAGCCGCTGATCCGGTGGACCGGGCCGGAGGAGGTGTTCGAGGCGTGGAAGGAGTGCTCGCGGGGGCGACCGTGCGACTACACCGGCATCACCTACGCCAAGCTGCGCGGCGGCTCCGGCGTCCAGTGGCCCTGCACCGACGAGCAGCCAGACGGCACCGAGCGTCTCTACACCGACGGGCGCTTCCACACCGACCCCGACTACTGCGAGACGTACAGCCACGACCTCGCCACGGGCGCCGAGTTCACCGAGCCGGAGTACCGCGCCAAGGAGCCGGGCGGGCGGGCGTTCCTGCACACCGTCGACTACCAGCCCTCCCCCGAGGTGCCGGACGACGAACATCCCATGCTGCTGACCACCGGCCGTACCGTCTACCAGTTCCACACCCGCACCAAGACCGGCCGGGCCCCACAACTCGACCGGGCCGCGCCGGACGTGTGGGTGGAGCTCAACCCGGCCGACGCGGCCCGGCTCGGCATCGCCGAGGGCGACCTGGTCGGCGTCGCCTCGGCGCGCGGCGGCATCCAGGCCCGCGCCCGCCTCTGCGGCATCCGCCCCGGCGTGGTGTTCCTGCCGTTCCACTACGGCTACTTCGACCAGGACCCGCACGACCGCACACCCCGCGCCGCCAACGAGCTGACCGTCACCGCCTGGGATCCGGTCTCCAAGCAGCCCCTCTTCAAGGTGGCCGCCGTCGCGGTCGAGAAGCTCACCGACGGCGGCGGCGTACCCGCACCGGCGCCGACGGTCGGCGGCAGCGCGCCGCCCCCGGACGCCGGCATCCCCCCGACCGCGGGCGGACCGGCGGCGCAGGCCACCAGCGGGAAGGAGTGAACCGTGCACCTCGCCCACTACCTCGGCCTGCTGCACCGCGCCCAGCTCAACCTCGCCGACGCGTTCCGGCAGGTCGCCGACGCGCACGCCGAGGAACCCGACATCCGCCACCTGTGTGAGCGACAGGCGAAGCGGTGCGACGCGCACGCCGAAGGCCTGCGCCCGTTCGCCGCCCGCTACGCCGAGGACGCCCCGACCGAACCCGACCGGCTGCACTCACAACTGTTCACCGGCACCCGCACCGGCGGCATCGGCCTGCTGCGTGACCTCCAGGACCTCTACCTGATGGCCGCCGAGTGCGACATCGCCTGGACCGTCGTCGGCCAGGCTGCCTACGGCGCGCGCGACGAGGACCTGCTCGCGCTCGTACGGCGCTGTGAGGGTGAGACGGCCATCCAACTCAAGTGGCTGCGCACCCGGATGAAGGCCGCCGCGCCCCAGGCGCTCGTCGTCGCCGACTGACCGCCGCGCCCGCCCCGTTCCCGGCACTGATCTGGCCTGGCTCACCGACGGGTACGCCGCCGTCACCGCTGTCCGGGCCCTGCCCGACCTGGTGGTGCCGACGGCGGAAGCCGGCGGCCCTGCCGTCGGCTGATCCACCCGGTACCGGCCACCCGTTCCGTCGCCGGATGGCGGTGGGGCGGGTGGCCGGTACCTCGTCAGGTCAGGTCGCGCCGGCGATGGGGGTCGTCGGTCAGCTGTTCAGCCTGGCCAGCAGCGCGTTGGCCATGCCCTGCTCGCCCCTGGCGTTGGGGTGGAAGGGGGCGGCGGCGTTCTGCGGGACCAGCCCTTCGACCCAGCGGGTGCCGCTGCTCTTGCACGTGTCGCGGCCGACCGACGGGGCGTAGACGTCGGCGTAGGTGGCGTTGTTCGCGGCGGCGGTGCTGGCGAGCATCCCGTTCAGGGACTTCTGGACGCCGCGCAGGTACGGCACGTCCTGGTAGGCGATCGGGACCACCGGCCAGCAGCCGTAGCCGCTGTCCGGCACGATCGCCGGGTAGCCGAGCACCACGACCCGGGCGCCCGGCGCGGCACGGTGGACGGCCTGCAGCACGGCGGTCACCTTCGGCGCCGTGGCGGCGATCCTGGCCTGCAACTGGTCGACGCCACCGGCGGTGTACCGGTTCTTGCACGGAGACCCGAGGGGGCTGCTCAGGCTCGCCTCGGCGCAGTCGGTGATGATGCCGGAGAAGCCGATGTCGTTGCCGCCGATCTGCACGGTGACCAGTGTCGTGTCCGGGGTGACCGCGCTGAGCTGCGGCGGCAACGAGATGCCCAGTGCGCCGCTGCCGCCGACGAGGATGTCCTCGGTGGTGGCGCCGGAGCAGCTCACGTCGGCGAGCGCCGACGAGCCGACGGAGGCGGCGACCAGCGACGGGTAGTTGCGGTTGGAGCGCAGGCAGTTCAGGTCGACCTGGGTGGGGATCAGCGGGCCGGAGGTGTACGAATCACCCAACGCGACGTAGCGCCCGGTGGGCGCGGCGGCGTTGGCCGGTGCGGCGAGGGTGAGCAGCACACCGGCGGTGGCCGCGGCGAACGCGGCCAGCCGGCTGGCGGCCCGGAGGAACGGCAGGCGGGGACGGGTCATGGCATCTCCCAGCGGGGATCATGGTGGGTGCCGTGATTCTGTCCGCGCCGTCGTCGCACGTCAATATCGACGGCCATTGTCGCCGCGGGCCGTCGAGCGGAACGCGGCGGCGGCTCGGCCACCCCTTCCGCGCGCGGGAAGGTCCGACGCACTAGCATTGCCGCAGTCCGGGACGGCTCTGCTGAAACGAGGCGAAATGCGTTGGCTCCAGCGACTGCTGGGCGGCGGGCGGGTGCAGCTCGATCCGGAACGGCAGCAGGCTCTGCTACGCGACGTCCAGCACCGGTACGGCGCCCACGCGCAGCTCCGGTTTCCCGAGCAGGTCGAGGCCGTCGCCGGGATGCTGAACGGCGACGACGACGGCGTGGTGGTGGCGGCCCGGATCGTGAACCAGGTCGCCGACGAGGCCTACGTGGACCTGCAGGCCCAGGCCCAGGACGTCCACCGGCGAACGGGTCGCCGTCTCCTGGTGCACCGCCGCAACTACCGGCCGCTGTGGATGGAGGCCGGCCGAGCCCTGCGCTGGCCGCTGTTCGCGTTGCCGTGCGGCTTGCACCCGTACGCGCAGGTGGCCGCCGCCGTCGCGGTGCTCGGCGGCCAGGCTGCCCGGCTCGACCGGGTGACCGACCCGAATCCTCTCGTGACCCGCGTGTTCGAGGTGCTCGACCTCACGACCGCCGGCTGGGAGTACGGCCGGGTGCGGGTGGACACCGACGCCGCCGCCCTCGCCGATGGACTGATCACGAGCGCCGGACAGATCCTCGCAGCCATGGACGACCCGCCCCGGCTGCCACCTCCGGTGCGTGAGCTCATGCGCCGCAACAACACGCTCGACGTGCACGATCCGGCCAGCCCCCGGGTGGTGGGTGGGTTCAATCCGGGCGCCAGGATGCGCGAGCAACTGCTGGCCTGACGGCACCGCGACGGTCACCCGGTCGTGCGGCCAGGTGTGACGCCGTGCACCGGCCGGCTGGAGCCGACGCCGGTAACCACCTCGCGCTGAACGTCCTTGTACGCGGTCGGCAGCCGGCTCAGTCGTCGCGGGCCACGACCGGCGGCTGCGGCGACATCCCCAGGACGGACGGCGTGCGGAGCCGCACGCGCCGCGCTTTCGCGAGAAAGGCTCCAGTTCGGAGCGAAAACCGCAAAGAACTCGATCCCACTTCAACGTATATCGCACTGGGGGGCTTGCCACAAGACCGGGGTATTGCCGCAAAATCGGCGGCCGGACCCAGAATTGACGAAGAAATGGGGCACGCCGTGCGTGTGTTGTTGTCGATCCGCGGAAGGCGCGGTGACCTCGAACCGCTGGTGGCAACGGGCGTGCGGCTGCGGCTGGGGGCGGCTGCCGTGGCGGTGTCGCGATGATCGAGCAGTACGTCTTGGATCTCCAGGACGTCGACGACACGCAGGTGCCCATCGTCGGCGGCAAGGGCGCGCACCTGGGGGCTCTGTCGCGGATCGACGGCATCCACGTGCCCGCTGGCTTCTGCGTCACGACGGACGCCTTCCGGCGGATCATGGCCGAAGCGCCGTCCATCGACGATCAGCTCGACCGGCTGTCGCGCCTGGACCCGGACGACCGGGAGACGACCCGCGCGCTCAGTGCGGAGATCCGCCGTACCATCGAAGCGGTCGTCCTCCCCGACGACGTGGCGGCGGCGATCGTCCGGGCCCTCGCCCGGCTCGGGGAGCGGGCTGCCTGTGCCGTCCGGTCCAGTGCCACGGCGGAGGACCTGCCGACGGCCTCCTTCGCGGGCCAGCAGGACACGTACCTGAACGTGGTGCGGCAGGAGGCGATCCTCCAGCACGTCAGCCGGTGCTGGGCCTCGCTCTTCACCGAGCGGGCCGTGACCTACCGTCGACGCAACGGCATCGACCACCGCGCGGTCCAGATGGCCGTGGTCGTGCAGAAGATGGTCTTCCCGCAGGCGGCCGGCGTCCTGTTCACTGCCGACCCCGTCACGCACCACCGGAAGGTCGCTGTCGTGGAGGCGAGCTTCGGCCTCGGCGAGGCCCTCGTCTCGGGGTTGGTGAACGCCGACGCCTACCGGGTGCGGGACGGTGAGATCATCGCCAAGGCGATCGCCGCCAAGCGACTTGCCATCCACGCCCTGCCGGGCGGCGGGACGGGGCAACAGGCGATCGACTCGGAGCGGCAGGAGCAGCCGGCCCTGACGGATGCGCAGGTCGTGCGGCTGGTGCGGCTCGGCCGGCGGATCGAAGCCCACTTCGGCCACCCCCAGGACATCGAATGGTGTCTGGTCGACGACGACTTTCAGATCGTCCAGAGCCGGCCGGTCACCACGCTGTTCCCCATCCCCGAGGCCGGCGACGACGCGAACCACGTCTACGTCTCCGTCGGTCACCAGCAGATGATGACGGACGCCATGAAGCCCCTGGGGATCTCCATGTGGCAGCTGACGGCCATGGTGCCGATGCACGAGGCCGGCGGGAGGCTGTTCGTCGACGTCACCGGGCGCCTGGCCACGCCCGCGAGCCGCGCCGGCCTCCTGGAGATGGTGGGGCGGTCCGATCCGTTGATCAGGGACGCGCTGGAGACCGTCCTCGGCCGCGGCGACTTCATCCCGTCGCTTCCCGACCAGGGTCCGGCGGGGCCGCCCGCTGGCGGCGCGCCGGCCCCGATCGAGACCGATCCGGCCATCGTCACCGAGCTGATCGAACGCAGTCAGGCGGCCCTCGCCGCCTTACGGCGCGACATCCGGACGAAGTCCGGACCGGCGCTGTTCGACTTCCTGCTGGAGGCCTTTGAGGAGCACAAGCGGGGCCTCGGCGATCCGCTGAACATGCAGGCGATCATGGCGGGCATGGAGGCCACGTGGTGGCTCAACGACAGGCTGTACGAGTACCTGGGCGAGAGGAACGCCGCCGACACGCTCACGCTCTCCGCGCCCGACAACGTCACGTCGGAGATGGGACTGGCGCTGCTGGACGTCGCCGACGTCATCCGCCCGCACCCGGAGGTGGTGGCCTTCCTGCGGGAGGTCGAGGACGAGGGCTTCGTGGACGAGCTGCCCCGGCTCCCGGGCGGCCGGGAAGCGCGCGACGCCATCCGGGCCTACCTCGACAGGTACGGCATGCGCTGCGCCGGCGAGATCGACATCACGAGGCCACGCTGGAGCGAACGCCCCACCACACTCGTGCCCCTCATCCTCGACAACATCAGGAACCTCGAGCCGGGCGCCCGCGAGCGGCGCTTCGCGCAGGGGCGCCAGCGGGCGGCGCGCAAGGAACAGGAGGTCCTGGAGCGTCTGCGGGCCCTGCCGGACGGGGAGCGCAAGGCGGACGAGACGAAGCGGATGATCGACCGGGTCCGGACCTTCATCGGGTACCGGGAGTACCCGAAGTACGTCATCGTCAGCCGCTACCTCAGCTACAAGCAGGCCCTGCTGACAGAGGCCGAGCGCCTCGTGCGGGCCCGCGTGCTTTCGGAGCCGGAGGACATCTTCTACCTGACGTTCCAGGAACTCCACGACGTCGTGCGCACCAACGAGGTGGACGACCAACTCATCCAGCGGCGCAAGGACGCGTTCAGGTCGTATCGGACGCTCACCCCGCCCCGGGTGCTCACGTCGGAGGGCGAGGGCATCGCCGGCGCGTACCGGCGCGAGGACGTGCCGACCGGCGCGCTGGTCGGCCTCCCGGTCTCCGGCGGGACCGTCGAGGGGCGGGCCCGCGTCGTCCTGGACCTGGCCGAGGCCGACCTCGAACCGGGCGACATCCTGGTCACCGCCTACACCGACCCGAGCTGGTCACCCCTGTTCGTCGCGATCGCGGGACTGGTGACGGAGGTGGGCGGCCTCATGACCCACGGGGCGGTCATCGCCCGGGAGTACGGCCTGCCCGCCCTCGTCGGGGTGGAGCAGGCGACCCGGCTGATCCGCAACGGACAGCGGATCCGCGTGCACGCGACCGACGGCTACGTCGAGATCCTGTCCTGACCGGCCACGGGGCGGCGACCGGGCGCGCGCAGCCGATCACGCGTTGACATCCGGCGTCCCTCCACTCCAGACTGGCGCCACAACTCAACCAACGCGCGTGCGTGCGGGGGAAGTCCGGTCGAAGTCCGGCGCTGGCCCGCAACGGTAGGCCGTCGAGGTGCACCTCCGACGGCGAGCCCGAATACCCGACGTACGCGCAGAATCCGCTCCCCACCCGTCGTGGCCCACGGGTCGGAGTCCCGGTCGACCCCTGCGCTGCGGCGGGTGGCCGGGCTTCTGACGACCGCCGGGCCGGAAAGGCGCTTCCGATGGTCGTCCGCCTGAGCCGGCACCGCCTGCTCACTCTGTTCTGCGGCGTGCTCGCCGCCCTCACCCTCGCCACACCGGCATCCGCCCACGCCTCCCCCACCTCGCCTGCCGGGATCGGCCGGTCGGAGGCCGCGGCCGGCTGGCTGGCCCGGCAACTCGTCGCCGGCGAACGCCTCGAAGTCGTCTTCGACGGCGTCACCTACCCCGACCAGGGCCTCACCCTCGACGCGGTGTTCGCCTTCGCCGCCGCCAGCGTCGCCGACGACTCGGGGGCCCGGGCGCTGGCCTGGGTCACCCGGCCGGACATCCGCGACGCCTACCTCGGCGACGGCGCCACGGAGGCGTACGCGGGCGCGACCGCCAAGCTCGCCCTCGCCGTCCAGGTGCGCGGCGGCGACCCCACCGACGTCGGCGGCGTGGACCTGATCGCCCGGCTGCGCTCGCTGCAGGCCCCCGGCGGCCGGTTCACCGACCGGTCGGCGTACGGGGACTACAGCAACACCTTCAGCCAGTCCTTCGCCCTCCTCGCCCTGGACCGCACCTCGCAGGGCACGCCCCCAACGGCCGCCGCCTGGCTGGCCGCCACCCGCTGCCCGGACGGCGGCTACCCGCTGCTGCCCGCGCAACCGGTCTGCACCTCCGACGTGGACGCCACCGCGCTCGCGGTGCAGGCGCTGCGGGTCACCGGCCGCCCGACCGACGCCGCCGCCGGGCTGCGCTGGCTGCTGTCCGTGCAACGCGCCGACGGCGGTTTCGCCAACGCCGCAGGCATCCCGAACGCCAACAGCACCGGCCTCGCCGCGCAGGCGCTGCGCGACGGTCACCGGCCGCTGGCCTGGGCCCGCGCGCGGGTGTTCCTCGCCGGGCTACAGGTCGGCTGTGCCGGGGCGCCGGCCGACCGGGGCGCGGTCGACTTCGACGGCGGCGCCTTCGACCCCGGCACCGCCGGCCGGGCCACCGGCCAGGCTGTCCTCGGCCTGACCGGCACCGGGTACGCCCGGCTGGCCGCGACCGGCGCCACCCCGGGCGCACCGGTCCCCGCCTGCCCGTGACCCGTCCCGTCGCTCCACCGATTCCAGGAGGAACCGTGTTCCGTCACCGATCCACCGTCCGTACCCGGCTCGCCGGCCTGTTGGCAGCCGCCGTCGCCGCCGTCGCCCTCACCGCCGTCGAACCCGCCCCCCGGGCCGGGTACGCCGCGGCCTGCACCGGCACCTCCGGTGTCACCGTCGTGGTCGACTTCGCCGCGCTCGGCGGTGGCGTCCAGGTCGCCTGTGCTCCGGGCGACCCGGCCACCGGGCTGGCCGCCCTCCAGGGCGCCGGCTTCACGGTGACCGGCACGCAGCGCTGGGGGCTGGCGTTCGTCTGCCGGATCAACGGCAAGCCGACCGCCGCGGCCGATCCGTGCGTCAACACCCCGCCCGCCACGGCGTACTGGTCGTACTGGCATGCCCCCAGCGGCGGCGCCTGGTCCTACAGCACGTCCGGCGCGAGCAGCTACAACCCGGCCCCGGGCACCGTCGAGGGCTGGTCGTTCGGCGCGGGCGCCCCGCCGAGCATCGCCGCGCCCTGACCGTGGCCGCACACGAGTTGTCACCGTAGTGGTGCACCGGGTGCCGGCCACCGCCCTGGCGTCGCGCGACGTGCGGGCGGTACGGTGTCGGCACCCGGTGCACGCCGGTCCACAACTGCATACGTCCCGAGTGGGGGGAAGCCGGTTCGAAGCCGGCGCTGACCCGCAACCGTGAGCGAGGCCCCGGCCTCGCGAGCCGGAATGCCTCGCCCGGGACGAGCGGCTTCCACTGTCGAGGTTTACAGGGTGAAGTCCGGGCCACCGAGGTCCGTTCCACCCCGCTCATCGCATCACGCGAGCGGGGTGTCGCTGTCCCCGGGTGCTTTCCGGAGCTTCCACCGACCGCTCTGCGAAAGGCACCCCCTCATGTCCCGGTCCCGTTCCCGGCGTCTCGGCGCCGGCGTCGTCGCCACCACAGCGGCGACGATCGCCGCGCTCACCGCCGTACCCCTGACCGTCGTGGCCGCACCCGCCCCGACCCACGCCGCCGCCGCGCGCGATGCCGCCTCCTGGCTGGCCGGCGAGTTCGCCGACGGGGTGCTGCCCGGCCCGTTCGGCGGTCCGGACTGGGGTCTGACCATCGACGGGCTCCTCGCCCTCTCCGCCACCGGGGTGGACGCGCCGGTCCGTCAGGCCGCGACGGCGCAGGTCGCGGCGCATGTGCGGTCCTACAACAGCCTCGACGACTGGGGCATCCCCGGCTTCACCGACGGCGGGTCGACCGCGAAGCTGCTGTACGCCGCCTCCGCAGCCGGCGCCGATCCCACCGACTTCGGCGGCTTCGACCTGCGGACGGAGACCCTGTCGCTGGTCGCCGGGGCGGACGCCGGACACCAGCGGGGGCGGATCACCAGCCGCACCACCGCCGACACCGGTCCGGACGCCAGCAACGCCTTCGACCAGTCCTTCGCCGTGCTGGGCCTGGCTCGCAGCGGCGACGTACCGCAGGACACCGTCGACTTCCTCATCTGCCAGCAGTGCGCGGCCGGTGGGTTCCGGCTCTACCCCGACACCGCCGACGGCCCGTCCCCGTCCTGCGACGAGCAGGCCGGCGCCACCCTCGACGTCGACTCGACCGCGATGGCCGTGCAGGCGCTGCTCGCCGCCGCTGCCGACGGCGCCGCCGGTGCCACCGCGGCGGCCGCCAGGGGCGCGGCCTGGCTGGTGGCTCAGCAGCGCGCCGACGGTTCGTTCGGCGGCTCCGGCCCGACCACCGGCGCGAACTCCAACAGCACCGGCCTGGCCGGACAGGCCCTCGCCGCCGCCGGCCGCGACGCCGAGGCCGCGCGGGCCGCCGGCGCGTTGGCCGCACTACAGCTCACCACGGCACACGGCGGCGCGGCCGCCGCCGACGCGGGCGCCGTCGCCTACAACACCGACAGCCTGACGACGGCCGTCGCGTCCGGGATCACCGACACCGACCGGGACCAGTGGCGTCGAGGCACCGCACAGGCCGTGCTCGGCCTCGTCCAGGTGCCGCTGGGACGCATCGGCCTCGACCCGCCGCCGTCGTCGCCCGGGCCGACCCCGACCGGCACGGCCTCGCCCACCGCTTCCCCCAGCGCCACCACCTCCCCCACGCCCACCGGGTCACCGACGCCCACCGGGACGGCCGTCCCGACACCGAGCCCGTCCGCGACCACCGTGCCGTCGACCCCGTCCGCCCCGGCGTCGACGACCGTCGCCCCGGGCGCGGCCCCGACCACCCCGGGCCTGGGCGGGCTGCCGACGACCGGCGCGGCGATCACCAGCTACGTGCTGATCGCGTTCCTGCTGGTCGGCGGCGGGGTGCTGCTCGTCGTACTCGGCCGTCGGCGGGCGGCGTGACCGTCCGGGCCGCCCGCGCCGGACTGGTCGTCGCCCTCACCGCCGCCGGCACGATGGTCGGATCGGGCACCCCCGCGAGGGCCGCCGGATCGGCCGGCTACTGCCCGGACGCCTCCGGTGTGACCGTGGTGGTCGACTTCAACGAACTCGGCGGCGGAACCGTGGTGCGGTGCGCCCGGGGCGAGCAGTCCACCGGGCTGGCGGCGCTCAAGAACGCCGGGTTCCAGATCACCGGCACGCTGCGCTGGGGCGAGGGGTTCGTCTGCCGGATCGAGGGCAGGCCGTCGACGGCGTCCGAGAAGTGCGTCGACACGCCTCCCGCCAGCGCCTACTGGTCGTACTGGCACGCGGCCAACGGTGGCAGTTGGACGTTCAGCGACAAGGGTGTGCTCAACCGCAAGCCGCCGGCCGGCAGCTTCGAGGGCTGGTCGTTCTCCCTCAACCGCAACGCCAACGACGCGCCCCGGCCGGGCGCCGCGCCGAGGCGTCCCGCGCCACCGCCACCACCACCGAGCCCTCCGCCGCCGGCACCGCCCACCCGGGGCGGCCCGGTCGCCCCACCGCCGGCAGGAGACGGTCGACCGGTCGCGCCACCACCTGCCACCGCGGGCCGGCCCGCTGCGGCAGGACCGATGCCGGGCTCCGCCGGGCCCGCGCCGCTCCCCACCGGTACGCCGACGGCCGGCGGCCCGGTCCCGACACCGAGCGCGGGCGTCGCGGCGCCACCTGCGAGCGCTGCCGTCAGCCCACCGGCGGGCAGTTCCGCCGACCAGCCGGTGGTGACCGAGGTCGCCGCGCCCCGTGACGCTCGCGGGATCCCGCTGGGTACGGCGGCCGGCGTGCTGCTGCTGGTCGTGCTCGGCGTGGGCGGCCTGTTGGCCGCACGGCGGCGGCGGACCGTCGAGCCGGATGACTGACCGGAGCACCCCCCGGGTGGAGAGGCCCGTCGGAGCGGACCGGGCAGGGTCGGTGGGCCGAACGACGCGCCTGCCCCGGGCGCTGCACCCCGGCGCGTGGTGGCTGTGGGCTCTCGGCCTGGCCACCGCGGCCAGCCACACCACCAGTCCGTTGCCGCTGGGCCTGCTCGTCGCCGTCGCCGCGCTGGTGGTCGTCCGGCGGCGGGGAGACGCGCCGTGGGCGCTGGCGTTCCGGATGTACCTGGTGCTCGGCGCGGTGATCGTGGCGATGCGGGTGCTCTTCCGGATCGTGTTCGGCGGCGGGCAGGGCGACCACGTGCTCGTCCGGCTTCCCGAAATCCCCCTGCCCGCGTGGGCGGCGGGAATCCGCCTGTTCGGGCCGGTCGCCGCCGAGCAGCTCCTCGGCGGGTTCTACGACGGGCTGCGGCTGGCCACGATGCTGGTCTGCCTCGGCGCGGCGAACGCCCTGGCCAACCCGAAGCGGCTGCTCAAAGCCGTGCCCGGCGCCCTGTACGCGGTGGGCACGGCCGTGGTGGTGGCCCTGTCGGTCGCCCCGCAACTGGTGGAGAGCGTGCTGCGGGTCCGCCGGGCGCGGCGGCTGCGGGGTGCCTCCGGCAGGGGCGTACGGGCGTTGCGGGGCATCGCGCTGCCGGTGCTGGCCGACGCGCTGGACCGGTCGCTGGCACTGGCCGCGGCGATGGACTCCCGGGGTTACGGCCGCACCCCGGCGGTGCCGGCCGGGCAGCGCGCCGTCACCGGTGCGCTGGTGCTCGGCGGGCTGGTCGGCGTCTGCGCCGGCACGTACGGGCTGCTCGACGCCACCGGCCCCGCTTACCTGGGACTGCCGATGCTCCTCGTCGGCCTGTCGACCGCCGTGGCCGGCATGCTGCTGGCCGGCCGCCGGGTGCGGCGCAGCCGCTACCGGCCGGACCACTGGCGGGGCGCGGAACTGCTCGTGGCCGGCTGCGGGGTGGGCGCCGCCGCGCTGACGGTACTGGCCGGTTCGGTCGATCCGGAGCTTCTCTATCCGCCGGTGAGCCCCCTCACCTGGCCCGAGCTGACGCCGCTGACGCTGCTCGCCGTCGTGGTCGCGGCGGCACCGGCCTGGTTGGCGCCGCCTCCCGCGCTCGCACGGACGTCCGTCGCGCGCAACGCCGGCCCGGCGACCGCACCCCGCGGTCCGGTCGGCGCCGCGCCGGCGGACGGAGCGGGTCGGCTGGCGTCGTCGTTCCCCGCGCCGGGAGGCCCTTCGTGATCGACTTCGACCGGGTGACCGTCCGTTACGCCGAGAGCGACCGCCCGACCCTGCGGGACGTGACGCTACGCATCGACGAGGGCGAGCTCTGCCTGGTCGTCGGTCGGACCGGCACGGGCAAGTCCACGCTGCTGCGGGCGATCAACGGGCTGGTGCCGCACTTCACGGGCGGCACCCTGCACGGCAGCGTGACGGTCGACGGCCGGGACACCCGCCGTCATCCGCCGCGGGACCTCGCCGACGTCGTCGGCGTGGTCGGGCAGGATCCGCTGTCCGGGTTCGTCACCGACACCGTCGAGGAGGAGCTCGCCTACGGGATGGAACAGCTCGCCCTGCCGGCGCCGGTGATGCGCAAACGGGTCGAGGAGACCCTCGACCTGCTGGGCATCGCCGAGCTGCGCGACCGGCCGCTGCGGACGCTGTCCGGCGGGCAGCAGCAGCGCGTCGCCATCGGGTCGGTCCTCACCGCCCACCCGCGGGTGCTGGTGCTCGACGAGCCCACCTCCGCGCTGGACCCCACCGCGGCGGAGGACGTGCTCGCCGTGGTGACCCGGCTGGTGCACGACCTCGGCGTGACGGTGGTGCTGGCCGAGCACCGGCTGGAACGGGTCGTGCAGTACGCCGACCGGCTGATCTACCTGCCCGGCGACGGTCGGGTGGTGGACGGGGAACCGGCCGCCGTGCTCGCCGACGTCGACATCGCACCGCCGCTGGTCGAGCTGGGCCGTCTCGCCGGCTGGACGCCGCTCCCGCTGTCCGTACGCGATGCCCGCCGGCGGGCGGCCGCCCTGCGCCACCGGCTGGCCGACGCCGCCGTGCCGGCCGCGGTGACGGTCCCGGACGGGCCCCCCGTCCTGACGGCCCGCGACGTCGTCGTGCGCTACCCGGGGACGGTCGCCGTGGCCGGCGTCGACATGGAGCTGTCTCCCGGGCGGATCGTGGCGTTGATGGGGCGCAACGGCTCCGGCAAGTCGAGCCTGCTCTGGGCGGTGCAGGGCAGCGGTCCCCGCCAGGGCGGGACCGTCGCCGTCGTCGGCGCGCAGGGCACCGTCGACCCGAAGACCCTGCCGCCGGGCCGGGCCCGTCGGCATGTCGGTCTGGTCCCGCAGACCCCCGGTGACCTGCTGTACCTGGAGACGGTGGAGGCCGAGTGCGACCAGGCCGACCGGGAGACCGGGGCACCGGCCGGCACCTGTCGGGCGATGCTCGACCAGCTCACCCCGGGGCTACCCGCGGACCGGCACCCCCGTGACCTCTCCGAGGGGCAGCGGCTCGCGCTCGCGCTCGCCGTCCAGCTCACCGCCGCCCCGCCGGTGGTCCTGCTCGACGAGCCGACCCGCGGCCTGGACTACCGCGCCAAGCGGCAGTTCACCGCCGTCGTCCGACGGCTGGCCGCCGACGGCCGGGCGGTGCTGATCGCGACGCACGACGTCGAGCTCGTCGCGGCCCTCGCCGACCAGGTAGTGGTGATGGCCGAGGGGGAGATCGTCGCCGCCGGCACCACGGCGGAGGTCATGCTCGCCTCGCCGGCGTTCGCCCCGCAGGTGGCCAAGGTCCTCGCTCCCGCACCGTGGCTGACCGTGGAGCAGGTCGCGGCCGCACTGGCCGCCACCGGGGAGCCGGGGTGAGCGTGCTGCGGGTCGCCCCGCGTACCGCTGTCGTGCTGGTTCTGGCCTCGGCCGCCGCACTGGCGACCTTCACCTGGCCGTTCTTCGTCCCCGCCCATCCGGAGAGCACCGCCCGCACGGGCGAGGCGCTGCTGGTGTTCCTCGTGGTGCTGCCGGTGCTCGTGGCGCTGGTGCTGGCCGAACTCAGCTCCGGCGGCATCGACAGCAAGGCGTTGGCGATGCTCGGGGTGCTCGCGGCCGTCAACGCCGCGCTGCGCCCGCTCGGCGCCGGCACCGCGGGCATCGAGACGGTGTTCTTCCTTCTCGTGCTCGCCGGCCGGGTGTTCGGGCCCGGATTCGGCTTCCTGCTCGGCTCGACGTCGCTGTTCGCCTCCGCGCTGCTCACCGCGGGGGTCGGGCCGTGGCTGCCGTTCCAGATGCTGGCCGCGTCCTGGATCGGTCTCGGCGCCGGCCTGCTACCGACGAGGCTGCGGGGCCGGGGCGAGATCGCTGCCCTGGCCGCCTACGGCGTGCTCGCGGCCTACGGCTACGGACTGCTGATGAACCTGTGGTTCTGGCCGTTCAGCATCGGCGCGGACACCCAACTCTCCTACGTCGCCGGAGCGCCACTGCTGGAGAACCTGCACCGCTTCGCCGTGTTCACGGCGGTCACCTCCACCTTCGGCTGGGACACCGGACGCGCGATCACCACCGCCGTGGCGATCGTCCTCGCCGGCCCCGCGGTGCTCGCCGCGCTGCGCCGCGCCGCACGGCGGGCCGCGTTCGACGCTCCGGTCACCTTCGCCGCGCCCGATCCACAGCCGGACCCACCTCGCACGGGTGGGGACGACCGGGCCGGTTCGTCGGGGCCGGTGGCCGGAGCCGCGACCACCGACCGAGCGGGCGACGTCGCCTGATGTGGCCCTAGACCGCGCGGGCCACGCAGATCCTGGCGTCGAGGCGGGGCCCGGCCTCGTAGAGCATGTACTCCACGCCGCCGTCGGTGCCGAACGTCGGCGACGCCACCCGGCCGTTGTCCGACGCGATCGGCCGGTGGAACACGCCGAGGTGGACCTCCCGGTCGAAGTTGTTGCCGACCTCGGTCAGGTACATGTTGCCGCTGCTGCCGTGATAGGCGACGTACGCGGTGCCGTTGCGCTTCAACAGGTGCGGCGCGGAGATGTCGGTGAGCCCGTCGCCCGACGGCGACACCAGCGGGTTCGGGGAGAACTGCCAGCCGCTCCACCCGTTCGGCGACCAGCCCCAGAAGATCTTCCGGGTGCCCGGCCGGATCGTGTGGGCGCCCATGAACACCATCACGTAGCGGTTTCCCTTGCCGGCCACCGAGTGCTCGAAGACCCGCGCGTACGAGGTCTCGGTCGTGTTGGGCACCAGGTTCGTCGACAGGATCGGCGTCTCGTCGGTGAAGCGGACGCCGTCGCTCGAGCGGGCGACCCGGGTCGTGTGGTTCTCGCCGTGGAAGTACAGGTAGAACTGCCGGGTCGGCGCGTCCCACACGACGTGCGGCGACGACACGTGGCTCACCGTCGTGGACGGCAGCACCCGGTCGACGACGGGATTGTTGGCGTACTCGGTGTAGGGGCCCTCGAGCCGGTTGGCGTAGGCGAGGCAGATCCCGCCGGGCGCGTCGTGCGGCGCGTAGTAGAGGTAGTAGCGGCCGAGGGCGCCGCTGATCTTGTCGTAGACCCCACGCACGCACGGAAAGATGAACTCGCCGGTCGGGTTGTAACGCAACGGCCGGTCGAACGCGTCGCGCACGTACCGGTAGTTGGGGAAGCCGGCCGGTGCGGCGAGCGCCGGCGTGGAGGTCGCGGCAAGGCCGGCGCCGGTGGTCGCGGTCGCGACACCGGCGGCCGCCGCGCCACGCAGCAGCGTGCGTCGGGAGAAGGAGCCTTCCGGGGTACGCGTCATCGCGTTCCCTCCGTTCGTGGGGCGCGCCGACGGGGGCAGGGGGGTGCGGGCAGGCGTCACTCGACCCCGCGTTGAGCGACCGGACGGTGTGGACGTTCGGCGCGGAACGGGTTCGTTGGTCGATGAGTCTGCGCGCGCCGTCTCGGCGGCGTCAAGATGCTAATACGAATTAGCACACGCTCCGGCGGGCCTTGTCCGCGCCGGCCGGCTCGGTCACCTGACGGGAGATCCACCGTCGACCGGGATGGTGTGGCCGTGGATGAAGGAGGCGTCGTCGCTCGCGAGGAAACAGACCGCCCGGGCCACCTCGTGGGGTTCGCCGTACCGGCCCGCGGGGGCTTGCATGGTCAGGTCGTAGAACGGGAAGTCGCTGGTGATCTCCGCGCCCTCGAACGCCGCCGTCTTGATGACGCCGGGTCCGATGCCCACGGCGCGGATGCCCCGGTGGCCGTAGTCGTAGGCGATCTGCTTGGTCAGCCCGATGACGCCGTGCTTGGCCGTGGTGTATTCGGCCCCGACCTCGCTGGCGACCAGACCGGAGGCGGAGGAAACGTTGATCACGACGCCGCTCCCGCGCTCCAGCATGTGGGGAAGCATGGCCTTCGTCGCGAGGAAGACGCCCTTCAGGTCGACGGCCATGACGCGCTCCCACTGGCCGGTCTCGATCTCGAGCAGCGGGAGGTAGGCGCCGAACACGCCGGCGTTGTTCACCAGCACGTCGACGTGGCCGTACGCGTCGAGAGCGGCGCTCACCATGGCGTCGACCGAAGCCTCGTCGGTGACGTCCGCCGCCACCCCCGTCGCGTCTCCCCCGGCGTCGCGGATCCGCTCGACCGTCGCGTTGGCGCGTTCCAGGGAGAGGTCGGACACGACGATCTTCGCCCCTTCCTGGGCGAGCTCCACGCACATGGATTGGCCGAGACCGGAACCGACCTGCTCGGGGCTGTATCCGCCCCCCGTGACGAGCACGACCTTGTCCGTAAGCCCACGCATGACCCATCTCCCGTCCGTTTTCGACCACGCGGATTCAATCTAGTCCCGCGCCACCGACGTCCACCGGGTTTCCCCGAGGTGCCCGAGGACCGCCCGGCGGACGGGTCATGACGCGCAGGGTCGCCGGGCGTGCGTTCCCCTGGCCCGAGGGCCCGGCACCCGCCCGGGTTCGGACGGGTGCCGGGCCCCGACGGTGGAGCGTCGGTGGCGATCGACTCACCGACCTCCACCGGCCCGGGTCACCGCAGGTCAGCCGAGCGGCGGGGCGGTCCAGGAGGACCGGATCAGCTCCCGCTCGGCGGCGGCGAGGTGGGCGGTCGCGGCGAGCCAGGCCCACGCGTACCGGTCCGGGTCGGGATCGGTACGCCGGCCGAACGCGTCCCGGCCGCGCCGGTCGGACTCGTCGGCCAGGGCGGTGGTGAGCGCGGCGGCGGTGGTGAAGCCGGCGCGGCGCAGCGGGCCGGCCAGGCCGGCGCCGTCGCCGCGGGCCGCCTCGGCGACGGCGCGGCGACCGCCCGAGACGGCCAACTCCACCAGCCGGCGGACCCGCCACAGCGGGGACTCGGCAACCGCGTCGGCACCGACGGCCAGGACGGGTCCGGTCGTCTCCGCCGGGTCGCGCGGCGGCAGGTGGCCGCCCTGGAGCTCGTCGTAGCCGAGGTCCGCCCGGCCGTGCCAGTCCGCCGGCAGCCGCAACGTGGCGGCGGCACCGGGCACCGGGCCGACCGCGAGCGGTCGCAGCGTGCTGGCCCGGTCCGGGTCCAGCCGGCCGACCACCCGGACCCGCAGGCCGGGTCGGGAGGCGAGCCGCCGCAGGTTGGCCACGTGGGCCAGCATCGGGTGGGCGTCGACCGGCACCAACCGGATCAGCGGCCCGTCCGGCACCGGCGCACGCTCGCCTCCTTCGTCGGTGGCGGGAGCCAGCTCGCGGGCCAGCACCTGGTCACCGACGGCGCCCACCACCATCAGGTCACCGCCGAACAGCGCGGTCCCCGCCCGGGCCGGGTCCTCCGGGTCGTCGGTGGCGAGTTGCGCGGTCACCACCTCGGCCAGCGGGCGGCTGAAGAGTCGCGCCAGCGGCCCGGTGGACCAGTCGGTCCCGGTGAGCGGGGTGGCCCGGACCCCCTTACCGGCGCCGAGCCGGCCGTCCGGGGAGACGGTGGTGCCGGTGATCCGCAGGCCGCCACGGGCCAGCACCACGTGGTTGACCGCGACCGCGCCCATCTCGGTGACCGCCCGGGCGCAGTCGCGGGCCCGGTCCGGACCGCCCGGTTTCACGTCGCCGAAGGAAAGCTGACGCCCGTCGGCGGCGACCAGGTGGGTGACCACCCCGGCGTACCCGGTCGCGCTGATCACCGGTTCCCGGCAGACGCCGTACACCTCCAGGGTGCCGTCCGGCTGGTAGGCCCGCCGCAGGACGCCGACCAGCGCCGGGTCGGCATCGCCGGCGGCCAGCCGGCCGGCGACGTACAGCAGGTCGTGCAGCACCTCGACCAGCTCGGCCAACCGGTGGCCGCTCTGCCGCCCCCGGTGTGCGCGCAGCCCACGTACCGTGCGCAGCGCGGCGCTCTCGGCCCGCGGCAGGCCGGCCAGCCGGGCGCCGTGGGCGGCCCGCAGCAGTTCGGCCTGGGGCACCGCCCCGGCTGCCGGCACGCCGGCCGCGAGCACCGCGGCGGCCGCCCGCCACAGCGCGCCGGCCGCGGCCCGCTGCGCCTTCGTCGGTGCCGCGCCAGCCGACTTCCTGGTACGCGCGGTGCGGCCGGACGTCGCGTCGGCGCTGACCGGCGTCGAGGACACCGCGGCGGTGGACGCCGGATCGGGGTGGGCGGCCGGGTCGGCGACCGGGCAGGCGAGCAGGACGGCGGTGCGGTGCAGGCAGCGGGGCGCCAGCAGGCAGCTGCACCGCGCCTGGTGCGGGTCGGTGACCGCGCCCGTCGCTCCGGGCGTCAGGGTGACCAGCGACTCCGGGCCGCAGTCGACCGAGACGCCGCCGTCGACCGGGCCGACCGGTACGCCGGCCAGCCGTTCGACGGCGGCGTCCAGCCGCCTGTGCAGCCGGGGTGGCAGGGCTGCCACCGCCGCGGCGGCGACCGCCGGCAGCACCGGCGGCAACCGGTCGGTGTCCACGGCGGTGGCTGTGCGGTCCGTCAACGTGATCCTCCGCGGATGCGGTCGCCCACCCAGCGGGCGAGTTCGAGCGGGCTGAGAGCGGCGACCGGCATCCCGGCCGCGACGAGCTGCTCGGCGACCGGCACCGAGTAGCAGGGCACTCCCCTGTCGTTCAGCGCGGCGCAGCCGAGCAGGTGCACGCCGGAACCGACCAGCGTGCGGACCTCACCGAACAGCCCGGCGAGCGGATAACCCTCCTCGAAGTCGCTGACCACCGCGACGATGGTGCGGCTCGGCACGGTCACCAGCGAGCGGGCGGCGGCCAGCCCGGCGGCGATGTGCGTACCGCCACCGACGCGCACCTCCAGCAGCAGCGACAGCGGGTCGTCGACCCGGTCGGTCAGGTCGACCACCTCGGTGGAGAAGGCGAGGAAGTGGGTGGACAGGGTGGGCACCCCGGCCAGTACGGCGGCGGTCAACGCCGACCACACCACTGACGCCTCCATCGAGCCGGACACGTCGACCACCAGCACCAGCCGCCAGTCGGCCTCCTTGCGGGTGCGGCTGTTGAAGACCGGGCGTTGCGGCACCACCACCGTCCGGCCGTCGCCGAGCCGCTGGGTGTGCGCCAGGTTCGCCCGCAGCGTACGGGCCAGGTTGATCCGGCCACCGGGACGGCTGGTCGGACGCGGGTTGGTCAGCCCGGTCAGCGCCGGACGCACCTGGGTGGCCAGCTGCCTGGTCAGCTCCTCGACCAGCCGCCGCACCAGTGGCCGCAGCTTGGCCAACTGCCCCTCGGGCAGGCCACCGGCCAGCGACAGCACCGAGGTCAGCAGTTCCATCGAGGGGCGCACGGCGGCCGGGTCGAGTTCGGCGAGCACATCGGTACGGCCACTCTCGGCCGCCCGGGCGATGACCTCCTCGCGGACGGCGGTGCCGAACAGCGCCTCGAGTTCGTCGGCCCACTCGCGGGCGGTCGGGAAGGAGGCCTCCTGGCCACCGCCGGCCGCCTGACCGAGATCGGTGGCGCCCTCGCCCTGGCCCGCCCCGTACAGCTCGTCCAGGGCACGGGCGTAGCGGCGGGCGTCGGCCGGCAACCGGTCGGGCTGGCGGCCGAGCAGCAGCCGCCACCGGTCACTGGCGGTGAGCCGGGCGTCCGGGGTGTCCACCCCGGGCGTGGCGCCGGCATCGGCGTCGACCTCGGTGGGGCCGGTCGGCGTGCCCGGGACGGGGAGGTGGCGGGCGAGCAGGGCGGCCCGACCGGCCGCGTCGGCGGCGGCCCAGCGGGCCAGCAGCTCCGGCGGGGCGGACAGGCTCAGATCGAGCCGGTCACCCAGCCGTTCGGTGACGGTGTGCAGCAGCCGGTCCCGGGCCGCCGGGGTGAGCACGTCGAACCCGCCGCGCAGTGCGGGCAGCCGGTCCAGGAAGTCGGCGTCGGGGAGCCGCTCGATCCGTTCCAGCAGCGGGTCCAGCGCGACCGGGGCGGACTGCAACAGCGGGTGCGCCCCGGTGAGCAGGCCGCCGAGCAGCCGGCGCAGGTGCCGTCGAGTGTCCGGTCCGGTCGCCGCGTCGATCCAGCCGGCCACCCGGGTCCCCAGGGTCTCCAGGTCCGTCAGGTCGAGCAGCACCCGCGCGGCCAGGGCGGCGCCCTGGATCAGCGGCGAACCGGCGCGGGCCAGGTGGTCGAGGGCCTCGTCCAGGCGCAGCCCGATGCGATCCTCGCCGGCCCGCACCGCGAGGTCGACCAACGCGGCGGCGTCGGCCGGGGTGTCGCTGCCGGCCAGGCCGGGCAGCCCGCGCACCGCCGCGTCCAGCAGCACGACGGCCAGCTCGGCCGCCTGGGCCCGGCCGTCGGCGGTGGTGCCGGGCAGGTGCTCGCGGCGTAGCGCCTCCAGCAGGTCCAGTGCGGCCAGCAGCTCGGGCAGCGTGCCGGTGCCCGGCAGCACCGTGGCGGCCAGGTCGAGCCGGTCGGTGACCAGCTCCGGCAGGTCGCACCGGGCGACGTCGCGCAGCCCGGTGAGCAGCTGCGCGGCGGTGGGGCCACCGTCGGCGGCCTCCCGGCGGAACCGCTCCCGAAGGGTGCCGGCCGCGGCCAGCGCGGCGGTCACCCCGCGTACGCCGACCAGGTCCAGCCGGGCCGCCACGGACGGCGTCCAGGCCAGCTGCCAGCGGGTGGTCAGGGCGGCGCCGTCGCCGGTGCCGGAGACCGCGATGGGCTCGCCGTAGCCGACGCCGCAAACCTGGAGGCGTTGCAGCAGGATCTCCCGCCGCCCGTCCAGCTCGGTGCGCAGCGGGTCGAGCCGCACCTCGCGGGCCTTGGGACTGCCCGGGTCGGGCAGCCGCAGCGTGGCGAGTTCCGCCTCGACCGCCGGGCCGAGCCCGGAGCGCGGCGTGCCGGGGGCGATGCGGCCCCGTTCGGCGCCGACCAGCACGTTCTCCAGGGCCTTGGCCAGCGCTCGGCCGCGGCCGAGCAGTTCACCCTGGCCGAGCACGGTGGTCACCGCCTCCAGCACCTCGCCCCGGCCGGGGGCGGGCAGGTTCCGCAGCCGGGCCAGGTCGTCGGCGAGCCGTACCGTCTCGGTGGCCTCGCCGGTGCCGGCGGTGTGACCGGCCGCGCGGAGTTCCCGGCACACGTCGGTGACCGCCCGGGCAGCGGCGGCCCGGATCCGTTCCGGGTCGCCGGCGGCGGTGAGGACGGACTGCTGCCAGCGCGGGTCGCGGATCCCGGCCGGGTAGCCGGACCGGGAGTCGAGCAGGTCGAACGCGTACGGCACCAGCGAGGTGACCGCCGTGCCGCCGCCGTCGGTGGCGGCCGGTCCGGGCGGGGTCGTCACGGACCGGACCGGATCGGCCGGGGCGGTGCCGGGACGGGTGGGCGCGACGTCGACGTCGGCGGTCGACGGGGTGGCGACCAGGGCCGGGGCGTGGAAGGCGCCGACGACGGCGGCGACCCGCCGGCCGTCGACGCCGGCCTCGGCCAGCACCCGGCGCATGTGCCGCTCGCGGGCCAGGTCCCGGGCCGGTACGCCGTCGCGGTCGGCGCTGTCGGTACGCATCGCCCAGCCGACGCCGAGCGCGGCCCGGCGGACCGCCTCGGGCGGGCAGCCCGGGGCACGCACCTCGACCACCCGGTCCCACAGGTCGTCGCCGTCGCGGCCGGTGCCGCTGGCGCTGAGCGCGGCGGCGTAGGACCGGCGCAGGCCGGGCACCGGCTCCCCCGCGTCCGGTGCGGGACCGCCACCGGCGGCCGGCTCGGCACCGGCAGTCGGGGCGGCACCGGCAGTCGGGTCGGGGTCCGTGGCGCCGGCGCTCCAGCCGGGGTCGGCCAGCGGCAGGTCGCAGCAGACCACCTCCACGCCGTGCCGCCGGGCCCAGCGGATCGCGGCCAGTTCCGGGGAGAAGTCGGCGAACGGGTAGAAGCCCATCGGCCCGTCCGCGCCGTGGCTGCCGACCAGGGCCAGCGGGGCCCGGGCAGCCGGATCGGACAGGTACGGCAGCCAGCGCTGGAAGTCGGCCGGCAGCTCGATGCAGACCACCTCGGCCCCGGCGGCGTCCAGCAGCGCCGGCACCACCGCCGCCAGCGCCGGGCTGTGGTGCCGCACCCCGATCAGGTACGGCCGCACCGAACCGGCGAGCGCGTCGACCACGGCGCGCGGATCGGCCGACGTCGCATCGGCCCTCACCGGGTCGGCGGCCGACGTCGCATCGGGCGTCGTGCTGGAGAGAGTCGTCACCGCAGGCTCTCCCGCAGGTCCCAGAGCCGGCGCCACATCGCCGAGCCGTCCTCGGCGCGGCGACGGACCGGGCCGTCCCAGTAGCCGAGCAGCCGGGCGTGGTCGTTCTGGTCGTCCTTGCGGACCACGCCGAGCAGGTGCCCGGGCACCAGGTCGAGCGCGTCCCCGCCGGGCAGGTACGCGGCGGCCAGGCCGAGCGACGCCGCCACCTGCACCGCCTCGGCGGTGGACATCACCGTGCCGGGCCGTTCCACGTCCCAGCCCTCGCCCGACCGGCCGGAACGCAGGTCGCGGAACACGGTGACCAGGGCGTCCAGCACCGCGTCGTCCACCGTGTACGCCGCGCCGGCGCGCTGCACGGCGGCGGTGGCCTGCTGGCGGACCAGGTCGGTCTCGACGTCCGCGTCCGAGATCGGGTGGATGGTCTCGAAGTTGAACCGGCGCTTGAGGGCCGAGGACATCTCCGACACGCCCCGGTCCCGCAGGTTGGCGGTGGCGATCACGGTGAACCCGGGCACGGCGCGGATCAGCCCGTCCTCGGTGCCGGACAGCTCCGGCACGTTCATCCGCCGGTCCGACAGGATGGACACCAGCGCGTCCTGCACCTCGGGCAGGCAGCGGGTGACCTCCTCGATCCGGACCACCCGGCCGGTACGCATCGCGGTCAGCACCGGCGAGTCGACCAGCGCCTGCGGGGTCGGGCCCTGGGCGAGCAGCAGGGCGTAGTTCCAGCCGTACCGGAAGGCGTCCTCGGTGGTGCCGGCGGTGCCCTGCACGGTCAGCGCGCTGGTGCCGCAGACGGCGGCGGCCAGCAGCTCGGACAGCATGGACTTGGCGGTGCCGGGCTCGCCGACCAGCAGCAGGACCCGCTCACCGGCCAGGGTGACCACGCACCGCTCGACCAGGCTCCGCTCGCCGACGAACTTCGCCGGGATGGTCATGCTGGCCGGCAGTCCGGTGCCGTCCGCGCCGGTGCGCCGCTCGGCGGGCAGCTTCAACGTCTCGCCGTCGCTGCCCTGGATGAAGGTGACCACGGCGCGCGGGGTCAGCGCCCAGCCCGGCGGCCGGGCCCCGTCGTCGTACGCGGCCAGGAAGGCCAGCTCGTCGGCGTACCGCTGCTCGGCCGAGAGGACCTGGGCGGCGTTCTCCGGCGCCTCGGAGGGGCGGACGTCTTCCGTCACGGTCACGGGTGTTCCTCGATCTCTCTCTTGGGGTGTTTCGGGACAGGGGTGGGTGGGGCGACGGCGCCGCGACGGCCGGGGAAGGTCGTCGCGGGCGCCACCACCCGCCGGGCAGGGGTCAGCGGCCGGGCAGGTCGGCGAGGCGGGGCCGGTCGCCGTCGCGGAGGCGTCGCCAGGCCCGCCGGTAGAGTTCCGCGGCCGGTTCGAACGGCACGGTCACCCCGAGCGCGGCCGTGCCGTCGGGGGCGAGGTCGAACAGGGCCAACTTCCAGCCCTCGATCGGCACCTGCCCGGCGCCGCGCTCCAGCCACGGGCCGGGCAGGAACAGCGACCGGCCGGCCCGGGACCGGCTGGCCTCGACGACCAGGTCGGTGCCGGCCAACTCGGCGCGCGCCGCCTTCAGCCGCGCCGGCTTCCAGCCCGTCCACCTCGCCGTGTTGCGGTCCGTCGGGTCGGGCATGGCCAGCAGCATCAGGTACGCCGCCGCCGCGTCGGTGCCCAGGCCGTACGCCTCGGCGACCTCGGCGACCACGTCGGGCGCCGACCGGGTGGGATCCTGCGGCCACCAGGTCCCGTCCGCCGCCCGCGCGCCGTCGGCGGGCTCCCCCGCGTCGGCGAGCAGCGCCGCGAAGCGCGGGTCGCGCACCAGCCGCAGCGCCACCTCCACCGGGTACGGCTTGGCCACGTCCCTGCGCAGCGCCGGCAGGTACGGGTCCGTGCCGTCGGCGTCGAGCAGCTCCGGCCGCAGCGCGGGCAACGGTCGACTGTCGTGGGTGGACAGCACGATGGCGCCGTAGCGTTCCCAGCCCGGGCCCGTCTCCGACGGGGTGCCCGCCACCTGCCGGAACTCGGGCAGGTAGACGTACTGCTCCAGGTCGAGCATGAGGTCGGGGTTGGCCAGCCGGTCCCGGATCACGGCCAACGCGGCCGGCAGCGCCGCCCGGCACGGGTCGCCGGCCGGCGTGTGGTGCGCGACCCAGGCCGCCAGGGCGACCGTGGAGCGCAGCACGTGACCGGTGAAGCCCGCCGCGCCTGCGTCGACCGGCCGGGCCCGGTTACCCCTGACCTCGAAGGCCAGGTCGGTGCTCAGCTCGGCCGAGCGGGCCGGGTCGAGCAGCGCCGGCAACGCCTTCGCCGGTTCCCAGCCGGTACGGACCACGCGGGTCGCCTCGGCGAGCAGCTGTTCGGGCACGACCACCCGGCGACCCAGGGCGGCGTTCCATACCGCCGCCGCGGCGGCCACGTCCGTTCCGTCGGTCCACAGCCGGGCCGGGTCGGCCGGCAGCAGCGCCGAGACCACGGCCCGCCGCAGCGTCGCCCTGGCCTCCCGCAGCACCCCGAAGGCCAGCTTGACCTCGCCGACCTGCCTGATCCCGAGCGCCTTGCGCAGCTCGGCCGGCATCGTGTTCGCCGAGTCCGTGTACGGCAGGCCGGCCAGCACCAGCTTCGCGGCGGTGGGGGTGACGCCGGTCAGCTCGGCGAACTGTTCGGCCGCCTCCGGCCGCCAGGGCAGCGGGCCGCGCGCGGCCCACTCGGCGAGGAACCCGGCCAGCCAGCCGGCCGGCCGTCCGTCACCGACGGGCTCCGAGGAGTGCACCGTGTACGGCTCGGGCACGGCGAACACACCGGCCGGGTCGTGGTGCAGGGCGTCGAAGAAGTAGCCGGTGGCCGTGCCGCTGGAGTTGAGGACGGCGACGAACGCCCCGTCGGGCAACGGCAGGATGCCGGGCCTGGGGTAGCGGCGCGAGCCGTCGGGGTTCTTCAGGTCGTCGTCGCGCAGGTGCAGCCTGCACCGGCGCCACCGCCCCGGCTCCGCCGCCGTGCTCAGGTCGAGCCCGTCCAGCTCTGCGAGCAGGGCCCGCAGCGTCTCCCGGTGCTCGTCGGGGGTGACCGCCGCGACGGCCCGGTAGGCGACGGCGGCGACGCCCCCGAGCAGGGACCACCAGTCCAGCGTGGACGGCAGCGACGGCCCGTCGAGGTGCAGCCGCACGGCGGAGCCGTTCCCGCCGGTGGCGGAGCCGTTCCCGCCGGTGGCGGAGCCGTTCCCGCCGGTGGCGGAGCCGTTCCCGCCGGTGGCGGAGCGCCGGATGGTGAACGCCTGGAACTGGGTGAAGACGCCGATCGCGGTGCCCGCCCCGTGGGCCGAGCCGCACAGGCCGTCCAGCGCCGCGCTGAGCTGCCGGTCGGTGGGTCCGGTCACGGTGGCCGTCGGCACCACCGCGACCGGGGCGGACAGCGACCTGGTGAGCCGCTCGGTCACCGCGTCCAGGTCGGTGCGTACCCGGGCGGCCAGCCGCAGCGCCCCGACCACCCCGGCCAGCAGGGCGTCGTGGCTGAGCGCCGGAACCGTCGAGCGGACCAGCTCCACCAGCGCGTCCGTGTCGTCCTCGACGGCGGTCGCGCCGGTGGTGGCGGGGCCGGAGCCGGCACCGACCATGGACGCGGGAACGGCGATGGGAAGGCCGGTGATGGCCTGGGTGGCCACGGTCAGCCCGGATCGCGCCGCCGCACGCGCCGCTTCTTCGGCCAGGATGGCGCGGCGCTCGTCGAGGGCGACCTTCAGCAGTGCGGCGGCGGTCTCCCGGTCCATCCGGCGCAGGGCGGCGGAGCCGTCCGGGTCGCGGGGCAGCAGGTTGCCGAGGAACTGCCGGGCCGGCAGCGGGACCGGGCCGGGGCGGTAGTCCCGGCTGGACGGCGGTCCGGCGGCGGCCGACACCATCCCGTCCGGGTCGACCAGGACGAGACCCTTGAGCACGGCCCGGGGCCGGTCGTCGCCGGGCAGCACCAGCGCCGCGATCGGCTCCTGGCCCGCGGCGACGGTGACGGTACGACCGGCCAGGTCCGTACCGCGTACCGAGCCGTCCGGCAGCGTGGCCACCCGCCAGCCGAGCAGCCCGTCCACGGGGACGGCGGCCGGGGTGGCCCGGTCGGACAGGGCCGGCCGCAGCCAGCTGGCCGGTTCCTGGAGGCGGCTCCCGTCGACCGGGAGGTCGGCCAGGAACCCGGGCAGGCCGCGCCGGCCGTGGGTGTTGGCGACCGGGTCGTACTCGCGCCAGCCGTGGGAGTCGTCGTCCTCGCCGTGCCGGTACACCCAGTGCGAGGTGCCGTCGGTGATGACCGGCAGCTCGGACGGGACGGCCGTGTCACCGGCGTGCAGCACGCCGTCGCCGGTGGTCCGACCGCCGCCGGCCAGCGGCAGGGTGATCTGCTTCCCGCGCGGCTGGCTGCCGTGGTGACGGCCCTGGATGAGCTGCGGTTCGCCGGGTGACGAGTGCCAGTAGCCGCGCAGGTCGTAGTCGAGCGCCTTGGAACGCCAGTAGACCAGCAGGTGGCCGTCGACGTAGTGGTAGCCGGGCTGACCCCACATGTCACCGGCCGGGAGGCGCAGGTCGTGGCGGAGCACGATGCCCTCGGCGCCGATCACGCGCACCGTGGTCGGCCCGCCCAGGATCGCGTACGGCCAGGCCTCCTGCCGGATCACCTCGACCTGCCGGTCGCCGCCGGTCACCTCCTGCCAGGCCAGCTCCCAGTCCGGCCAGCCCAGCTCGTCGAGGATCCCGCCGCGCAGGCTGCGGGCGACGCGCTCGGCGAGGTCGACGCCGAGGGCCTGCCCGAGGTCGCCGCCCCGGCCGGGCTCGCCGGGTCCGTCGAGCTCGTCGGAGACCAGGCGCAGCGCCTCGACCGGGAGCCGGCCCAGCCAGTCCACCGACGCCGGCAGGTACGGCAGCCCGGCGGCGAACCGGTCGCGGATCCGGGCCCGCAGCCAGTCGATCAGCATCGGCCGGACGCCCGGCGTCTCGACCATACGGCGCAGGGCGGGCTGCTGGTCGTCGAGCTGGTCGAGACCCCGGCGCAGGGCACCGGTGAACCGGTCGTCGCCCGCCACGGCGAGCAGGTCGCGTTCTCCCCCGCGCTTGACCCAGTTCGCCAGGTCCAGTGCCTCGCGCTCCTTCGGCGCGGCCACCGGCAGGTCGAGGGCGAGCAGCAGGTCGAGCAGTTCCAGGTCCCCGTCCGCGCCGAGGGTCTCGCCGCTGTCGGCCAGTTCGACGCGCAGCCGGTCGGCCATCCGCTCGACGAGCGGATACAGCTGCGGCAGCCGGCGGTGGTGGTGGCCGGAGTTGACCCGGCCCACGAAGCGGCGCAGCCAGCCGACGGAGCCGTCCTGCGGGCGGGCCGGGTCCGGTACGTCCGGGTCGGACAGCCCGGCGAGCGCACCGGTGTCGGTCAGCAGTGCCAGCCACGTGACCAGGTCGTCCCGGTCGGCGGGCATCAGGTCGAGCAGGCTGCCGCGGATCGCCGGGTCGCGCCCGGCCAGCGCCGTCACCGCCGGCAGGTGCGCCTTCCACCAGCCGGCCGGCGCCTCGACGGCCACCGGCAACCGGAGCAGCTCGGTCAGGTAGGCCGCCTCGCGCTCGGCGACGGCGCCCGCGCCGGCCTTACCGGCGGCCTTGGCGGCGGCCCGGACCAGCCGGTTCACCACGCCGGCCGACTGGGTGGACGGAACCACGCCGGCGGTCGCGGCCCGCAGCGCCAGCCGGCAGAACCGGTCCAGCGCCTCGCCTGCCGGCAACTGGGCGGACAGCTCCTTGGCGTAGCCCGCCAACGCGGTCGCGGACACGACCTTGGCCGAGGCGAACTCCACGTAGACCTCGTCCAGCCGGTTCAGGTCGACCGGCAGGCCGTGCTGCGCCTCCGCCTTGCGCGCCTTGTTGAACAGCTGCGTCGCGTACGCGTCCTGCCCGGCGGCCAGGAACACCCGCGCCGCCTGCTCGAAGAACGTCGGCAGGAAGTGCGGCAGCGTGCGGGCGAACCGGTCGGCGATGCCCTGGTGCGCGTCCAGGGCGGTTTTCGGACGCGACCGCACCTGCTTGGCCAGCTTCTGCAACTCCGGCACCACCGCCAGGGCGTGCCGGCCGTCCGCCGGGTGGTGCACCAGCACCCACTCCGGGAAGGCCAACGGGCGGCGGGGTCCGAGCCCGACGACGACCGGTTCGGCGCCCGGCGTCAGGCCGAGGAACTCGAGGGCGATGTCCTCGCCCTCGCCGAGGGCCGCGTCGACCAGGCGGACCACCGGTCGGTCGCCGAGGACCGGGTGCCGGTAGGTGCGGGCGGTGAGGGGCACCGCCCGGTCGCCGGCCCCGGCGGTGTCGACCGGCAGCACCGCGCCGGCGGTCAGCAGGCTCTCGACCGAGCCGTCGCCAGCGGTCGTCGTCATCCCGGTCACGCCTTCTTCCCCGTTCCGGTCACGGCGCCGGAGAGGGCCGTCGCCATCCGCATTCCTTCCGACCAGGCCACCGGCCCGACCTCGGTCAACCGCAACGTCGGGCCGTCCACCGCCGACCAGGAGAGGTTGCCCAGGGTCGCCTCGGAGTCCCAGTAGTCCTCGTCGAACCGCATGGCAGCCTCGACCGTGCGGCCGGCCTCCCAGACCCGGCACCTGATTTGCGAGCCGGAGACGCGGAAGCCGAGCGTGGCGGCCCGGGCGGCGAGCCGGTTGGGGACCGTGGTGCCGCGGAAGTCGGTGATGGTCGTGTCGCGCTGCTTCAGCTCGTCGGGTCTGCCCCAGGTGCCCCGGTGCAGTTGCTCGATCCGCTGGGTGACGTCCAGTTCGTCGGCGAACTCGCGCAGGTCGGGCAGGTCGGGCAGGCGCACCGGGTGCGGCAGCGTGGCGGTCGCCGGCGAGAGCCGGACGGTGTCCCCGTCGAGGTTGACCACGCGGAGGTCGCCGGTGTCGGTGACGTCGCGCAGGAAGCCCGGCTCGGCCGGGTCGTCCCCGAGGACCACGAGGTCGCGCAGCGCGTCCTGCCAGGCCGGGTCCGGCCAGACGCGGGCCAGCAGCCCCGTCGGCACCGGCAGCGAGGACACCACCCAGGCGTCGACCCGGGCCAGGCATTCGGCGGCGTGCCGGTCCAGCCACTGGGCGAGCTGGCGCAGCCGGTCCACCTCGGGGTCGTCGCGCAGCGCCTTCGGCAGCGTCTTCAGGGGACGGCCACCGGCGCGCGGGCCGGTGGACCGGGCCGCCACCTTTCCGTCCACGAGGGAGATCTCGTACGAGTCTCCCACCGGTAGCCAGGCCATCAGGAACACCCTCCGCAGTGGCAGAACAGCCAGAATTCGTGAGGAATCGGCCGTGATCGACAACGAGGGCACGCTAACAGTAGTGACCGACACGACAGCGACCCATCGGCCGAGCAGCCGAGGCGCGGTCAGCGGGACGAGCGGACGCGATCCGCCGAAGCCGCAGGTCCGGCCGGTCCGAGCGCGCCCCGAACGGTCGGCTTGCGGCCCGACGGGAGGCGAAGTGATGATCTAGGTCACACCAGCCGACCGGCGGTTGGCGCCTGCGTCGACACGTCGGGGCAGACGCTGGCCGCCCATCGGCGGCGCGGGCGCGTGGTCGTGCCTGATCGGGAGCGCGACCGGTGGCCGCCGGCGGGTGCGGCCTGGCGGCGGCCAAGCCGGATCACGATGTCGGCGCGCCGCCGTGGTGGTCGAGCACCTTGCCGAGCAACGCGACCAGGGCCTGCCGTTCGGTGGCCGACAGCGGGGCGAGCAGCTCGTCCTGCACGTCGTCGAGCGCGCGGTCCAGCCGCCGCAGTTGCCGCGCGCCCGCCTCGGTGCTGGTGACGATGTTGCGTCGGCGGTCCGCCGGGTCGGCGCTGCGCGCGACGAAGCCCGCCCCCTCCAGCTCGGTCACGGCCGCGACGACGTCGCTACGGTCCATGCGGCAGCGCCGCCCCAGCTCCGCCTGACTCGCCGGACCGAACTCCCGCAACGCCGCGAGCACCCGATAGTGGTAGCCCCGCGCGCCCGCGGTGGCGAAACCCTGGGAGACGAGCCGCCGCGCGTGCACCGCGGTCTGAGTGATCAGCCAGCTCGCCTTCGTCGCGAGACGATCCGGTGTCGGTTCCACGGGTGACCATGCTAACAGGCCGTTGGTGTCGCCAACGATCTGCCATATCGTTGGCGGCGCCAACAATGGAGGATCGAGATGTCACCCGTGACCGACCGCGCCGAGATCGCCGAACTCGTCGCCCGGCTCGCCCACGCACTGGACGAGCGGCGCTTCGAGGACCTGCGGACCGTCTACGCCCCCGACGCCGAGACCAGCAGTCCACGCGGGGCCCTGCACGGCATCGACGACATCATCGACGTCCTACGGCGGACGAGCCCCGAGGAGGAGTCGACCCAGCACCTCAACACCGACGTGGTGGTGGATCTCGACGGCGACCACGCCGAGGTCAGCACCCATCAGCTCGTGTACTTCTTCCGTCGGGGCGAGGCGCCGCACCGGACCGCCGGTGTCCAGGCCCGCTACGCCGCCACGCGTACGCCGACCGGCTGGCGCTTCGCGCGGGCCCGGATCTCCCCGCTCTGGCAGCACGTCTCGTAGCCGCTGGGAACGGAGCCCCTCGCCGCCGGCGGCGAGGTGGCCGGCGGCCCGGCAGCCGTCGAATACTCGGCTGCGCACGACGCGGCTCGCCCCTAGGCTCCCGAGCTACGCGCCGGCAAGGCGTGCTGTCGACAGCGGCCACACCGCCGATCGGAGATGCGCAGGAGATGACGAGTCAACTGTTCGCGCTCAGCTTCGATGCGAACCAACCTCTGCGGCTCGCCCGGTTCTGGTCCGGGGTCCTGGGCTGGGACCTGGCCGACGACCCAGGCGACGGTGTCGCGCTGCTGCCCAGTGACGACACCGGGTTCCGGATCCGTTTCCTCCCGACCGGGAGGCCGAAGGTCGGCCCGAACCCGATGCACTTCGACCTGACGAGCACGTCCCTCGAGGACCAGCGGCAGACGGTGGCCAGGGCGCTGGACCTCGGCGCGGAGCACATCGACATCGGGCAACGCCCCGAAGAGGGTCACGTCGTGCTCGCCGATCCCGACGGCAACGAGTTCTGCGTCATCGCGCCGGGCAACAACTTCCTCGCCGACTGCGGATTCGTCGGGGCGCTGGCCTGCGACGGCTCGCAGGAGGTCGGCTACTTCTGGAGCGAGGCGCTGGGGTGGCCGCTGGTCTGGGACCAGGACCAGGAGACCGCGATCCGTTCACCGCTAGGCGGCCCGAAGATCACGTGGGGTGGTCCACCCCTGAATCCGAGGACAGGCAAGCAACGACTGCACTTCGACGTCGCTCCGCCTGCGGACGGCGACCAGCAGACGGAGGTCGACCGGCTGCTCTCCCTCGGGGCCACCCGGATCGACATCGGCCAGGGCGAGGTCAGCTGGGTGGTCATGGCCGACCCCGACGGCAACGAGTTCTGCGTGCTGACGCCCCGGTAGCCACCCGAGACGGCGAGCAGGAGCAGAGCGCCCGGCGGGATGGCGGCGCCGGTCGCCGGGTCGGCTGCACGGACGACCGGGGATCGGCATGGTCAGCGGCATTCGGCTGCCACGGTGCGCCGGGACGGCAGCGGTCGGCGGCCGTCCCGGCGGAACTACCGGTTCAGCAGGTGGTGTTGCGGGCCGGGACCCAGCCGTCCACGGACGGGTACTCAGCGCCGTGACCGTAGATCCAGGCGTCGTCGTCGACCGCCGAGACCTGACCGTGCCAGCGGAACCCGCGGCCGGCAGTCAGGGTGAGCAGCACGTGGCTGTGCGGCGCGGCGCGCAGCCAGGTGTTCTCCCGGAGGTTGCAGACGATGCCCCACGCGTCGCTCGCCGAGGCCGGCGCGGCCACCACAGCCGTACCGGAGAAGACGACGGTCATGACCGTCAGGATGTGCAGAAGGCGGCGTTTCACTCGCGTCCCTTCGACTGTGGATGATGCCGGCCCCCGATTGTGGTCGATGGGTACGCCCCCGATGCCACGGGGGGCAGCATCACGTCGGCGCACCGCCCGGCAGCCGCCACTCAGTGGAAGGAGTCGTAGAAGTCGTTCAGCACGTCGTGCACGTTGTCCCGGTCGAACTTCTCGATGCCCAGGATCAGGGCCAGCAGCTGCGCCGTGTCCTTGGGGATCTGGCACTTCGCCTCGGCGACGAGTTCGTCGAGCATCCAGTGCAGGAGTTGGGCGACGGGCGTCCGGGCGGCGAGGTCGGAGTTGATGGTGAACCGGATGGTGCCGTCCGAGTTGACGACCGTCGAGTGGTTCAGCATCTTCGGCTCGACCCGCACCACCAGCCGCCCCTCCGCCCGCATCAGCGCCAACATCGCCGCGTGCAGCGCCTCCAGGTACGCCCCGATCAACGGCGCGTACGCCCGGTCCTGCGGCAGGTCGGTGAGCACGAGAGCGACCGGCTTGGGCAGGTCGGTCCTGGTGAGGTCGAGGCGGGTGAAGTCGTAGGTGCGCACCCACGCGCGGGTGATGCGGGACGCGAGCACGGTGTGCAGCGCGTCCATCCGGGGCGCGGTGCGTCCCCGCATGGCGGCCACCTCCGCGTCGGTGGGGAACGGGCCGCCCTGGCCCAACGCCTCGCAGACGGTCTGCTCGAAGTTGGCGGCGTTCTGCAGGGCGATCTGGCCCTGCAGGTAGTAGGCGGCGTTGCGGTGGCGGTAGACGATGTCGACCGTCGGATGGTCCGCCAGGATGTGCGTGCCCTCGTGGGCGAGCGTGGCGGCGAGCTCCCACAGGTGCATCGTCCCGTCGAGCGCGGAGCGTCCCACGTTGATGATGGCGGTGTCACCCTGACCGCTGGCCAGTGCGCCCATCCCGTCGGGCAACGACAGGTTGCACACGAATCCCGACCGTCGACCGTCGGTGCGCTTGAGCACTGCCTGCAGTGCCGTGACCGTCTGCGCGAAACGCGCCTTGGCCACCGATGAGGTGGACCCGAACAGACGCGCGAACGCGGTGTTGACGGCGACGTGCGTGGGACTCGTGTCGTCGTTCATGACGTCGACGATCCTGGTCTTCAGTTCGTCCAGAGCGGCGATGAGATAGGGGTTGCCGACGGCGGAGGGCACGACCCCGTCGAGCGAGTCCTGCACCTCCTTGAACAGCGTGGCCGCCTGGTGCATCGTCGCGCCGCGTTCCGAGATCTGTTGCAGCCAGGTCCCGACGGCCAGGGCGGCGGCCTTGTCGAGCCGGGCGGTCAACTGGTCGCGGCGCAGCCCTGCCGGCAGTGCCCCGACGATGGGGCGCAGCCGCTGCAGTTCGCAGGCCATCAGCACCCGGTAGGTCTGGAACACCTCGCGCCGGCCGAGATCGAGTGCCTTCCTGGTCGCTTCGTCGGGAAACGGGAACATGTGGAGGGCTCCTTCGCTCTGCCGGCCCGGCCCGGTCGGCCGAACGCCCGCAGAGAGGTAGCACCCGAAAGGCCATGGCAGTCAGTAGCGCGTCGGTCATCGGACAGTGAGTGCACCCTCGCCCGCGCGCCGCATCCGAGCGCTGTGCGGCTTTCGCCGGCTTGACGGCAACTCCCGCCATCTGACATCACCCGCCGGCGCCGGATGTATCTACTTGCGTCGATCGGACTCCGTAAGGATGTCCACCCGCCCACGCCACCACCTCGGGGCGAACGGCGATCCCCCATCATCGGGAGGAAATGTGTCTACCAGACTCGCAGGAAGAGCGCGTCGTTCGACGCTCGCCCTGCTCACCGGCGCGGCACTGGCGACGCTGTTGTCCGTCACCGCGGCCGGCGCCGCACCACTGGCCGGCCCGGCGGACGGCCCCGCCACCGCCGCCGCGGTCGACGTGTACATGAAGGACACCACCGCCGACGTGGGCCTCGAACCGCACGCGCTGAACCCGCTCTGGCAGAGCCCGGACATCAAGGTCTGCCACACCGCCATCGAGTGCGCGACCAGCCAGAACCCGATCGTCGGCCAGCGGAACTACATCTTCATCAAGCTGCGCAACCCCGGCCCGTACGGCGACAGCGTCATGGAGGAGGGCACGATCTGGGTCTACCGGACCACGCCCGGCGGCGGGGCGGGCTGGCCGGGCGCGTGGACGCAGATCGGGGCGATGGCGGTGCCGGTCTACCCGGGCGTCACCACGGTCACCATCCCGTGGGACAACGTGCCCGGCCCGGGTCACTTCTGCCTGCTGGCCCGCTGGGTCTCCGCCAACGACCCGATGACCTTCGAGGGACCGGACATCGGCGTCAACACCCGCAACAACAACAACATCGCCTGGCGCAACGTGGACTCGGTGGCGGTGACCGCCGGCGGCCTGGCGCAGATCCGGCCGTTCGCCATCGGCAACACGCTGACCCGGCCGGCCCGCAGCAGCGTGGTCTTCAGCCAGACCGGGGCGCCGTTCCAGGCCGCCGGTGGCCGGCTCGTCGCCGACCTCGGACCGACCCTGTTCGAGCGCTGGGCCAAGGGCGGCAAGGCCGGCAAGGGTGTCCGCGAGGTGGGCCGCAACCAGGTCGAGATCGTCGACATCGGCCAGGCCAGCCTGGACAACCTGGAGCTCAACCCCGGTGAGCGGCTCGCCTTCTCGCTCAGCTTCACGGCGGCCGTGCCGACCCGGGAGCAGATCGCCGTCAACGTGACCCAGATCGGCCCGGACACCACCGGCGCCGCACGGGCCGACCTCGGCGGCGTGCGGTACGACATCACGGTGGCCCAGCGGGCCGGATAACGCCCCCGAGGGGCAGGGACGGAGGTCGCGGACGGGGCCCGCGACCTCCGTTCCACCCGTCCGGCCGGTGTCCCGGGCGGACCCGCCTCGCCCGGTCCCGCCCGGTGTCCGCTCAGCGCAGGGTGACCCACGCGGTCGCCACCGCGTACCCGGCGGTGCGGGCGCAGAACTGGACCGGACCGGCGGGCGGCATCCCCATCGAGAAGTAGCCGACCGCGTCCACCGGCACCTCCTCGTACGGGCCGACGGCGGTCCGGACGGCGACCCGCCCGCCCCGGGCCGGTGAGAGCTGCCCGACGATGCCGGTCGGGGTCAGCTCGATCTCGACCACCACCGCACCGGTGCGGAACGTCAGCGTGCGGGCCGAGCCGGCGGAGCGGGTGGGACCGGCCGGTTCCGGATCGCAGACCGAGTCGAAGGTCAGCTCGGCGAGGGCCAGCTCGGCGTCGACGGTCCGCCAGCTGAACGCGGCGAGGGCCGCGGCCAGGAACTCCTCCGGCACCGGGCCGGAGTCCCGCAGTGCGGCCCTCAACTCGGCCAGCAGGGCGTCGTCAGCGGCTGGCGGCCACGGCTCCATCCCGGTCACCTCCGCTCCCCTCGTCACCCGGGCGCGCCCTGAGGAAAGGGGCGAGTGCCGGACAGTTCCGCAGCTTGTGCAGGCACCGGGCCTGGCTCGGACCGACGCTACCCACCGGCATGTCCAACCGCGCGCCGATCTCGCGGTAGCTGACCGGCGGATCGGCCAGCAGCAGGGCCAGCAGGTCCCGGCAGCGCGGCGGCAACTGCGCGAACGCCTCCCGCAGCGCCTGCTGCCGCTCGGCGCGCAACAGGTCCTCGTCCGGGGTGGCCGGGTCCACCAGCAGATGGGCGCCGACGTGCCGGTCGACCGAGTCGTCGTACGGGTCGAACGGCTGGGTCCGCCGGCCGAGGCGAAGCAGCCGGTAACACTCGCGTCGGGTGGTGGTGACCAGCCAGGCGGGCAGGGCGTTCGACTCCCGCAGCCGTCCCAGGTGCTCCACCGCACGAAGCCAGACGGTCTGGTTCACGTCCGCCGCGTCGACCTGGTCGAGTCCGTGGGACCGGATCACCGAGAGCACCAGCGGGGTGTAGCGGCGCACCAACTCGCCCCACGCCCGCTCGTCACCGCAGGAGGCGGCGGCGACCAGCCCGACGGTGCTGCGCTCGCTCACCGGTACGACGCCCGGCGCGCCGGTGCCGACGACCTCACGCGACGAGTACGCCGTAGTCGGGATGCCAGCGGGGGCCGGCGACCAGGGCGGCCCGGGCCGCCTCCGCGCCGAGCCCGGCACTGGTCATCAGCGCGGCCAGCCGGCCGGCGACGTGGCCGGTGGCGAACGAGGTGCCGGTCCAGGCCGCGAAGCCGTCGAAGTATCGGATCGGCTGGCCCGGCAACTGCAGCCGACCCCTGACGTAGGTGCTGCTCCGGTCCCCCAGGGCACAGGCGTCCACCCACGACCCGTAGCTGCTGTACGGCGCCGGGACCGGTCCGGTGGCGCTGGCACTCACCGCGCCCACCGCCAGGACCCGGTCCAGGGCGGCCGGCCAGGCCCGCCGGCTGGTGCCGGCATTGCCCGCCGACGCCACCACCGCCCTGCCGGGCAGCCCGGCCAGGGCGTTGACCAGCGGCAGCGGAGGCTGATCGTCCTGGGTGAAGTAGCCCAACGAGAGGTTGACGACCGACACCTGCGGACCGAGCCGACCGAGGGCGGCGACCAGCATCTCCTCGTCGCCGACGCCGGTCGCGTTCAGCGCGGCCTCGGGATCGAGACGTACGCCCGGCGCGGCCTGCCGGACCACTCCGGCGACGAAGGTGCCGTGGCCGCCCTGGAGTGCGAGCACGTCAGCGCCGACGTAGAGGGCGTCCTCGTCGTCGGCCTCCGGAAGGTAGCTGCCGGCCAACCACTGCGGATGGCGGGAACCGGCCAGCCGCCAGATGCCGGTGTCGCAGATCCCCACCGTCACCCCCGCCCCCTCACCCGCGCGCGCCGGATCCGGTGCCGGGAGGGCAGCGGCGACCCGGGGCGGACCGCCCGGGTTGCCCATGATGTTGCCGAAGCCGAGCAGGGCGTGGTGCGGCTGGACCAGGGGCACCGGCTGCCCGGGCCACTGCTGCGGGTCGCGGAGCCTGGTCACCACCGACGGGATGTCGGTCTCGGTGGCGAAGAGGAGTCGGGCGACCCCGCCGAAGCCGACGCCCTCGGTGACCGGGTGGCCGTAGCTGCGCAGCCGACCCACGACCCGTTGCACGTCGGGGTGGGCCACCAGCAACTGCCGGGGCCGGTAAAGAAACTCCCGGCCCTTGACGGCGTGGCGGCGCAGGTCGGGATCGGCGGCCAGGGCCTCCAGGAAGACCCGCTGGTAGGTCTCGTCGGGCGACTCGGCGGCGGCGGCCGGGCCGGCCCGCCCGACGAGACCGAGCGGCACCGCCGCGGCGGCCAGGGCGGACCAGGCCATGACCTGCCGGCGGGACAGCCCGGCGGGCGGGCGCGACGCGAAGGAGTCGTCAGGCGGCACCGGTCCTCCAGGCGGTCGAAGATGCGTGGTCGGCGGCGCGCCGGGCAGCTACGGAAGCGCTCTCCGAGGCACCGGACGATTATTTCAGAGGATAGTCGAGTGTCAATTGATCGTCGGTCAGGCGACTGATACCCGATCCGCCTCGAGGCAATTGACCGGGGAGCGCGACTGCGGGATTCTTCTTGGCATGGCCGACAGCACCGTTCCCGGTGCCGTCCAGGCCCAGGCCGCGCTCGACGCCGTCCAGCGCTACCCCCACGAGGCGATCGCGATCGCCCGGCAGGTCCTCGCCGTCGGCCACCCCGACGCCGACGAGCGGTCCACCGCCGAACGCGCCATCGGGCTGGCCCTGCGGGAACTCAACGACCTGCCGGGCGCCCTGCGGCACCTGCGCCGGGCGGTGCGGGTCACCGACTCGCCCCGGGCACGGGCGCTGGCCCGGATGAGCCTCGGGTACGTCCTGGCCAACGCCGGGCGCACCGGCGCGGCGCTGCGCGCGGTGACCCTCGCACTGCCCCGACTGACCGGTGCCGACGCCGGCCGGGCCCGGATGCAGCGCGGCGTCGTGCTGCACTACCGGGGGCGGTTCGACGAGGCGGTCCGGGACTACGGCATCGCGGTGGAGATCGCCCAGCGCGAGGGCGACCTGCTGCTGGAGGCGCGGGCGCGCAACAACCGTGGACTGCTCAACGCCCACCGGGGCACCAGCCGGGACGCCGACGACGACCTGTTCCGCTCCGCGGCCATCTTCAGCCGGCTCGGGCTCGACCTGGCCGCCGCCGACGCCCGCTGGAACATCGGCATCGCCGCCGGCCAGCGCGGCGACGTCGCGGGCGCGCTGCGCAGCTTCGCCGCCGTCGGCGACGAGTACCGACGGTTGTCGGTGCCCCGGCCGGCGCTGCTGTTGGACCGCTTCGAACTGCTGCTCTCCGTGCCGCTGGTCGACGAGGCGGTCGAGGTCGCCACGTCCGCCGTGACGGAGCTGCGGCGGCGCGGCATGGCCTCTGATCTCGCCGAGGCGCTGCTGGCGCGGGCCCGGGCGGCGCTGCTCGCCGGTGACCTGGACACCGCCGCGACCGCCGCCGCCTCGGCCCGGGCCCGCTTCCGCCGCCAGGGACGGCGCATCTGGGCCGCCTTCGCCCGGCACGTCGAACTGCGCGCCGAGTTCGCCCGGGGCACCCGGTCGACGGCCCTGCTCACGGCCATGGTGCGCACCGCCGGGCAGCTCGACGCCACCGGCTGGCCCTCGCCGGCACTGACCACCCGGATCGAGGCCGCCCGGCTGGCCGAGGCGATGGGCCGGCCCGCCCGGGCGGCCGAGCTGCTGGCGGTGGCGGCCCGCGCGCACCGCCGGGGCACCGCGCCCCACCGGGCCCAGGGCTGGTACGCGCTCGCGCTGCGGCGCCGGCTCGACGGGGACCTGCGTGGGGCGGCCCGGGCCCTGCGCCGGGGGCTGGGGGTGCTCGACGGCCACCGGGCCTCCCTGGGTGCCACCGAGCTACGCGCGCACAGCGGGGCGTACGGGCACGAACTCGCCGCCGAGGGACTGGACATCGCCGTGCGCACCGGCACGCCCGCCCAGGTGCTGGCCTGGGCGGAACGCTGGCGGGCCAACGCCCTGCGGATGCGCGCGGTGCAGCCGCCGCAGGACCCCGAGCTGGCCGCTGCCCTGGCCGAGCTACGGATGGTCAGCACCGCCCTGGAGGACGCGCTGCTCGCCGGGCACCCCGGGTACGCGCTGCGGCGCAGCCAGGGTCGGCTCGAACAGCGCATCCGCGAACTGGCCCGGGGCGCGGACGGCGGGGCCCGGGGAACGGACGGCGGCGACCTGGTGGCACCGCCCACGGTTGGCGCCCTCGCCGCCGCGCTCGGTGACGCCGTGCTGCTGGAGCTGGTGGCGCACGGGCCACGGCTGCGGGCGGTACTGGTCCGCGACGGCCGGACCAGCCTGCACGACCTCGGCCCGCTCGACGAGGCGCTGGGCCGGGCCCGCCTGCACCGCTTCGGCCTGCGCCGGCTGGTCACCACCGGCGACTCGGCCAGTGCCCGGGCCGGGGTCGAGTTCGCCACCACCGCGCTGGACCAGCAGCTCTTCGACCCGGTACGCCGGCTGCTGCGCGACCGGCCACTGGTGATCGTCCCGATCGCCGCGCTGCACGCCGTACCCTGGTCGGGCCTGCCGACCTGCGCCGGCCGACCGGTGACGGTGGCGCCCTCGGCGACGGTCTGGCTGCGCGCCGTCGGGCGGATCGTCCCGGCCGGCCCGCCGGTGCTGGTGGCCGGGCCCCGGCTGCCCGCCGCCGAGACCGAGGTACGTCAGCTCGGCGCGGCCCTGCCCGGCTCCCGCCCCCTCACCGGCTGCGCCGCCACGGCCGACGCGGTCACCGACGCGCTGAACGGGGCCGGGCTGGCGCACATCGCCGCGCACGGCGCCTTCCGCGCCGACAACCCGCTCTTCTCCACCCTCGAACTGGCCGACGGGCCGTTGACCGCGTACGGGTTGGAGCGGCTGACCCGCCCACCGGGCTGCGTGGTGCTCTCCGCCTGCGACTCCGGCCTCTCCGGCGTCCGGCCGGGCGACGAGGTGATGGGCTTCACCGCCGTGCTGCTGGCCCTGGGCACCCGCAGCCTGATCGCCACCGTGCTGCCGGTCCCGGCCGACCTGACCACCGCGCTGATGCTGGACCTGCACCGGCGGATGCGTGCCGGTGCTCCGCCGGCGGTGGCGCTCGCCGAGGCCCAGCACGCGTTCGACACCGCCGGTGGTGGTGCCGCCCATGCCACCGCCGCCGCCTTCGTCTGCTTCGGCGCCGGCTGAGACAGGCCCGAGCCGGTGGGGAGCCGCCTGGTGTCGAGCGACCGGCAGGAGAACGGCGACGTGGGCGACGATCAGTAAGCTCGTCCACCTCGGATACGCCGCAGCACAGCCAGGACTATCGCCGCCCGCTCGCACTGGGCGAGTTCGGCGACCTGCCGTCACCAGGTCGACTCGGGTTCGTGGCGACGTAGGTCGCGATGATCGCGCCCGTGCTGGTCACCTGGCTGTCGGCCAGCCCCAGCGGACGGTGGGCGCCATCGTCGCCGAACAGGCGCTTGCCGCCGCCGCCCACCACCAGCGGGTCGATCATCACCCGGAGCTCGTCGACCAGGCCGAGGTCCAGCAGGGTCTGGAAGAGACCGGGACTGCCGATCAGATGCAGGTCCTTCCCCGTCTCGGCCTTCAGCGCGCGCACGGCCGCCTCGATGTCATCTGGCAGCAGTGTCGAGTTCGCCCAGCCGAGCGGCTCGTCGAGAGTCGTCGAGGCGACGTACTTCGGTAGCGCGTTCAGGGGCTCGGCGAGCACCTGCTGATCCTCCGGCGCGTTCGGCCAGTGGGCCGCGAAGATCTCGTACGTGCCCCGCCCCAACAGGTAGCCGCCCGCGCCGCGCACGTTCTCGATCACCCAGCCCATCGACAGTTCGTCGAAGTAACGGGCATGCCAGCCACCGTGTCGGAAGCCGCCGGTCACGTCCTCGTCGGGATAACTGGGTGCCTGCACCACCCCGTCCAGCGTCATCCACTCGTTCGCGATCACTTTCCGCATCCCGGCTCCTACCGATCGTTCGGTTCCGCCGCTCCACCCGCACGGCGGAACAGCCCTGTCACCCTCGAGGACGGAGCCGGGCGCCCGTCTTCGACATGACCCGCGAGCGCGAAGACGGACCCCTACTGCCGGCCGGTGAAGTCCTCCACGTGGTCGCGGGCCCACTGCGCGAACGTCAGTGCGGGCCGGCCCAGCAGGTGCCGGACGGTGTCGGTGACCGGCTCGGGTTGCGTGATCATCGCCGCGTGGCCGGCGATGATCGCGGCGGCTACGCCCGCCGGCATCGTGGGGAACAGCTCGGCGGCGGCCTGTGCGGAGTCCATCTCCTCGTAACGCAGTGTCCGGCCGAGCGCGGCACCGATCGCTGCGAGCTGCTCGACCTGCGTCAGTTGCTCGGGGCCGGTCAGGTGGTAGGCCGCGCGGTGGTGCCGATCGTCCGTCAGCAGCCGCGCCGCCACCGCCCCGAGGTCCGCCTCGTGCACCAGGGCCCGTCTGGCCTGGGGAACGAACCACCGCAGTACGTCCGACTGCTGGATCTGCGGCGCCCACGCCAGGGTGTTCGCGGCGAAGCCGCTGGAGCGCAGGAAGGCGTACTCGGCGGCCGATCCTGCGATCAGGCCCTCCAGATGGGCGTGGGAGCCCAGGATGGTCCCGTCCGGCCCGGCGGCGCCGTCGGGGTCGTCCGGCACGCCGTTGGCGGACAGATAGACGATGCGCCCGACCCGCTCGGCCAGCGTCGACACCAACCGACCGGCCGCCTGGTCGGCCGTGACCGACGGAAAGACGAGGAACAGCGCGTCCACACCGTCCAGCGCGGCGCTCAGGCCGTCGGCCGCGGTGAGATCACCGCCGACCACCTCCACCTGGGGCCCCAGGGCCTCCGCTGCCCTCGCGGGATCGCGGGACAACACGCGCACCCGCACGCCCTCGGCCCCGACGAGCCGGGCGACGACCTGCCCGCCCACTCGCCCGGTCCCCCCGGTCACCAGTACCGTCCGCTTCACGCTCATACCGACCACGCCCTGATCCGCTCGACCGAACCTGCCGTGTCGACCGTAGAAGTTGAAGTGGGCTTGAGGGCAAGCGCCGGCGAGGTGCCGGCCCACAATGGCCGGCTGGGACTCCGGCAGCCCCGACGACCATCCAGGGCGGACACCGCAGAGCCCGTGTGGGCGGGAGGTGCGTGCGGCGGCGGCCCGGCGCGGGTGGTTCTCCGCGCCGGGCCGCCGGACGGGTCAGCTCGCGGTGCAGGTGGGCGTGCCGGTCGGGCCGGTTCCGGTGCCCTGGAAGCCGAACTCGGTGGTGGCTCCGGCGGAGAGCCGGCCGTTGTAGTCGACGTTGCGGAACGTCACGGCGCCGCTGGTCCCGGTGGCGCGCGCGCTCCACGTGTTGGTGACCGTCGCGCCGCCCGGCAGGGTGAGGGCGACCGCCCAGCCGTTGATCGCCGCGGCGCCTGCGGTGACGCGTACCGTGGCGACGAAGCCCCCGTTCCACGAGTTCAGCGACACCGTCGCGGCGCAGTCGCCGGACGGTGGCGGGGTGGTGGGCGGCGGGGTGGTCGGCGGCGCGGTGGTGGGCGGCGGGGTGGTGCCGCTGTTGAGGGCGTCGAGGGTGGCGGTGTACGCCGGCTTCTTGTTGCCGCTGCCGTCGAAGAGCAGCGGGGTGCCGCTGGCCCGCCAGGAGTCCGTGTCCCGGATGCCCCACACGGTGATGCCGGTGCAGCGGGTCACGGCGAGGCAGGCGCGCACCACCCGGCCGTAATTGTCGGCCTGCGTCTGGCCCGAGCCCTCGATGTCCAACTCGGTGATCTGCACGTCCACGCCGAGGTTGGCGAAGCGCTGCAGGTTGGCCTGGTAGTCGGCGGGCACCGGGGAGGCGCTGTTGAAGTGCGACTGGAAGCCGACGCAGTCGATCGGCACGCCCCGGGCCTTGAAGTCCTGCACCATGGCGTACACCGCGTTGCTCTTGGCGTTCTGCCCGTCGGTGTTGTAGTCGTTGTAGCACAGCTTGGCGGTCGGGTCGGCGGCGCGCGCGGCGCGGAACGCCACCTCGATCCAGTCGTTGCCGGTGCGTTGCAGGTTCGAGTCGCGGCGGGCCCCGCTGCCGCCGTCGGCGAACGCCTCGTTCACCACGTCCCAGGAGTGGATCTTGCCACGGTAGTAGGTTGCCACCTGGGTGACGTGGTTGACCATCGCCTGGCGCAGCGCGCTGCCGTTGAGGTTCTGCGCCCACCCCGGCTGCTGGGAGTGCCAGGCAAGGGCATGGCCGCGCACCTGCATCCCGTTGGCGCGGGCGTGGTTGACGATCCGGTCGGCGTTGGCGAAGGTGAACTGGCCCTGGGACGGCTCGGTGGCGTCCCACTTCATCTCGTTCTCCGGGGTGACCGAGGTGAACTCCCGGTTGAGGATCCCGACGTACGTGGCGTCGGAGAGCTTGTGGGCGGCGACCGCGGCGCCGAAGTAGCGCCCCTTCTCGGCGGCGGACGCCCCCAGGGTCGTGCCGGCGCTGGCGCCGGACGCCACCGCGACCGTCGTGGCGGCGACGGCGAGACCGACCACGGCCGACGCCAGCGCGACGCGTGACCGCCGGCGGGTCACCGGGCGCCCGCTGGCACGGGCGAGCATGTTGTCCATGGCAGAGCCTTTCGATGAGCCGAATGGAGGAGAAGGTCGCCTCGGCAACCGCCCGCCACGGCGTGGGGCCGGTGGAGTGGTCGCCCGGAGACCACGCCGCCGTCAGCATCCTCGACACCGTGAGTTGATCGAAGCCCTTCCATCGGACCGTATCGGAACATCTCCGGAACCTCAACGCCCGGTTATCGGATTCTTCCGACTGGTGCGCGCCGCATCGTCGCCCCTGACAGGGTCACACCCTGCCCGCGAGCCGGATCGGCATCGACCGGAACACCGGAAGTTTCGGAGGTCAGGACCCGCGACGCAGGACGTCGACCAGGGCGGCCGGGTCGATGGTGGACGGTCGGTCGCTGACCTGCCCGTCACCGAGTTCGACGATCCGCCAGACGCCGTCGGCGCGCAGGGCCAGGTCCACGGTCACGAACGGCAGCCCCAGCGCCGCCACCGCACCGCTCACCGGGCCCGCCTCGAACGCCTCCGGCGGCGTGTCGTGCGGACTGTCGGGGTGGGCGCCGACGAGGACGCAGACGCCGTCGACCCACCACGTGCGGACCTCGGCGGTGGTGAACCGCTCGAACCGGCGCAGGACCAGGCCGCCGACGAGGTCGTCGCCGCGCAGGTCGAGGAAGCGGCTGGCGACCCGCCAGGCGGCATCGCCGTCGTCGAGATCGGGGATGAACGCCGCCTCGTGCCAGTGGTGCTTCATCGACTTGGTGAAGTCGCGCAGCACCGCCGCCCCGCCGCCGAGCGCGCGCCTCGCCCGGTCGAATTCGGCACGCTCGGCGCCGACCGTCCACGCCGAGCGGGGCGTCAGCTCGGCCAGGCCCGGGTACCAGCCCGGCAGCTCGTGGGCGCGCCGGTACTGCTCGCCGCTCGTACGCAGGCTGACGCCCCGTCGGGCCAACGCGTCCGCGAAGGCGGCGTACTGCTCGCTGCGCAGCATCCAGCCGCGGTAGACCGCGACGCCCTCGGCCCTCACCCGCGACACCGCCCGCGACACGTCGTCGCCACGGGCCAACGCGTCGTGGTCGACGACGGCGACCTCGTCGCCGGCCTCCCGGGCGGCGCGTGCCTCCGGCGCGAAGTGGGCGTCCGGGTGGCGCGGTCGTAGCGGGTCCGAGGCGACGATCAGGAGCACGGATGCATGCTGCCCCATCGGCGTTGACGACGCGAGCGCCGCCGGGCCGGCGCGGGGCCGGCCGGCGGCACTCCGCCCGTCGCGAGGAGTCGGTCCCCGCTCCTATGCTGAGCCGATGGACCTGGAGTTCGGTGGTGAGCTGTGGTTCTGGCGTGGCCCCGCGCCGTGGCACTTCGTCACCGTCCCCGAGGACGGCTGCCAGGAGTTGGCCGCGCGATCCGCGGGCGTGAGCTACGGCTGGGGCATGATCCCGGTCGCGGCCCGGATCGGGAAGACCGGCTGGAGCACGTCGCTGTTTCCCAAGGACGGGCGCTACATCGTGCCGGTGAAGGCGGCCGTGCGACGGGCCGAGGGGCTGGCGGTGGGAGACACGGTGACGGTCCGGCTGGCCGTCAACGGGTGACCGTTCCACAGCACGAACAGCGCGGCCGGCGCGGTGCCGCCACGAGACCCGCCCTGATCGCGGCGGCGCAGCAGTAGCGCCGGGGCGGATCGACAGGGTAGAAACATGCCAACCCTTCTTTCACAGCGTGATAGAAGTCGCGATGGCGAGAGAGCGCTCTCACAAGGGCATCGTCCCCCGCCGCCGCCCCACGAGGAGGTCGACGACGACCGCGAGCCGGCCATCGGGCGCGCCCACCCGCGCCGCGCCGGAACACCTCCCCCACCACGTCGCCGAGCCCGGCACCGCCCCGGCCGGCGGAGAGGACGAACGATGAGAATGCAGTCCCCCGACGCGCGACGGCGGCTCCGCCGGACGCTCGCCCTCGGCCTGGTGCTGACGGCCGTCGCCAGCACCACCGGCACGGCCGCCGCCGCCGGACCGGCCCGGCACGGCGCCCCGGACTTCGGGCCCAACGTGACGATCTTCGACCCCGACACACCGGTCGCCGAGATCCAGGCGACCCTCGACGCGGCGCACGCCCGGCAGGTCGACGCCGAGATGGGCACCGCGCGGCACGCGTACCTCTTCAAGCCCGGCAGCTACGGTACGGACACGCAGCCCCTACACGTGAAGGTCGGCTACTACACCGAGGTCTCCGGCCTGGGCGCCTCCCCCACCGACGTCACCGTCAACGGCAAGATCGAGGCCTACAACCGCTGCCTCGAAGGCGGCGGGACCGGCAACTGCATCGCCCTGGTCAACTTCTGGCGCACCCTGTCCAACCTGTCGCTGTCCGTCAACGCCACCGGCCAGGACGGCTGCCGCTCCTCGGCGAACTTCTGGGCGGTCTCCCAGGCGGTCTCCATGCGCCGCCTCGACATCAGCGGCGGCGGCCTGTCCCTGATGGACTACTGCACCGCCGGCCCGCAGTACGCCAGCGGCGGCTTCATCGCCGACTCCCGGCTGCCGGCCACCACCAACGGCTCCCAGCAGCAGTGGCTGACCCGCAACAGCGAGGTCGAGAGCTGGTCGAACGCGGTGTGGAACCAGGTCTTCGCGGGCACCGTGGGCGCCCCCGACGACGCCGACTTCCCTGACCCGCCATACACCACGCTGGACACCACGCCCCTGAGCAGGGAGAAGCCGTACCTGTTCGTCGACGACCGGGGCCGCTACCAGGTCCGCGTCCCCGCCGTGCGGCGCGACAGCCGGGGCATCTCCTGGGGCGACGGCATGACGCCGGGGCGCACCATCGGCATCCGGGACTTCTTCGTCGCCAAGCCGTCCGATCCCGTGCACGTCATCAACGCCCAGCTCGCCCGCGGCAAGCACCTGCTGCTCACCCCCGGCGTGTACGACATCGCCCGCAGCATCGAGGTCAGGCGGCCCGACACCGTGGTCCTCGGCATCGGCCACGCCACGCTCACCGCCGTGAACGGCGCCGTACCGCTGGACGTCGCCGGCGTGCCCGGCGTCGTCGTCGCCGGGGTGACCATCGACGCCGGCCTGACCGAGTCGCCGGTGCTGCTGCGCGTGGGGCGCGAGCACGGCCGCAACGCCAGCACCCCGCGCAACCCGATCACGCTCTCCGACGTGTACTTCCGCGTCGGCGGTCCGCACATCGGCAGGACGCACACCGCGCTGGAGGTCAACGCCGACCACGTCCTGATCGACCACACCTGGGTGTGGCGCGGGGACCACGGCGTCGAGGGCTTCACCCAGGGCGTCAACGGCGACACCGACCGCTGGCGGACCAACACCGGTCGCTACGGCGCCGTCATCAACGGCGACCACGTGACGGCCACCGGCCTGTTCGTCGAGCACTTCCAGCGGTACAACACGGTCTGGAACGGTGAGCACGGCACGACGATCCTCTACCAGAACGAGCTGCCGTACGACCCGCCGACGCAGGCCGACTGGATGAACGGCGCCGTCGAGGGCTGGGCCGGGTACAAGGTCGGCGACCGGGTGCGACACCACACGCTGCACGGCGGCGGGGTGTACGTGTTCAACCAGAACAACCCGTCGATCCGCACGGCGAACGGCTTCGAGGTCCCCGTCGCCCCGGGCGTCAGGCTGCACCACGTCATGACCGTGAACCTGAGCGCCGGCACGATCGACCACGTGGTCAACGGCGTGGGCGCGGCGGCCGACACGACGCGGGTCGGCGAGCCCGTCTACGTCACGCGGTATCCCGCCGGGTAACTCCTGCGGGAGTCCGGGTCGGACGGGGCGCGCACCCCGCCCCGTCCGCCCCGTCCGACCCGGTCGTCAGCCGGCGCAGTTGTTGTTGCGCGCGGGCTGGGTCAGCTTCTCCTGGGTGCCGAACTTCGCGTAGACCCGCAGGTAACACGGCAGCTCGACGTCGCCGTAGTAGCTCTGCACCTCGTTGGCGTAGTGCGTGGTGCCGCTCTGCGCGACCTGCCAGCCGCCGGCGTCGCCCGACTGGATCTCCCAGTAGACGTCGCCGGAGCAGCCCTGCAGGCCCTGCGACCAGGCGATGATGTTGGCCCCGTTGTAGATCTCGGACTGCACGAGCGTGCAGCTCGCCGCCTGCGCCGGGCTCGCGCCGGCGAGCAGCCCCACGGTCAGCATCGCTCCGGCTCCGACCGCCGACATCAACTTACGCATGCTCGATCTCCTCCACGATGGACGGCAGGTGTCCACCGGAGGGTATCCCGTTCCGGAGATAAGCTCCACGACCATCGTCGATATTGGCGAAAAGTTTTACCGGCTCCCCTCCGACAGCCGCCGACCGTCCCGCGACGGCCTCGCCGCCGCCCCGCCTCCGCCTGCGCCGCGCCGGCCTGGGCCGAGGGGACCACGTACGCCGCCGGCAGCCGGGTCAGCTATGCCGGGCGCTCCTACCAGGCGCTGGTGACGCACACGCCCCCGCCGGGCGCCGGCTGGAACCCGGCCGCGACGCCCTCCCTCTGGACCGACCTCGGCGCCTGTAACGGCGGTGGCACGCCCGCACCCACCCCGACCGCCACGTCGGGGCCCTCTCCCACCCCGACGCCGACGCCCACCGCGACGCCCACCCCGCCCGGTCCGGGCACCTGCGCCGGCAGGCCGAAGCCGGCTGGCAAGGTGCTCCAGGGCTACTGGGAGAACTGGGACGGCGCGGCCAACGGCGTCCACCCGCCGCTGGGCTGGATCCCGATCACCGACGCCCGGATCCCCGCGCACGGGTACAACGTGATCAACGCGGCGTTCCCCGTCATCCGCGCCGACGGCACCGTGCTCTGGGAGGACGGCATGGACGCCACCGTCAAGGTGCCCACTCCCGCCGAGATGTGCCGTGCCAAGGCGGCCGGCCTGACCATCCTCCTGTCGATCGGTGGCGCGACCGCCGGAATCGACCTCAGCTCGGCCGCGGTCGCCGACCGGTTCGTCGCGACCGTCGTACCGATCCTCCAGCGGTACAACTTCGACGGCATCGACATCGACATCGAGACCGGGCTCACCGGCAGCGGGAACATCTCCCAACTCTCCCCGTCGCAGGCGAACCTGATCCGCATCATCGACGGGGTGCTCGCGCGGATGCCGGCGGGCTTCGGCCTCACCATGGCGCCGGAGACCGCGTACGTCACCGGCGGCAGCGTCACCTACGGCTCCATCTGGGGCGCGTACCTGCCGATCATCAAGCGGTACGCCGACAACGGCCGGCTCTGGTGGCTGAACATGCAGTACTACAACGGCAGCATGTACGGCTGCTCCGGCGACTCCTACCCGGCCGGCACCGTGCAGGGCTTCACCGCCCAGACCGACTGCCTGAACGCCGGGCTGGTCGTGCAGGGCACCACCATCCGGGTCCCGTACGACAAGCAGGTCCCCGGACTGCCGGCGCAGCCCGGCGCCGGGGGCGGCCACATGGTCCCGGCGACGGTGGCCCAGGCGTGGAACACCTACCGGGGCGGCCTGAAGGGCCTGATGACCTGGTCGCTGAACTGGGACGGGTCGAAGGGCTGGACCTTCGGCGACAACGTCCGGGCCCTCCAGGGCCGCTGAGCCGCCGCGCACCCCGTCCGCCGACCGCGCGGTCGTACCCCTGCTTCGAGCAGGGCCGGCCGCGCGGTCGGCGGCGGCGCCATGCGCTCAGCCGGCCAGCCAGTTCCGGATCTCGTCGCCGTGCTCGTCGAGGCCCGGCGGCGGCAGGTCGTAGCGCGCCGGGGTGGCGCTCAGGCCGATCGGATGGCGGATGCCGGGCACGCCGCCGGTGGTGACGACCGGGTCCAGCCCCAGTTCCCGCGCCAGGTCGACGCCCCCGGCGACCGTGTTGATGGGGGCGCACGGCACGCCCGCCGCGCGCAGGTCCCGGAACCACTCGTCGCGGCTGCGCAGGACCAGTCGCGCGACCAGGAGGGGCCGCAGGGCCTCCCGGTTGACCGTGCGGTCCTGGTTGCGCCCGAACCGGGGGTCGTCAGGCAGTTCGGGCAGGCCGAGGACCTGGCACAGCTTCCGGAACTGGCCGTCGTTGCCGGCGATGACGACGAGGTCGCCGTCGGCGGTGGGCAGCGGTTCGTACGGGAACAGGCTCGGGTGCCCGTTGCCCATCCGGAACGGCGTCGCGCCGCCGGCGACGTGGCCGCTGGTCTGGTTGACCAGGCCGGACAGCGCGGAGGAGAGCAGGTCCACCTCGACGTGCTGGCCGGTGCCGCAGCGGTCGCGGTGGTGCAGCGCGGCGAGGATGCCGACGGCAGCGTGCAGGCCCGCGATCACATCGAACACGGCGACCCCGGCCTTGTAGGGCGGGCCGTCCGGCTCACCGGTGAGGCTCATCAGACCGGACGCGGCCTGGACCACGAGGTCGTAGCCGGGCAGGTTGGCGCCGGCGCCGGCGCCGAACCCGCTGATCGAGGCGTAGACGATCCGCTCGTTGACGGCGGCGACGCTGTCGTAGTCGAGACCGAAGCGCCGCAGGCCGCCGGGCCGGAAGTTCTGGATCATGACGTCGGCGCGGCGGGCCAGTTCCCGGGCGACGGCCAGGTCGTCGGGGTCGGCGAGGTCGAGGGCGATGGACCGCTTGTTGCGGTTGACGCCGAGGTAGTAGGTGGAGGTGCCCTCCCGCACGGGCGGCAGCCAGGTCCGGGTGTCGTCCCCGCCGGGCCCCTCGACCTTGACCACCTCGGCGCCGAGGTCGGCGAGGAGCATGGTCGCGTACGGTCCGGCGAGGATCCGGGAGAAGTCGGCCACGAGGATGCCGCTGAGCGGCCCGGACCGTTGCTCCCCCATCGCCGTTCCCCTTCCCGTCGACGCCACGGCCGGCGCGGCGGCGTCGTGGCACCTGCCGGGGGGCGCGTGGCGATGGCAGGACCACGATGGCACAGCGGGCGCGACGGACGTCGGTCGCCCCGACGGTCCGGGCCGGGGCGGACGGCGACGGGTCGCCGCCATCCGCCGAGCGGGTCAGCCCTTGCGCCACTTCTGGTTGGCGGTGCCCGCGCAGTCCCAGAGCTGGAGCTTCGCGCCGTCGGCGCTGTTCCACTCCCGGATGTCGACGCACCTGCCGGCCTGGATGTTGACCAGGTCACCGGCCGCGGTCAGGGTGAACCGCTGCGCGCCCGTACCGTTGCACGTGTAGAGCTGGACGACCGCGCCGTTGCCGGTCGCGCCGCCGTCGACGTCCATGCACTTGTTGTTCTGGCTGCGCAGGGTGTCGCCGGTGAACGTCCACTTCTGCGCGTCGGTGCCGTTGCAGTTCCACATCTGCAACTGCGCCCGGTCGACGAAGTTCGAGTTCGGCACGTCGATGCACTTGTTGTTCCAGTTGCTCAGCACGGGCACCGCGCCGCCGGGGTTTCCCGGTCCGCCGCTTCCGGCGCCGAACGGGCTCAGGACGAGCCCGGCCGCGCGGGGGTCGCCGTCGTGGACCAGGGACTCGAACGCGCCGACGTCGTCGAAGGCGAAGGCGTACGCCCTGCCGTCGGTCATGTTGGCGTGGATGACGCGGGCGTAGTGGTTCGTCGGGTTGTTGCGGTAGAACTGGGCGGCGTCGGTGCTGGGCTGGGTGTCGACGGTGCCGAGCGTGCCCCGGTTCAGCGCGGCGCAGAGCGTCCGGGAGATCGGGCCGACGACCGGGTCGTTGGGTGCGGGCAGGTCCCCGTCGCAGCCCCAGACGCTCGCCGAGGAGGGCCGGTTGAAGGAGGCGACCCGCTGGCCGGCACTGTTGGTGAAGGTCATGACGTTGCCCGAGGTCCGCCCGAAGTAGCGGGTGTTCGGCTGGTCGGCGAACGGCACCACGGTCAGCGTCCTGGTCGTGTACGCGTTCCAGGCCGACGCGATGTAGGAGTCCAGGTAGGTGGCGCTGAACAGACCGGCGCCGGCCGCCTTGCCGGGCGCGAGGACCCGCAACACGGTCCCGTCGGAGCGGGTGTGGACCGTGTTGGCCCAGCCCGGCTGGGACCGGATGCCCTCGATGATCGCGTTGCGGCCCCCGGCGACGACGTCACCGGTGCGCTTGGTGACGCCGGTGGCACCGGTCACCGTGACCGCGTGCGGCACCGCGAACATGTCGACCTGTGAGCTGTTGAGCCACAGTCCGGCGTCGTTGTAGGTGAACTCGCTCCAGTCGAACAGGATGTCGCGGTTGGCGTCGCCGGCCGCCCACGGCGCGGGTTGCACGAGGCCGTCCGGGGTGAGGAAGAACTTGAGCTTCTCACCGAAGGAGAAGTAGACGCGGCCGGAGAACCCGCGCGGGAACCGGATGGTCGTGCTGCCGCCGTTTCCGGGCCCCGGGATCGACGCGTCCGGCGCGGGCGACGGCGGGAGCTGCCCGCCCGACCAGGGGACGAAGGTGCCGCCCTGGTTGACGTAGCCGAGGCGGCCGCTGGACAGCTGCACGCCGATCACGTACAGGTGGACGGCCTCGCCCCGGCCGGTGCTGTTGGTGACCGTGACGGGCAGCAGCGCGGGGCCGACGGCGTGGGCGGGGGCTGCGGCGAGGGTCACCGGGACGGCGGCGACCAGCGCGGACACGGCGGCGAGCAGCCTTCTTCGTAGCTTCACGGAAGGTCCTCCTCGGGGTGGTGGGGTGCGAGAGAGCGCTCTCTCAGCGTCGGGCCGGGGCGGCTCTCCTGTCAATAGACGCAGACCAATGCGACCCCCGCACGCCGGCTCGTGGACCGCCTGCTCCGGGTGGAAGGTGGCGGAGGCACGGTCGGCGCTCGAACTCACCGCCTCCGGCTGGAGCAGTCCGGCCCGGTGGCGCACGACGGGCCCGGGAAGTGCTGCGACTCCGGGATCAGCGCCGTGGCGGAGCGGCGACGCTGCGACGGGAGACCAGGGAGGGCGCGACCGTCTGCCGCAGCGGGCCGGCGACGTCGGATTCCATCTGCGCCAGCAGCAGGTCCAGGCTCGCCCGGGCGACCGCGGCGAAGTCGGGCCGCACGGTGGTCAGCGGCGGAATGAAGTACGCAGCTTCGGGCACGTCGTCGAAGCCCACCAGGCTGATGTCGTCCGGCACCCGCCGGCCGTGCTCGTACAACGCCCGCAGCACGCCCAGCGCCAGATGGTCGTTGGCCGTGAAGACCGCGGTGACCTCGGGCATCCGGGCCAGCATCTGTCCGCACCGGTACCCCGCTGCCGCCGACCAGTCCGCCGGCAGCAGCGGTGGCAACTCGGCGCCCGCCGCCTGCAACGTCTCCCGCCATCCGTCGATCCGGCCGGCGCTGTCGAACCAGTCCGACGGCCCGGAGACATGCCAGACCGTCCGGTGCCCGGCGTCGAGGAGGTGCTGCGTGGCGGCGCGGGCCCCGGCGACCTGGTCGACCGTGACCAGGGGCACCGGACGGCGCGGGTCGCCGTCGACGGTGACCAACGGAACGTCCTTGGGGAGCCGTTCGAGGGCCTCCCCCGCCGACTCGACCGGCGCGATCACCACGATGCCCGCGACCCGGTGTGCGAGGTGCCGCTCCACCGCCGCCGAGATGGACTGGTCGTCGAGGTCGCTCACGCTGCCGACGCTGACCGCGAACCCCGCCTCGGCGGCCGCCTGGTCCAGGGCCGCCAACAGCGAGGCCGGGCCGTAGAGGGTGGTGTTCTGTGCGACCACGCCGATCACCTGGGACCGACCGGTGACCAGGGCCCGCGCCGCGCGGTTGGGCCGGTAGCCGAGTTCGGCGATGGCCGCCTGGACCCGCAGCCGGGTCTGCTCGCGTACGTTGGGGTGCCCGTTGAGGACCCGGGACACCGTCTGGTGGGAGACGCCGGCGAGGCGAGCCACGTCCGTCATCGCAGGACCGCGCACGGCCACCTCACCTCTCCCGCCCGCCCCGTCCGGCGACTGCGCCACGTCCGACCTCGACGCAGCGCCTTCGTGACACGGAAACACCGCCGCCGCCAGCCGGCGCGTGTCGCGGTTGGCCGGGGCTGGACCGCCGACAGTCTACGGCAGCGGTACCGCCGGCCCTGGTGCGGCTGAGCCGGCGACCGGGGCGCGGGCCCGCGACACGGCCCGGGCCGGCCGACCAGGGGCCCCGCACCGGACGCTCCCGCGGGTCGTCACGCCGGGTCGGCACCCCAGGCGGCGTGCACGAGGGCGGGAAGCACCTGGGCGGCCGGACCGCGCAGGTTCACGTCGGACACGGCGTCCAGGGGCGTCTCCTGCGGGTTGACCTGCACCACGGTGGCGCCGAAGCGGGCAGCCACCTGGGGGATCTCGGCGGCGGGATACACCAGGCCCGAGGTCCCCACGGTCACCAGCAGGTCGCACGTGGACGCCGCCTCCACGGCGGCCTCCAACCCGGCGGTCGGCAACGCCTCCCCGAACCACACCACCCCGGGTCGGACGGGGCCCGCGCAGTGCGCGCACCGGGGCGGAGGCACGCGCCGGCCGTCGTCCGGTTCCTCCGCAGCCTCGTCCGGCATCGGCGCCGGACGGGCGCAGGCCGAGCAGCGCGGCGCGAAGAGGCTGCCGTGCAGGTGGATCGGCGCGACCGAGCCGGCGCGCTCGTGCAGGTCGTCGACGTTCTGCGTGACGACGACCGTGCCGGGTACGCGTGCCTCGATCGCGGCCACGGCCACGTGGCCGGCGTTCGGGCGGGCCCGCCCCACGGTGGCGCGTCGCCACTCGTACCAGCCCCAGACCAGCGCGGGATCCTCGCGGAACGCCTCCGGTGTGGCGAGCCGCTGCGCGTCGAAGCTGCGCCACAGGCCGGTGAGGGCGTCGCGGAAGGTCGGCACACCGCTCTCCGCGGAGACGCCCGCGCCGGTGAAGATCACGACGCGGCGCGCCTGCGCCAACAGCGCTGCGGCCTCCCGCATCGACCGCTCCCCCATCGTGCCTGCTCCCTTCGACCCGGAACCCCGTCGGGCAAGACTAGTGCGGTCTCCGGGACGGTCCGGCGGGACAGCGCCGGCTGTCGAACCCGGGCGCCGAGGCGGCGCGGGGCTTCTTCGAAGATGCGCACTTCGCCGGCCTCCGCCCGCTCCTTTTCTCGGCACGCGGACCGGCCGGGCGTCGAGGGCGAACCGGCCGACCTGCGCAATTGCTTCACCGGCCGGCGCGATCGCCGGAATGGTAACCGGAAATGGGAATCCCACGACACCGGGTGAGGGCTGGTGTGATCGCGTACGGCCCGACAAGAATGGGCCAGGCGCTCCAGCGGAAAGGCGTGTCGTCCATGATTGCACCGAAGGTCGTGTCCCGGGACGAGTGGGTCGATGCCCGAAAGGAACTGCTCGACCGCGAAAAGGAGATCACCCGCCTGCGGGACAGGGTCACCGCACTCCGGCGCGAACTGCCGGCCGTCGCCGTCGAGAAGGACTACTCCTTCACCGGTCCCGCCGGCGCCGTCCGGCTAGCCGACATGTTCGAGGGACGACGACAGTTGATCGTCTACCATTTCATGTTCGACCCGGAATGGGCCGAGGGATGCACGAGCTGCTCGCTGCTGGTCGACAACTTCGGGCACCTCACGCACCTGCACGCCAGTGACACGACACTCGCCGTGGTCTCCCGCGCGCCGTTCACGACCCTCGCGGCCTTCAAGAGCCGGATGGGCTGGCGCTTTCCCTGGTACTCCTCGCACGGCAGCGACTTCAACTACGACTTCCACGTCACCATGGACCCGGCCGTCGCCCCGGTGGAATACAACTACAAGGACGCCGAGACCCTGGCGGCCCAGGGCCTCACCCACCACCTGCAGGGCGAGGCCCACGGCCTGAGCGTCTTCGTCCGCGACGGCGACCGGATCCTGCACACCTACTCCGTGTACGGCCGCGGCCTCGACCCGCTGCTGAACACGTACAACTACCTCGACCTCACGCCGCTGGGCCGGCAGCGCTACGTCAACGAGTTCCCCCACCACGACACCTACGACACGGACGCGGCCGGCAGCCACAGCCACTGACCACCCGCCGCCGACCGGCGACGTCGGTCATCCGGGCACACAGTTGTTGCTCTTGCGCCTGACCGTGTACTCGGTGTCGTCGTGGGTGATGCCCGACGGCGCCCCGTCGAAGTACGCCTCGACCTTCTCCCAGCCCCGGCGCTGCTCGTAGTGCAGGTGCGGCGCCCCGGAGTTGCCGGTGCTGCCGACCCGCCCGATCTGCTCGCCCTGGGCGACCCGCTGACCGACCCGGACCAGCGGCGGTTCGAGCAGGTGCAGGTACTGCGTCTCCCACTTGCCGCCATGGTCGATCTTCACCCAGTAGCCACCGCCGCGGCCACGCGGCCCGTCCGGGTCGTCGGGCGTACGGCCGCCGAGCGATCCGTTGATCCCCGCCACGGTGACCTCCCCCGCGTAGGACGCGAGCACCGGCCGCCCCCACGCCTTGCCCTCGGTCGGGAACAGGTCCACGTCGTAGTCGTCGTGACCGGGATAGGTGCCCAGTTGCCACGTCTCCCCGCACGCGACGGGAAGCTGGAACAGCGGGCGCGGACCCGCCGGCCGCACCAGCGGCACCACCACCGCGACGACGAGGACGGCGACGGCGAGGACCACCGCGACCGCGCCGGAGACGAGCACGACCCGGGTGCGGCGGCTGCGGACGCGGCGGTGGGTGCGGGGGGTGGTGGGGCGACCGGTCGTCACCGGCCCGAGCATGGCAGACGCCGGCAAGGCGACCCTCCCCGGGCGACTGGCATCACCCGCAGGCCCTTCGACGGGGCGGCCCTCCGACCGCCACAATGGTCGGCGTGCGGAGATCAACACGACGGCTGCTCGGCGAACTGGACGCGCTGGCCCACCGGGAGCGGATGGCGACGCTCGCCCGCCGCGCCCGCGAGGCGGCCGCCACGGGCGAGCTGCCGGAGATCCTGGCGGACCTGCGCGCCGGGGCGTCCTCGTACCACCGGTTCCTGGCCGTCACCGCCGCCGAGATCGTCGGCGACCACGCGGCGGTGCGGGCGGCGCTGGGCGACCGGCACGGCACGATCCGCGCGGTCGCCGTGAAGGCGGGCCTGCGCGTCGGCTGGCTCGCCGGCGACGACCTGCGCGCACTCGTCCGGGACGCGCCGGCCGACCTGCGTCACCTGGTCTACCGGTCGCTGCGGCACCTGCACCGGCCGGCGGTCGCCGACGGCCTGGTCGACGGCGTGCTGGGGCGCTTCGGGGCCGTCGAGGCGGTCGCCCTGCTGCCCGCCTGCGGGGCGGACACCGTCCGCCGGCTGCTGCCGGTCGTCGAACACGCGTTGCCGGGCTCGGTCTGCCTGGCCCGTCGCCACGGCGACGTGGTGCTCGACCACGCCGAGTCGACGCTGCCCCACCTTCAACCCGCCGAACGGGACCGCTGGTGGACGGTGCACGGCAAGAGGGTCCTGGTCGCCGGCCGGCGCCGACCGGAACGCGCGCTGACGCTGCTCGAACGGTATGCGCCCACCGGGCACCTCCCCGACGACCTCGCGCACTACGGGCCGCTCGCCGCGTCCGCGCCGCGACGGGTGCTGGCCCTGCTGACCGCGCCGTCCCGCGCGGGCTGGGTGGGTTACCAGTGGCTGCCCCCGGCGCTGCTGCGTCGGCTCGTCCGGCTGCCGCAGGCGGACCTGGTCGCGCTGGGCCGGCGGGTACGCGGCCACAACAACGCCCTGGACCGGCTGTTGGGGGCGCTACCCCCGGCGCGCCGGGGCGATCTGTACGACGCCGTGTTCGCCGACGTCGAGACGGCCACCCGGATCCCCGACGCGTCGCTGATGGAGGTGCTGCCGCACGACTGGCGGGAGCGGGAGGCACGCCGGGTGCTCGCCCTCGACGACGTCCGCCACGACGAGGCGCAGGTGCGGACGTGGAGCGCCCTGCTGCCCTGGCCGGCGGCGTCGGCGGCGCTCACCCCCGCCCTGCGCGCCGCCGACGCGCACGACCGGGCCGTCGCGTACCAGCTGCTCCTGGCCGCCGCCCGGCGCAGCCGCCACCCCGCGGCGGCGGCCGAGGCCCTGACCAGGCTGGACCGGCTGCGCAACGAGCAGGACCCGGTCCGGGCCGTGGCGCTGACGGAGCTGGCGGACCTGGCCCCGCTGCTGCGCGCGGACGCCGTCGAGGCGCTGACCCGGATCACCGTCGACGCCACGACCACCCGCGACGCGTCGACGCGCACCCTCGCCGCGCTCGGCACCCTCGCCGCCCGGGTGCTGGGTCGGCACGCCGACGAGCCGGCCCTGCTGCGGTGGGCGCTGGACACCCTCGACCGGCTCTTCGGCGGGCACCGGCTGCCGCCGCTGGGGCGCTTCGACGAGACGCTGCGCCGCGGCCAGGAGACGCTGGTCTTCGCCCGGCTGCGCGGATGGCTCGAGGCCGGCATGGCCCGGGGGCAGTTCACCGCGTTGTTCGCGGTGACCCGGGCCCTGGGGCGGCGGGCGTGGCAGCTGCCCGAACTCCAGGAGCTGCTGCGCCGCGCGACGACCCCCGGCACCGTGGCCGCCGTCGTGCGGGAGGCCGTCGAGCTGTGGCTGGCCGACCCGAGGACCCGGGCGCAGCGGGTGGCGTACGTGCTCGACTCCGACAGCTCCACCGTCACCTTCCCCACGGTGTGGCGGACCGTCAGCGCCCGACGTACCGACCTGCTCGACCGGGTGCTGCGTCACCCGCCGAGGGGTGCCTTCCTCACCGCCGGCACCCGCTGGATCCCGGGCCGGCCGGTACGCGTCGAGCGGTGGCTGCCCCGCCAGCAGGAGGCGTTCGTGCGGCTCCAGGCGCGCCTCGCCGCCGACGCCGGCACCCCGCTGCACCACCGGGCCGCCGCCGTACGGGCCGCCGCGCGGGTGCCCGACGCCGGGCGGGAGTTGGTGCTGCGCCACGTCGGCTCGCCGAACGTCACCCTGGCCGAGGCGGCCCTGGAGTCGCTGCCGTGGACCGACCGGCCCGCCGAGGCGCTGCCGCTGCTGCTGTCGCACGCCGACGACGATCGGGCCAGGGTCGCCCTGTACGCCGCCACCCGCGCCGTCCGCTTCACCCGCCCGGCCGACCTGGTGGCCCCGCTGTCCGGCGTCGCCCTGGGGCGGGGCAAGGTGACCAGCCGCAAGCAGGCGGTCCGGCTGCTCGGCCGCTTCGGTCCCCCGGAGGCGATGGCGGTACTGGTGTCGGCGTGGCGCCAACCCGGCCAGCACCGCGACGTACGGGCCGCGATCGTCGACGCCGCCCGGCAGCGACTGCACGCGCCGGAGAGCTGGCCGATCCTCGAGGAGGCGATCGTCGGGAGCCGGGAGGAGTCGCTGGCCGTGCTGGCGACCCCGCCCGGCGGAATCGCCGCACCGGATCGCCCCCGCTACGCCGCCCTCGTCGCCCGGGCCTGCGCGAGCCCCGACCGGGAGCTCAGCCGGCTGGCCTGGCCCCGGCTCGTGCACTGGCTGCCCTGGGCGCCCGATCTCACCGACCTGCTCACGGCGGCGCTCACCGACCTGTGCGGGCAGTACGACTGGCAGTCGGTGCGCCCGATGCTGACCGCGGTGCTCCGGCACCCGGACCGCCCCGAACGGGAGGTGCCCGTCGCCGCGCTGGACGCCCTCGTCCGGATCGACGGCGCCGACGCGGACCTCGGCGGCCCCGCCGGGGACCGCCCCGCCCGTCGGCGGATCGACGACATCGTGGCCACGGCGTCCTGGACGCTCGGGCCACTTGCCGACCCCGCGCCGGTCCGGCGGGCGGCGGCGGAGTTGGGCCGGCACCGCGCGTACGTGGCCCAGGCGGGCACCCTGCTGACCAGCGCGCTGCCGGTGAGGGACACGACGTCGGCGCAGCTCACCGCCGAGATCCTCACGATCGCGGAGCTGGTGGCGGGTCGGCTGGCGCTCGCCGCCCGGCTCGCCCACCTCCTCGCCCAGCGCACCGGCTCCCCGGCGGCCCTGGACGCCGAGCTGACGCTCGGCACGGCCCGCGCCCTCGCCGCCCGGGGCGAGGCCACCACCGGCCTGTTCGCGGTGGCACTGGCCGGCGGCGGCAGGGCGTTCGGCTGGTCCGCTCCCTGGCGCGACGTGCTCCACCTGCTGCGCCGGCACCCGGTCGCCGACGTCCGAGACGCCGCCTTCGACATCTCGATGCAGGCGTGATCCCCGCCGGCCCGCACCGATGGCGCGGGTCAGCGGCGATTCGCGGTCAGTCGCCGGCGGCGGGGATGTCCTGCGGCAGCAGCGTACGCAGTTGCCCGGCGGTCGGCGCCGCTACGTCCGCGAGCCGTCCCGCCTGCCGTTCGATCATGGCGTTGAACAACTTCCGCGCGCCCCGGCCGTTGCCGAACACCGGGTCGCGGACGGCCTCGACGAGCCGGTCCAGCAGGGCGTCGACCGTCGGCGCGGTCAGGTCGTAGCCGTGCTGCCCGGCCAGCGCGGAGATGATGGCGAGCAGCTCGTCGGGGGCGTAGTCGACGAACTCGATGGTCTTGGTGAACCGTGACGCGAGGCCGGGGTTGGTGGCCAGGAACTGCACCATCTCCTCGGAGTAGCCGGCGACGATGACGACCGTCTCGTCCCGGTGGTCCTCCATCAGCTTCACCAACGTGTCGATCGCCTCCAGCCCGAAGTCCGAGTTCGTGCCGAACGTGCGGGCCAACGCGTACGCCTCGTCGACGAAGAGCACCCCGCCGAGGGCCCGCTCGAAGGCCGCGGCGGTCTTCAGCGAGGTGCTGCCCAGGTACTCGCCCACCAGGTCGACCCGCGCCACCTCGACGACCTGCCCCTTGGTGAGGACACCGAGCTGCGCGAGCAGCCGCCCATAGATCCGCGCGACGGTCGTCTTCCCGGTGCCGGGTGACCCGGCGAAGACGAGGTGCCGGCTCACCGGCGGCACCGGCAGGTTGGCCCTGCGGCGCTGTTCGCCGACGCGGATGAGCTGGATCAGCGTCCGCACGTCGCGCTTGACCGCGGCCAGGCCGACCATGCCGTCCAACTCCGCCAGCACGGCGTCGACGTCCACGCCGCCCGACGTCGGACGGGCGGGCTCGCCTGCCTCGCCGGCGGAGCCGGCCCGGTCCCCGGGAGCCGGGGCGGCCGGCTGTTCCGGGGCGGTGACCGACACCCGCGCACGGTCGGCGCCCCGGACGGGCTCGCCGGTCACGTCGACGAACTCGCACCGGTCGACCAGCACCGGGGCGTCGGTCTCCACCTGCACGCCGTCCCCGCCGCAGGCGCGCAGCGTGCTGGCCCGCAGGATCAGCCGGGACTGCTCCCGCAGCAGCACCCCGGAGCCGGTGGTCCCGGTGACCGTGCTGCCGGTGAGATGCAGGGCGGCCTCGCCCGCCCCGGTCACACCGACGACGCCACCGGAGAACACCGCGTCGGTGAGGGTGACCGAGATCGCGTCGGTGCCGACCAGCCCCACCGGGGCGTTCTCCACCCGCACCTTCGTACCGGTGAGCCGGCCCGGTCCCCCGGCGGCGATCCCGCTGCTCGTCGCGCCCCGGATGGTGGCGCCGTCGAGGCGCACGTCGGCCTCGACGGTGCCGTCGAGCACCACCCCCGCCTCGCCGCCGTCGACCGTCAGGTCCGTCAGGGTCGGGTCGCCGCCCTGCACGATCACCCCGTAGCGGCCCGGAGCCTCGATCCGCACGCCGGTGTACCGGCCGGCGGCGGCCCGGACCAGCAGCGCGTCCTCCCGCGACCCGCGCAGGACGCCGCCGCGCACCAGCGGCGCCGCCCCGTCGACCACGGCGATCGCGGGCAGCCGGCTGGCCGTCACGTCGCAGTCGGTGAACGTGCCACGCGCACCGCTGACGTAGATGCCGTTACGGCCGACGCCCTCGATCCGGCAGCGACGCACGTCGGGCTCGGCGCCGCCGGAGACCTCGACGCCGCAACCCTCCAGGTCCGTCAGCTCGCACTCCTCGACCAGCCCGCCGGCGGACCCGCTGAACACCAGTCCGCTGCCGCGTCCGCCGGAGACCCGGCACCGCCGCACCGTCGGCCGGGAGCGCCCGCCCGCCGTGACGGCCCCGACGCGTACGCCCGTGAAGTGGCAGTCCTCGACGGTGCCGCCACCGCCCTCGAAGGCATCGAAGCCCCGGTCGGTGTCCCGGACGTGGCAGTGCCGCACGGTGGGTCGGCTGTCCCGTTTGGACAGCACGGCGTACTCGTCGAGGTCCCACAGCCGGCAGTTCTCGACGACCCCGCTGCCGTCGACGAACGCCACGCCCCGACGCATCCCGCTGACGTCGCACATCCGCACGTGCGCGGTGCTCCGCTCGCAGAGCACGGCGTTGAAGGCCTGCCCGGTGACGACGCAGGACTCGACCGTCAGGGCGGCGCGCAGCGCCGACACCGTCGCCGGCGCGTCCGCGCTCCACGTCCGCAGCGTCAGCCCCAGGAGCACGACCTGCGCGTCCTCGCAGTACACGACGGGCGCGGCGGCACCGCTCTCCACCAGCACCGGCGGCCCGCCCGGCACCGCTGCCCGGATCGTGACGGCCTTCGACCGCACGACGATCTGCCCGTCGTAGCGGCCCGGCTCCACCACGACCACCGCGCCGTGCGGTGCCGCCGCCACCGCCGCCCCGATGTCCCGGTAGGCGTTCGCCCTGCTCAGCGAGACCAGCAGCGTCGGCACACCCACTTGACCCGTCCCCCCGCCCAGGCCGCGCCGCCGACGGCGGCGAGGCACCAGGAGCATAGATCGGGCCCGCCCCCCGTTCGCGGCCACGGGGGCCGCGAACGGGGGGCGGGCAGGCCGTCCGGTCCTGGCGCGACGGCCGCGCGGCCCCCGTGCTCAGAAGTCGTCGTCGAAGGCCACCGTGCCGCTCACCCCGACCTGGTACGCCGACACGCGCCGCTCGAAGAAGTTCGACAGCTCCTGGACGTCCTGCAACTCCATGAACGCGAACGGGTTGGTCGACCCGTAGTGGGCGGGAATGCCGAGCTGCGCGAGCCGCCGGTCGGCGACGTGTTGCAGATACTCGCGCATGTCGGCCAGGGGCAGCCCGGGCACGCCCTGGCCGAGCAGGTCCTCGGCGAACTGGACCTCGCACTCGACGGCCTCGGCGAGCATCTGCCGCACCTGAGCGGCCAGCTCGTCGTCGAACAGGTCCGGCTCCTCCCCCCGGACCGTCTCCACCACGTCGAAGGCGAAGGCCATGTGCATGGACTCGTCGCGGAACACCCAGTTGGTGCCGGACGCCAGGCCGTGCAGCAGCCCCCGGGAGCGCAGGAAGTAGACGTAGGCGAAGGCGCCGTAGAAAAACAGCCCCTCGATGCAGGCGGCGAAGCAGATCAGGTTGAGCAGGAAGGCGCGCCGGTCCTCCCGGGTACGCAGCTGGCGCAGCTCGCCCAGCGAGTCGATCCAACGGAAGCAGAACTCGGCCTTGCGCCGGATCGACGGGATGTTCTCGATGGCGGCGAACGCGGCGAAGCGTTCGGCCTCGTCGGGCACGTAGGTGTCGAGCAGGTTGAGGTAGAACTGGACGTGCACGGCCTCCTCGAACAGCTGCCGGGACAGGTAGAGCCGGCCCTCCGGCGAGTTGACGTGCTGGTACAGGTTGAGCACGAGGTTGTTGGCGACGATGGTGTCGCCGGTGGCGAAGAACGCGACGAGGCGGCCGACCAGGTGCCGCTCGGCCGGGGAGAGCCGGTCGAGGTCAGCGAGGTCGGCGTGCAGGTCCACCTCCTCCACCGTCCAGGTGTTGCGGATGGCGTCGCGGAAGCGGTCGAAGAAGTGCGGGTAGCGCATCGGTCGCAGGGTGAGATCCATCCCCGGGTCGAGCAGCATGTGGACGGTCCTCGGTTCGCTGGTGGTCGGGGTGCTCACTGGCATGCCTCGCACGACTCGGGGTTCTCCAGGGCGCAGGCCAGCGCCTCGTCGACGGTCGCCACCGCCGCGACGACGCCGGCGGCACGGGCCGGCCCGACGGGCGCGACGGTGGCCTGCTGGATCCGGGTGGCCGGCCGCGAACGCAGGTAGTACGTCGTCTTCAACCCGGCCTTCCAGGCGTACAGGTACATCGAGGAGAGCTTGCCGATCGTCGGCGCGGCCAGGAACAGGTTCAGCGACTGCGACTGGTCGATGTACGGGGCGCGGGCCGCGGCCAGGTCGATCAACGCCCGCTGCGGCAGCTCCCAGGCGGTACGGAACAGCTGCCGCACCTCGGCCGGCAGTTCCGCGACGTCCTGCACGGAGCCCTCGGCGCGCTTGATCGCCGAACGGATCCGCTCCGTCCACAGGCCCCGGGCCTTCAGCTCGCGTACGAGGGCCGTGTTGACCTGGAGGAACTCCCCCGACAGGGTCTCGCGCTTGAACAGGTTGGACACCTGCGGCTCGATGCACTCGTAACAGCCGGCGATCGAGGCGATGGTGGCGGTCGGCGCGATCGCCACGAGCAGCGAGTTGCGCAGCCCGTACGCGGCGACGCGCTCCCGCAGCGCGCTCCACCGCGCCGTCTGGGTCCCCGTGACGCCCCACAGGTCGGGTTGCAGCTGACCGCGCGACGCCCGGGTCTGCCCGTACGCCGGGTGGGCGCCCGAGCGTCGCGCCAGGTCGGCGGAGGTCTCCAGGGCCGTCAGGTACAGCTCCTCGCTGATCCGGGTGGACAGCTCCCGGGCGGCCGGCGAGTCGAACGGCAGCCGCAGCGCGAAGAACACGTCCTGCAGGCCCATCAGGCCGAGCCCGACGGGCCGCCAGCGCGGGTTGCTCGCCGCCGCCTGGGCCGTCGGGTAGTAGTTGATGTCGATGACCCGGTCGAGGTACGTCACGGCGGTGCGGACGGTGGCGCGCAGCCGCTCCCAGTCGATGCCGTCGGCGCCCAGGTGGGCGGCGAGGTTGACCGAGCCGAGGTTGCACACGGCGGTCTCGGCGTCGCTGGAGACCTCGACGATCTCGGTGCACAGGTTGGACAGGTGCACCACGTTGCCCGCCTCGGCGGTCTGGTTGCACAGCCGGTTCGCGGCGTCCTTGAAGGTCATCCACCCGTTGCCGGTCTGGGCGAGGGTACGCATCATCCGCCCGTACAGCTCCCGCGCCGGGACCTGCCGCACGTAGCGACCCTGCTCCTCGGCGGCCCGGTACGCCGCGTCGAACTCCGCGCCCCACAGGTCCGGCAGTTCCGGCACCACGTCGGGGTCGAACAGCGACCACATCCCGTCGGACTCCACCCGCCGCATGAACTCGTCCGGGATCCAGTTGGCCAGGTTCAGGTTATGGGTGCGCCGGGCGTCCTCACCGGTGTTGTCGCGCAGTTGGAGGAACTCCTCGACGTCCGGGTGCCACGGCTCCAGGTAGACGCAGGCCGCGCCCTTGCGCCGGCCGCCCTGGTTGACCGCCGCCACCGAGGCGTCGAGCGTCCGCAGCCACGGCACGATCCCGTTGGACTGCCCGTTGGTGCCCCTGATCAGCGCGCCCCGGGAGCGGACCCGGGAGAACGCGATGCCGATGCCCCCGGCGAACTTCGACAGGTTCGCCACCTGCGCGTACCGCTGGTAGATCGAGTCGAGTTCGTCGCGCGGGGAGTCGACCAGGTAGCAGGAGGACATCTGGGTGTGCCGGGTGCCGGAGTTGAACAGCGTCGGCGAACTCGGCAGGTACGCCAGGCTCGACATCAACCGGTAGAACCCGATCGCCTCGTCCGGTGCCTGCGACAGGCCGCAGGCCACGCGCAGCAGCCAGTACTGCGGGGTCTCCAGCACCAGCCGGCTCGTCGGGTGACGCAGCAGGTACCGGTCGTAGACCGTACGCAGCCCGAAGTACTCGAAGCGCAGGTCGCCGCGCGGGTCGACGGCGGCGTCGAGGGCGTCGGCGTGGGCGGCGACGAAGGCCGCGGTGTCGTCGCCGATCAGGCCCTCGGCGTGGCCGTGCCGGATCGCCGCACTGAACGAGCCGATGCCCTGCCGGCGGACCTCCTTGTCGACGTACCCGGCCAGCAGGCGGGCGGCCAGCCGCGAGTACTGCGGCTCCTCACCGATCATCTCCGCGGCGGTCTGGATGGACAGCCGGTCCAGTTCGGCCGTCGTCGCCCCGTCGTACAGGCCGCTGATCGTCCGGGTCGCCACCCGCAGCGGGTCGACGTCGGCGAGGTCGTCGGCCCACCGCTCGACCGCGCGGACGATCCGGTTGACGTCGACCGCCTCGGTGCCGCCGTCGCGCTTGCGGACCCGCATCTGCGGCCGCCGCTGGCCCACCACGGCCGCATCGTCGGCCGGAAAAACCTCGGTGACTGTCACCACGCACTCCTCGCGAGCCTTGATCCCAGACGGATTTCCTGGGCACGCGGGGAGCGGACACCGACGACGACGCGCCGCAGGGCAACGCGTCGGGATGGCGTCGGCCGTCCCACGCGGCCTCGGACCGCCACACACCCGGAAGCGGGCGTACGGCGCACTGGCAGGTCTTCGGACTCGCGGGCGCGACCGGACTCGCCGGTCTCCTACTGGCCGTCGCTTCCCAGGCCGCTGGCGGCCCAGTGCTGATGACGGCGGTCGTTCCCACTCACCGCTGCGGGGCAGTCCCGGATTCCCACCGGGTTCCCTCTTGCCTCGACCACTCCGGATGAGCGGCCGAACCAGCTGCGCCGACACCATATATAGGGTTGGCGCCGTTGTCACACCCCACATGTCGGTCCCGGGCGTGTCGTCGGCGGCGCGAGGCACGCCCGTCGATCGCCAGCCGGACGCCCGCGCCGATGCACCGACCCACGCAACGGCGCACCGCGACGCAGTGCCGCTCTCTGCCGCTCTCTGCCGTGACGGCCCGCGGCACCCCACCAACGGCGATCAGGACGCCATGGACCCTGAAGTCGCCGGGTCACGTCCATGACGTCCTGATCACGTTCGGGTGGGTCTGTCGGCGCGCTGGTGGTGGTGGAGGAGGGCCGCGAGGCGTGGCGCGGCGACGCCTGCCGCACGCGCGGCCTCAGCCCGACCGCAGTCCGGCCGTGTTCCTAGACCCGGGTGACCCGGACGGCGTCGGCCACCACGTAGCCGGTGGTGCTGGTCCAGCGGCTGACCGCGACCAGGTTCCGGTCGCCGGCGGCCAGCCCGAAGGTGCCCAGCGAGCGCCAGACGCCGCCGCTGGAGCGCTGGTCCACACTGACCGTGCGGTTGCCCGAGGCGGTGACGACGACGTGCGGGGCCGAGCTGTTGTAGCCGGGGTCGGCCGGGTGCCGCACCTCGACGCGGTAGTTGCCGGCCGCCGGGATGTTCACCTTGAACCAGGCGGAGTCGCTGGCCAGCGTGGGGTTGGCGAAGCGGTAGTCGGCCCCGTAACGCTGGGCGGAGTACGAGGAGGTGCCCCAGTTGGTGCTCGCCGTGAACCGCCCCGCCGTGGCATTGTCCACGATGGTGCTGAACGTGGGCGGGTTGGGCGCGCTCAGGCCGAGGTAGGCGGCGATGCCCTCGGCGTGGCCACGGGCGGTGGCGGTGATGAAGTCGGCCCGCTTGAGCAGGTTCGAGTCGGCGACGGAGTCGATGAAGAGGTTCTCGGTCAGCACCGCGGGCATGGCCGACTCGCGCAGCATGTGGAAGTTCGCGGTCTTCAGCCCTCGATCGGTGACCCCACCGATCGTCCGCATGCCGCCGATCACCCTCGGGTGCAGGGCGTTGTGCAGGTTGACGGTGGCGGCGTCCGACGTCGGGTAACGGTAGCTCTCGAAGCCGGTGCCACCGCCGGAGTTGATGTGCACGCTCACCAGCAGGTTCGCGCCCCACGCGTTGGCGTCGTCGGTGCGGTAGGCCAGGCTGCGGGTGATGTCGGTCGTGCGGGACATCCGGACGTCGACGCCCCAGTTGGCGAGCAGGATGTTGCGCAGTTGCAGGGAGATGTCGAGCGTCAGGGCCTTCTCCTGCAGCCCGTTGCCGACCGCGCCGGGGTCGGTGCCGCCGTGGCCCGGGTCGATGTAGACCTTCGGCAGCGCCGCCCACGCGGGGCCGGCGACCATGGGGACGGCCGCGGCACCGGCCACGGCCGCAAGGAGGGTACGCCGCCGCAGCGTCCGGTTGTCGAACATGTGCACCTCGTCATCGGGAGAGATCGACAGTGCCCGCAATATAGTGGCAGATCGATCCCTGATGAAAGATGTCTACGGCTCCATATCTGCAGATCGTAGGTTTCCTGCCCCGCATGACCGCGGCGGCCCAGCCTCCCGGCACGGAAGGGGACCGCGGCGTCACGAGGCGTTGAACCGTCCCCGGCTGCCGGACGAACCGGGTCCCACCCGGCCCGCCCCCTCGTGCGGGCTCCGAGTCAGGTCCAGGACCATGGCCTCATGGATGAGGCTCGACGGCAGTGGCACCAGCAGCACTCCGAGTCCTGGCTCCAGCTCGTCGCCGCCCTGCACCGTGAGGGCTGGGAAGCGGAGGTGACGTGTGTGGCGGCCCCAGTGCAGGTGGAAGGGACCCTGCCGAGTGGCGAACGGTTCTACTTCCGCGCCCGGCACGGTGACGTGTCGTTGGGCATCGGAGGCGACAACCCGGCGGACATCCCCGAGTGGGAAGCCAGCGAGTCGCATCAGGAGGCCAGCTACCTGACCGCCGCCGTCGGCGGAACCATGATCAGACGACTTGCTCGCCGCTACCGCGAGGAGCGCTACAGCTAAGGCCCGGTGCGGCCAGCGACGCGACCCGGGCGACCACCACAGCCCACAGCAGCACAGACGCGCTGCGGAACCGCCCGATCGTCGCGTCTGGTCACCCGGCCGCCTCGGGACCGCTGTCGGCTCGTCCGTCCTCTCTCAGCAGACGGCGCAGCCGCCTGCGCGCATGGACGTCGTGGCGGCCGAGTGCCGCCAGCTCGACACGACGTCCAGCCCTCGCGAGCAGGTCCATGTGCCAAAGGTGCGCGTCATGGCGTTCGTGGTCGGTGCTGTAACACTCCGCAACAGCGTTGAGCACCGCGGTCGCTTCGTCATGGTCGCCGCGTTCCTCGGCCACGCGTACCTTCTCCGACCAGTGGGACACGAAATGATCGTAGGACCCCGGCGACCGCGTGGCGGCATGATCATGGTTCAGCGACCCTCCGGACAACCTGATCCGCAGCTCCGGGCACCTACGCCCGTCACTTGGCGTTGAAGTAGCTCGCCTCCGGGTGGTGCACCACGATCGCGTCCGTCGCCTGCTCCGGCATCAGCTGGAACTCCTCCGACAACTGCACACCGATCCGCTCCGCGCCCAGCAGCTCCACGATCTTCGCCCGGTCCTCCAGGTCCGGACAGGCCGGGTAGCCGAACGCGTATCGGCAGCCCCGGTAGTCGGTGCGCAGCAGACCCGCCAGGTCCGCCGGGTCGCCGTCGGCCACCGTACGGCCGCCCGGCAGGGTCAGCTCGGCGCGGATCCGCCGGTGCCAGTACTCCGCGAGCGCCTCGGTGAGCTGTACGGACAGCCCGTGCACCTCCAGGTAGTCGCGGTACTCGTTGCGGGCGAACATCTTCGCCGTGTACTCGCTGATCGGCTGCCCCACGGTGACCAGCTGCAACGCCACCACGTCCAGCTCGTCGCCGCGCGGGCGGAAGAAGTCGGCCAGGCAGAGCCGCCGCTCCTGCCGCTGCCGGGGGAAGGAGAACCGCGCCCGCTCGGAGCGCCCGTTCTCGTCCAGCACCACCAGGTCGTTGCCCTCGGCGTACGCCGGGAAGTAGCCGTACACCACGGCCGCCTCCAGCACCTGGTCGGCGATCAGCCGGTCCAGCCAGTAGCGCAGCCTGGGCCGGCCCTCCGTCTCCACCAGTTCCTCGTAGGACGGGCCCTGCCCGCTGCGGGCGCCCCGCAGGCCCCACTGCCCGAGGAACGTGGCCCGCTCGTCGAGCAGCGCCGCGTAGTCGGCCAGCGGCACGCCCTTGACCACCCGGGTGCCCAGGAACGGCGGGGCGGGCACCTCCACGTCGGTGGCCACGTCGGAGCGCACCGACGCGTCGTCCAGCTCCGGCAACGACTCGCTGACGATGGCCCGCTGCCGCTCGCGGCGCGCCCGCCGGGCCGCCAGGGCCGCCTCCCGCTCCGCGTCGATCACGGGCGCCCCACCGCGCTTGGCCGTCATCACCCGGTCCATCAGCGACAGTCCCTCGAAGGCGTCCCGGGCGTAGTGCACCTGGCCGGGGAACATCGCCCGCAGGTCGTCCTCGACGTACGCCCGGGTCAGCGCCGCCCCGCCCAGCAGCACCGGCCAGCGCTCCGCGACCCCGCGCGACGCCATCTCGGCGAGGTTCTCCTTCATGATCACCGTGCTCTTGACCAGCAGGCCGGACATGCCGATCGCGTCGGCCCGATGCTGCTCGGCGGCCTCCAGGATTGCGTTGATCGGCTGCTTGATGCCGATGTTGACGACCTCGTAGCCGTTGTTGGACAGGATGATGTCCACCAGGTTCTTGCCGATGTCGTGCACGTCACCGCGCACCGTGGCCAGCACGATGCGACCCTTGCCGCCGTCCTCGGCGGTCTCCATGTGCGGCTCCAGGTACGCCACGGCGGTCTTCATCACCTCGGCGGACTGGAGCACGAACGGCAGCTGCATCTGACCGGAGCCGAACAGCTCGCCGACGACCTTCATGCCGTCGAGCAGGATGTCGTTGATGATGGACAGCGGGCTGCGCCCCTGCGTCATCGCCGCGTCCAGGTCGGCCTCCAGGCCGTTGCGCTCGCCGTCGATGATCCGCCGCTTGAGCCGCTCCTCCAGCGGCAGCGCGGCCAACTCCTCCGCCCGCCCGGCCCGCGCCGACGCCGCGTCCACGCCCTCGAAGATCTCGATGAACCTCTGCACCGGGTCGTAGCCCTCGCGGCGGCGGTCGTAGATAAGGTCCAGCGCCACCTCCCGCTGCGCGTCGGGGATCTTGTTGAACGGCAGGATCTTGCTGGCGTGCACGATGGCGCTGGTCAGGCCGGCCTCGCGGCACTCGTGCAGGAAGACCGAGTTGAGCACCTGCCGGGCCGCCGGGTTGAGCCCGAACGAGACGTTGGAGATGCCGAGGGTGAAGTTGACGCCCGGCCAGCGGCGGGCGATCTCCCGGATCGCCTCGATCGTCTCGATGCCGTCGCGCCGCGTCTCCTCCTGGCCGGTGGCGATCGGGAACGTCAGCGCGTCGATCAGGATGTCCGCGCGGTCCATCCCCCACCGCCCGGTGAGGTCGTCGATCAGCCGCCCCGCGATCCGCACCTTCCAGTCGGCGGTACGCGCCTGCCCCTCCTCGTCGATGAGCAGCGCCACCACGGCGGCGCCGTGCTCCTTGACGATGGGCATCACGCGGGCGTAGCGGGACTCCGGCCCGTCGCCGTCCTCGAAGTTGACCGAGTTGACCACGCACCGGCCGCCGAGCATCTCCAGGCCCGCCTCGACCACCGCAGGCTCGGTCGAGTCCAGCATGATCGGCAGGGTGGAGGCGGTGGCGAAGCGGCCGGCGAGTTCCCGCATGTCCCGGGTGCCGTCGCGGCCGACGTAGTCGACGCAGAGGTCCAGCAGGTGCGAGCCGTCGCGGGCCTGGCTGCGGGCGATCTCCACGCAGGCCCGCCAGTCGCCGGCGAGCATGGCCTCGCGGAACGCCTTGGAGCCGTTGGCGTTGGTGCGCTCCCCCACCATCAGCAGGGAGGCGTCCTGGGCGAACGGCACCGGGTGGTAGACCGACGAGACACCGGCCTCGTGCCGCGGCTCGCGGGGTGCCGGGCGCGTGCCGTGCAGGCGCTCCGAGAGGACCCGGATGTGCTCGGGGGTGGTGCCGCAGCAGCCGCCCACCAGCGACACGCCGTACTCGGTGACGAACCGCTCCAGCGCGTCGGCCAACTCCACGGGGGTCAGCGGGAAGTACGCCCCGTCGGCGGTCAGCACCGGCAGGCCCGCGTTCGGCATCACCGACAGCGGGATCCGTGAGTGCCGGGACAGGTAGCGCAGATGCTCGCCCATCTCGGCCGGCCCGGTCGAGCAGTTCAGCCCGATCAGGTCGACGCCCAGCGGCTCGATGGCCGCCAGCGCCGCCCCGATCTCGCTGCCCACCAGCATGGTGCCGGTGGTCTCCACGGCGACGTGGCAGATGATCGGCACCGTCCGGCCGAGCCGGGCCATGGCCCGCTTCGAGCCGACGACGGCGGCCTTCACCTGGAGCAGGTCCTGGCAGGTCTCCACGATCAGCGCGTCCGACCCGCCCTCGATCAGGCCCTCGGCGTTCTCCTGGTACGCGTCGCGCAGGGTCGCGTAGTCGGCGTGCCCCAGGGTCGGCAGCTTGGTGCCCGGGCCGATCGAGCCCAGCACGAAGCGGGGCCGCTCGGGGGTGGCGTACGCGTCGGCGGCCTCCCGGGCGAGGCGGGCCCCTGCCTCGGAGAGCTCGCGGATGCGGTGCTGGATGTCGTACTCACCCAGGTTGGCCAGGTTGGCCCCGAAGGTGTTGGTCTCGACGCAGTCCGCGCCGGCGGCCAGGTACGCCTCGTGCACCCCGCGCACGACGTCCGGTCGGGTGGCGTTGAGGACCTCGTTGCAGCCCTCGTAGCCCTCGAAGTCGTCCAGGGTGAGGTCGGCCGCCTGCAGCATCGTGCCCATCGCGCCGTCGGCGATGAGAATCCGGTCTGCCAGTACGTCGAGCAATGAGGTCCGCACAGGATCAGGTTAGTGCCGTCGCCCGCCGATGGATTCCCCCGCACGTGCCTTCCCACATTGTGTCAGCGGGATCACGCTGTCCGGTTCATCGTGGTATGGCCAGCCGGAGCCGGGCTCGACCGGCGCGGCCGGCGGGCCGCATCCCGCCCCGACACGTAGGCTGACGGACGTGAAGGACTACAGCGACAGCACCACGCCCGGCGGGCGGACGACCGGGTCCGGTCCCGGCGCCGGCCCCGACGAGCAGGGTGAGGTGACGGCGTGACCGAGTTCGACGGACTGCCGGTGCTGCGGTCCCCCGTGGCGATCGCCGCGTTCGAGGGCTGGAACGACGCCGCCGACGCCTCCACCGCCGCCGTCGAGCACCTGGAGCAGGTGTGGCAGGCCCGGCAGGTCACGGAGCTGGACCCGGAGGACTTCTACGACTTCCAGGTCAGTCGCCCCACGATCACCATGGCCGAGGGCGAGACCCGCCGGGTGGAGTGGCCGACGACGCGCTTCATGGTGGCCAGCCCCGAGGGCACCGAACGGGACGTCGTACTGATCCGGGGGATCGAGCCGAGCATGCGGTGGCGCACCTTCTGCGAGCAGGTGCTGGAGATCTGCCACAGCCTGGAGGTCGAGCGGGTGGTGGTGCTCGGCGCGCTGCTGGCCGACGTGCCGTACACCCGGCCGCTGCCGATCAGCGGCAGCGCCTCCGACGCGGAGGCCGCCCAGCGCTACCAGCTCACCCCCACCCGCTACGACGGGCCGACCGGGATCGTCGGCGTGCTGCACGACGCCTGCAACAAGGCCGAGGTCGACGCCGTCTCGTTCTGGGTGCATGTGCCGCACTACGCCAACAACCCGCCCTGCCCCAAGGCCACCCTCGCCCTGCTGCACCGCGTCGAGGAGGTGCTCGACCTGCCGGTGCCCATGGCCGACCTGGCCGAGGAGGCCGCCGAGTGGGAGCAGCGGGTGCGCAGCGCCGCCGAGCAGGACGCCGAGCTCGGCGAGTACGTGCGCGAGCTGGAGGAACGCGTCGGCGACGCGGGCATCACCCCGCTGACGGGTGACGAGATCGCCCAGGAGTTCGAGAAGTACCTGCGCCGCCGCGGCGGCTCCGCCGGCCCCACGGCCGGCTCCTGGTAGCACTCATCCCCTGCCGCACCGGCCCCGGACGCGTGTCGTCCGGGGCCGGTCTTTTGGCGTGTCCGGGGTGGCGCGGTCACCACCCCTAAGGCATCCTAGGAACCTAGCTGTCATCGAGGAGGCGGGCATGCAGATCAATCCGGGGGCGGCCGAGTTCCCGCACCGCCAGATCGCCGCGCAGCTCAAGACCCAGATCCGCCGCGGCGACTGGGCACCGGGCGAGCGGCTGCCGTCCATCCCGGCCATCGCCGAGATGTTCGGCGTGGCGAAGCAGACCGTGCAACGCGCCGTCGACCAGCTGCGGGTCGAGGGCATCCTGATCACCAAGCCCGGCTCCGGGACGTACGTCCGAGGCACCCGGCGGCGGCTCAACCGGCTCTCCCGGGGCCGCTACGGCGGCTTCCGCGGCTACCACACCGACCTGGCCGCGCGGTACCGACAGCAGCTCGTCTCCGTCGGCAGGGCCCCCGCCCCGCCGGAGGTGGCCGACGCGTTCGGGGTCGCCGACGGCACCGACCTGCTCTGCCGCCGCCACCTCGTGCGCACCGAGGACTCCCCCGTCGAGGTGGGCGCCTCGTGGTTCCTGCCCGCCGACACCGCCGGCACCTCGCTGGAGCGCGCCGAGGCGTTCGGCCGGCCGCTCTACCAGGAGGCCGAGGAGGCCACCGGCCGGCGGTACGTCTCGGCCACCGACACCATCAGCGCCCGCCAGCCCAGCCGGGAGGAGGCCGAGATCCTCCAGATCCGCCCCGACACCCCCGTGCTGCACCTGCTGCACGTGGCCTACGACGGCCACCGCAAGCCGATCGAGGTCGCCCAGGCCACCTGGCCCGGCCCGGTCACCACGCTGACGGAGGAGTACAAGATCCCCGCCCCGACCCCCGACCCCGCCCCGGACCCGGGCCTGGTCCTCGGCTGACCGAGCCCCCACCCTGCCCTGCCCCCGCCCCACCCCGCGCCGCCCCACCCCGTCGATCATGCACTTGTGGTGGGCGGTTACCGCTGTTAAGCACCTTTTGCGAGGCACCGCAACTGCATGATCGACGCCGCGAGGGGCGGGGCCACGGCGGGGCGGCGGGCGGGAGCGAGGGGGAGGGGCGAGAGCAGTTGGGGATGCTCCTATAGACGTCAAGGGGTGTTGAGGGCGGTGAAGTCGGCGAGGAGGGCGGTGTGGACCTCGCGGACGATG